>CAPOAR010000056.1:0-21053 GCA_948670295.1 uncultured Oscillospiraceae bacterium | reverse complement strand
TTGGCATATAACTTATTGCTGATTTTACTGGTTTAACAAGTAATCTATCATCATAGATACCGCCTACAATCTTACCACGATAATAAATGACAAATTCGCCCATCATAGCTCGATAGGTAATTTCATTCAAGCCAGATAACTGACCTAAAATAAATTCTAAATATTCTTTGCTGGATGCCATAACTTTACCTCAATTTCTAAATTTATTACTGACTTCATTATACTTTATTGCTTATCGAAAAGATAGCATATTTTATGAAACTTGTCGGCTGGGAACAGCTTGCATTGCAAGGTGTCCCCAGATGGCAAGTCCACAAAAGGGTAGCTGGCGGCAGCCAGCGCAGGGGAAGCGTAGCGTCCCCTGTATGATTTGGAGCAGACCATGACTGCGGAAAATCAAAGCCCTCCGGCGAGGAGCCTTCGGAGAACGCAATGCACCAACCTCTGGGTGGTGTATAATTGCGCCCTTATCTTTAACTATGGGAAACTCCCGTCTCCCACTTTGAGACGGCCTTGCCGGTGACGCCCAGCGTTTCCGCCAGCTGCTCTTGGGTCATGCGCCGCTGGGCGCGCAAGTGCCGGATGGTCTCCCCTGTGACATAGCTGTTCATAGCGTTCACTCCTTTTCCACACACCATACCACAGGGGATGGGGTCCGTCCACCTACGCTGCGTAGACAAACGCGCCCGGATCATCCGGGCGCGTTTCACGTGGAACGGGCGGGGGGCTCACTGCGCCCGCCGCTGTTTCCGCCGCTCGATCATGGCGCGGAAGCCCCCCGCGCCGAAGGAGAAAATACGGTTCACCCGGCTGATGGTGGCCGAGCTGGCCCCGGTCTTTTCCAGGATCTCGGTGTACACCAGCCCGTCGTCCAGCAGGCAGGCCACGTCGTAGCGCTGCTCCATGGCCCGCAGCTCGCCCACAGTGCACAGGTCGTCAAAGAAAGCGATGCACTCCTCCAGGCTTTTCAGCTCCAGGACGCTCTCATAAAGCGCCATACTTCGCTCCTTGTTGGAAGTTTTTGGCATAAACGGTCCCTCCTGATCCTCAATCGCCACTATTTTAGCACACGAAAGAGGTAAAGTAAACAACTTTTTTCCGAGGACACGACAAAAGCGCCCCCCCGCCGCACAGGCAGGGGGCGCTGCTGCTTTTTTCCAGGGCAGATCCCCCGCAAGGCGGGGGGCCTTGCCCCATGGGGGACGGGAGAGTGGGCGGGGCTATCCCCGTGCTCAGCTTTTTTCCTCAAAGACCGCGCCGCAGGACCGGCAGTGGACGGTGATGCGCCCCTTGCCCCGGGGCACCCGCATCTGCTGCCCGCAGTTGGGGCACTTGAAGTAGCGGTGCTCCCTGTCGTGGGCCCGGGCGCGGAAGGCGCTCCACCGGCGCAGCGCCGGCCGGACGGCCTGGAGGAACCTGGCGTTCTCCGCCCGGCGGCGGTCCAGGTTCCGGGACAGGGAGCGGTACAGGCTGGCGATCACCAGGATCAGCGCCAGCAGCTCAAAAACCAGCATCCGGGTGAACAGGAACACCACATAGAGAATCACATACAGGGCGATGAGCAGCAGGTTCAGCTGGTCGCCCCCGTAGCGCCCGGTCATAAAGCGGGTCATATAGCGGCGGATCATGGGCGCTCACCTCCTAGGGAGACCGGGTTTCGGGATTTTGAATAGTACTATGATAGCGCTCCCAAATGTCCTAGTCAATGGGGTAACCGTAAACAAAATGTGAATTGTGCCCGCCCGGCCCCCGCCGGAAGGATTTCCCTTGTGGCTATTGACAAACTCGATATTCGAGAATATAATGGGGACAGAATACTCGAATATCGAGAATAGAGGGGGCGGGGCCATGCCCAGGGCAAAATTCCAGACCCTGACGGAGCAGATGTTCTACATCCTTTTGTGCCTGCGGGAGGAGTGCTGCGGCATGGACATTCTGGACATGGTGCCCGCCATCACCCAGGGGCGGGTGAACGTGGGCTCCGGCACGCTGTATAACCTGCTGGAGCAGTTTGCGCAGGCGGGGATGATCCGGGTGACCAAGGTGGAGGGCCGCAGGCGCAGCTACCTGCTGACGGATTTCGGCCGGGACACCCTGCGCCGGGAGTACGAGCGCCTGTGCGCCCAGGCGGAGGACTACCGCCTGGCCTTTGGAGAGGAGTGAGCGAAATGAAAGAGACCAAACGCCGCATGGAGCTGTTTTCCTTCTATGACCGCACCGGGCTGGAGCGCCACCTGGCCCGGATGGCGCAGCGGGGCTGGCTTTTATGTGAAATCGGCCAGCTTTTCTGGCACTACCGGCGGATCGAGCCCAAAACCCTCCGCTTCTGCGTGTGCTATTTCCCCAAGGCCACCGTCTACGACCCCGGCCCCTCGGAGGGGCAGGAGGAGTTCTATAGCATGTGCGCCCACGCGGGCTGGGTGCTGGCGGGGGCGTCGGGCCAGCTCCAGGTGTTCTGCAACGAACAGGAAAACCCGGTGCCCATCGACACCGACCCGGCGCTGGAGGTGGAGGCCATCCACCAGTCGGCGAAAAAGACCTTCCTGCTGAGCAATTTCCTGCTGCTGGGGGTGGGGGTGCTGAACTTCTGCCAGTTCCTGTGGCGGCTGGCTGACGATCCCGTGGCCACCCTGTCAAGCTCCCTCTCCCTGTTTTCCCTTGTGTGCTGGCCCGTGCTGATTTTTATGGAGGGGGTGGATCTCATCACCTACTTCCGCTGGCGGCACGGGGCGCTGCGGGCGGCGGCGCGGGGGGAGTTCCTGGCCACCAAAAGCCACCCGGCACTCCAGATGCTGGCCCTGACGGTGGTGCTGGCGGGGCTGGTCTGGTGCCTGTCCTGCCTCCGGGGCGGTATGCTCACGATGATGGTGATGATGCTGGTCTGTACGTTTGGCATCGTGTTCGTCGTGATGCAGCTCCGGGAGCTGCTGAAGCGGTACAAGGCGTCGGCAGGGGTCAACCGGGCGGTCATTTTTGGGGCCTGCGTAATTTTACCCGTCATCATGGTGGTACTGGTCACCGCCCTGGTGCTCACGTCGGGCGGCCGCTGGCTGGCCGGCTCCGATGAGCCGCCCCTGGCCCTGGCGGACCTGACGGAGACCCCCGCGGACGGGGAGCTGGACCAGGATGTGCGCCTCACCCAGTCCCCCCTGCTGGCTGTTCTGACTGCCAGCCAGTACCTCCGGCTGGGCAGAAGTCCCGGTGCTCCTGTCCCCCACTGGCTGCAATATACCGTCATAGAGGTAAAGGCCCCCTTCCTCTATGGCCTTTGCCGGGACGCCGTGGTTAGGGACCGGACGGACAGCTGGAACAGGAACCTGCCGGAGGGCGAGGGATACCTTTATCAGAGTGCCGACCCCGCCCCCTGGGGAGCGGCGGAGGCGTACCAATGGACCAGCCGGACCTCCGGAGCCGGGAATACCTACCTGCTGTGCTACCCAGGGCGCATTGTGGAGATCGAATTTGACGCAGAGCGGCCCCCCACATCCGCCCAGATGGCGGTGGTGGCTGAGAAGCTGGGCCGGGGGCCGCTGTAAGAAACTGTACGAATAGCCGAAGTTTCAGATTGGCCGTAAAGCTGGGTGCCGAGGCTGTTGGCACAGCTTCTAATTTCCCGTTGCGGCGGGAGGGCGGAAATGGTATACTTGCCGCAGAAACAAAAAAGGGGGAATCCCGATGGCCCGCATCGACAAGACCAACTACTATCTGGACATCGCCGGAACCGTTTTGGAGCGCTCCACCTGTATGCGCCGCCACTACGGGGCCATCATCGTGCAGGATGATGAGATCGTCTCCTCCGGCTACAACGGCGCGCCCCGGGGGCGGAGGAACTGCGGCGATTTGGGCTACTGCGCCCGGGAGGCCCTGAACATCCCCTCCGGGGAGCGGTACGAGCTGTGCCGCTCCGTCCACGCCGAGGCCAACGCCATTATCTCCGCCCCCCGGCGGGAGGTGCTGGGGGCCACGCTGTACATGGTTTGCAAGGACCCGGAGACGGGGGCGCTCATCCCCGGCTCCACCTCCTGCTCCATGTGCCGCAGGCTCATCATCAACGCGGGCATTTCCCAGGTAATCATCCGGGACACCCCCACGGACTACCGGGTGGTGGACGTGGAGCGGGAGTGGATCGACCGGGACGACTCCATCCCGGAGGCGGCGCAATGAGGCGTACCCCCGGCGCGTTTCATGTGAAACGCATGTTCGCCTTTCTTTTGGCCCCGCTCCTGCTCCTGCCGTACGGCTGCGCCCCCGCCCAGCCCCTGGAGCGCACCTTTTTCGCCATGGACACGGTGATGACCCTGCGGCTGTACGAGGGCGGGGATGAGAACACCCTGGACCAGGCGGAGGCCCGGGTGCGGGAGCTGGAGGCCCAATGGTCCGTCACGGAGGAGAACAGCGAGATCTGCGCCCTGAACCGCGGCGGCAGGGCGGAGCTCTCCCCGGAGACGGCGGAGCTGCTGGGCGCGGCGCTGGACATGTGCCGGCGCACGGATGGGGCGCTGGATATCTCCACCTATCCCGTCCTGCGGGCCTGGGGCTTTACCACGGGGGAGTATTCCGTCCCCGGCGGCGAGGCCATCGCCGCCCTGCTCCCCCTGGTGGACTACGGCCGGGTCGCGCTGGAGGCGGGGGCCGCCGCCCTGCCCCCCGGCATGGAGATCGACCTGGGCAGCGTGGCCAAGGGCTATACCGGGGACGCGCTGGCCGCGCTTTTGAAGCAGGGCGGCGCAGCCTCCGCCCTGCTGGACCTGGGGGGCAACATCCAGGCGGTGGGGAGCAAGCCGGACGGCTCCCCCTGGCGGGTGGCGGTCCGGGACCCGGCGGGGGACGGGAGCGTGGGCGTGGTGGAGGTGGTGGACCAGGCGGTGGTCACCTCCGGCGGGTACGAGCGGTACTTTGAGGAGGACGGGGTGCGCTACTGGCACATCATCGACCCGGCAACCGGCTGGCCGGCCCGCAGCGGCCTGACCAGCGTCACCGTGGTGGGGGAGAGCGGGCTTTTATGCGACGGCCTTTCCACCGCCCTGTTTGTCATGGGGCGGGAGGGGGCGCTGGAGCACTGGCGGCAGCACCGGGATTTCGAGGCGGTGCTGGTGTCGGAGGACGGCTCGGTGACCATCACCGCCGGGCTGGAGGGGCGCTTCACCCCGGCGGACCCGGCCCGGCCCCTTACCGTGGCCCAGCCTTGACAGGGCGGGGGCCGAATGCTATCATAAAAGCTGCGGGAGACTGCGGGCGCTGGTTCCGATGGGGGCGCCCGGGCTCCGGCGGCTTTTATTTCCCATAAATCTGACACAAAGGAGCGTGGTTTTTATGAAAACGAACCGTGAGTGGAGGGACCACGGCATCTGACCCTCCAATATATTTAGGAGGATGTCAAAATGAGCGAAATCACCGTCAAGGAGCTGACCACACAGGAGGAGACCGCCCGCTTTTGGGAAAAGCTGCACGCCTATTTCCGTCGGGATCTGTTCCCCCAGGGGGAACCCGGCCGGGAGCAGGCGCTGGACTACTTCCTGGGGGAGGAGTACCGCGCCGTCATGGAGAAGCACCGCACCCGGCCGGTAGACCCGCTGTACTTCCTGGCCTTTGCCCGGGACGGCGCGGACATCGGCTTCGCCATCCCCGCCTTCTACCCCAGCGAGGACGGCAAATGCTTCATTATGGAGTTCTGGGTGGAGCCGGAGTTCCGGGGCGGCGGCACGGGCGCGGCCTGCGCCCAGGCCCTGCTGGGCTGGGCCAGGGAACGGGGGGCCGCCTACTTCGAGCTCAACGCCGACGGGGAGCGCCGCAGGCGCTTCTGGGCGCGGGCGGGCTTTGTGCCCAACGGGGTGGACGAGTGGGGCAACCCCTGTATGCTGCTGCCGCCGGAGGAGGCGCTGCCCCTCCGGGTGGAGCGCCTCGCCGACCCGGACGGCCCGGAGCTGGGCTGGCAGTGGCTCAAGCTGGAAAACAGCTTCTTAGCCGAGATCGGCGAGGGGCCGCTGACCGGGGAGAAAAAGCAGCGGCTGGCCGCCGCCGTCCGGGAAGGGCGGATCGCCTTCTTCCTGGCCCTGCGGGGGACGCGGGCGGTGGGCATGTGCTCGGTTTCCCCCTGCTTCTCCACCTTTGCCTGCGGTGAAACCGGGGTGTTCGACGACTTTTACGTGGAGCCCCCCTTCCGCCGCCGGGGCGCGGC
The DNA here is from genome assembly GCA_948670295.1 of uncultured Oscillospiraceae bacterium. GTDB lineage: Bacteria > Bacillota > Clostridia > Oscillospirales > Oscillospiraceae > Enterenecus. Next base: position 14,875 of record CAPOAR010000056.1, on the reverse strand, counting down.
ACGGCTGCTGGCCCGGGCGGCCCAGGGCTGGTGCCGGGAGCGGGGGATGGCCAGCCTGACGGTGGGCTGCTCCGCCGGGGATGTGGGGATGTACCGCGCCCTGGGCTTTGCCCTGGAGCTGGGGGCCATGCTGGCCTGCCCGCTGGAGGGCTGACGGCGCGCCTGTCAAAAACGTCACAGGGCCCCGCGGCGATGCCGCGGGGTCCCTTGCCATCTTGCACAGAAAAATTTTGGAATGTTCACGAAAGTTTCACATTTCCACTTGACAGGAAAGCCCGCGGCCTTTACAATAAGTGAGGATAATTTTGAAAAGCCGCCGCGCTTTTTTGCCCTTTTGAGCGTTTACCGCGCCTCCTGGCGCATTTATATAATCTATCGAGCGTTCATAGATCATATTTGACTCTCAAATAGTGCTGTTTTATGCCCAATTGCGGGCGGTTTTTCGGTTATCGCGGTGCGTCTGTTCACGCATCGCGTCTTATTTTGCTTATTTCATTGAACAACAAGAAACAGGAGGTGTGGAACCCAACATGCAAGTGCCAGTCTTAATCACCGTTATCATCGCGGTGGCCACCGGCCTGGCCTGTCTCGTGGCCGGGGTGGTGATCGGCTACCAGCGCCGCAAGTCCTACGCCGAGCGGGAGATCGGCTCCGCCGAGGAGGAGGCCCGCCGGGTCATTAACGACGCCATCAAGTCTGCCGAAAACAAAAAGCGTGAGGCCACCGTGGAGGCCAAGGAGGAGATCCTCCGCGCCCGCAGCGAGTTCGACAAGGAGGTCAAGGACCGCCGCAGCGAGATCCAGCGCCAGGAGAACCGCCTGAACTCCAAGGAGGAGAACCTGGACCGCAAGCTGGAAAACCTGGAGCGCAAGGAAGAGAACGTCACCGCCCGCATTGCCCAGCTGGAGGCGGAAAAGCAGGAGCTGGACAAGCTGAAGGACAGCCAGCTGGAGCTGCTGGAGCGCATCTCCGGCCTGACGGTGGAGGAGGCCAAGCGCTACCTCATCGACCAGCTGGGGGACGATGTGACCCACGAGCAGGCTCTGAAGCTCAAGGAAATCCAGGCCCGCTTCAAGGAGGAGGCGGAGACCTACGCCCGGGAACAGATCGCCCTGGCTATCCAGCGCTGCGCCGCCGACCACGTGGCGGAGGCCACCGTGTCCGTGGTGCCCCTGCCCAACGACGAGATGAAGGGGCGCATCATCGGCCGGGAGGGCCGCAATATCCGCACATTGGAGACCATGACCGGGGTGGACCTGATCATCGACGACACCCCGGAGGCCATCACCGTGTCCTGCTTCGACCCGGTGCGCCGGGAGATCGCCCGGCTGGCGCTGGAAAAGCTCATTCTGGACGGGCGCATCCACCCCACCCGCATCGAGGAGATGGTGGAGAAGGCCAAGCGGGAGGTGGACGCCACCATCCGCGCCGAGGGGGAGCGCGCCGTGTTCGAGACCAACGTACACGGCCTGAACCCGGAGCTGGTCAAGCTGCTGGGCCGCCAGCACTACCGCACCAGCTACGGGCAGAATGTACTCAACCACTCCATCGAGGTGTCCCAGCTGGCGGGGCTGCTGGCCGCCGAAATCGGCGTCAACGTGGCCGAGGCCAAGCGGGCGGGGCTGCTCCACGACCTGGGCAAGTCCATCGACCATGAGGTGGAGGGCTCCCACGTGCAGATCGGCGTGGAGCTGGCCCGGAAGTACCGGGAGAGCGAGAACGTCATCCACGCCATCGAGGCCCACCACGGCGACGTGGAGGCAAAGACCATTGTGGCCTGCCTGGTCCAGGCGGCCGACGCCATCTCCGCCGCCCGTCCCGGCGCCCGCAAGGAGAATGTGGAATACTACATCAAGCGGCTGGAGAAGCTGGAGCAGCTCACCTCCTCCTTTGCCGGGGTGGATAAGGCCTACGCCATCCAGGCGGGCCGGGAGGTGCGCATCATGGTGAACCCGGAGGCCATCCCCGAGGACAAGATGGTGCTGCTGGCCCGGGAGATCGCCAAGAAGATCGAGGACGAGCTGGAGTACCCGGGGCAGATCAAGGTAAATCTGATCCGGGAGACGAAGGCGATAGAGTACGCCAAATAGCGCGCGGCCAATCCGAACGTGAATACAGCTGCACGCCGCCGGGAGGCCCCCGGCGGCGTGTTTTTTCCGTTGCGTTTTAACTGCGGCTGTGATATGCTGATACGCGTTCAACAGATCTGAGCTGGAAAGAGGAGGTTCTGAAATGAAAAAGAAAGGTATCATAGCAACGGTGATCGTTTTGATTGTTGTGACAGCAGGCGTTTATCTGCTGTCGCGCCCTAAGCCATTGGGCAGTATGCACAACAGCTATTCAGAACAGACCACGACGGTTTCTGATATTGCATTTTTGGGAGATGCAAACCAAAAAATCAGATTTTCATTCCGTTCTGACATTGTAAGCGGAGATTTAGACATCATTCTGTCTGATTCGGCTGGTAATGAAGTATATATGCTGGATCAGGCGGGTGCCTTGGAAAAACTGCTCACTTTAGACAGCTCGGATACCTATACTTTGACAGCGAAGTGTACCAATTTTGTTGGGAAATATGAGGTTTCCGTTTACAAGGCGGACTAAACTGCTTTTTTATGCAACATAGACATAATAATATTTGTGCTCCGAGAAAAGGAATGGATAATATGCTCACCTTTGAATCCCCCCAGTTTGAGGACCGCCAGTGGGTTCAGCCCCTACTGGACGCCGAGGGCAGCCTGGGCTGCGAGTATAATTTCGCCAATATCTATCTGTGGAGCCGGGCCTGGCCCCAGCAGGCCGCCCGGCTGGGGGACAGGCTGCTGGTGCGCATCCGGGGGAAGCTGGGGCTGAGCTACCTCTATCCGGCGGGCAGCGGCCCCCTGGCCCCCGCGGTGGACGCCCTGGCGGAGGACGCGGCGGCCCATGGCCTGCCCCTCACCCTGGTGTGCGTCACGGGGGAGCAGCGGGCCGCCCTGGAGGGGGCCTGCCCCGGCCGCTTTTCCTTCCAGGAGGACCGGGACGGCTTCGACTACCTCTATGACGTGAACCGTCTGGCTGACCTGCCGGGGAAAAAGCTCCACGCCAAGCGCAACCATATCCGCCGTTTTGACGACCAGTTCCCCGACTGGCTGCTGGAGGACATTACCCCCGCCAACGTCCCCGAGTGCGTGGAGCTGGAGCGGCAGTGGGCCGCCCTCCGCCAGGAGGCTGCGGGGGAGGACGGCAATACCGTGTCCGAGGAGACGGTGGCCGTCATCGAGGCCCTCTACCACATGGATAAGCTGGGGCTGGAGGGGGCGCTGATCCGGGCGGACGGCTCGCCGGTGGCCTTTTCCCTGGGCGGGCTCATCACCCCGGAGGTATTCGACGTGAATTTTGAGAAGTCCTTTGGCGATATCCAGGGGGCCTACCCCGCCATGAACCGGGAGATGGCCCGGCTGGTCCGCGCCCGCCACCCCCAGGTCAGGTGGCTCAACCGGGAGGACGATCTGGGCCTGGAGGGGCTGCGCCGGGCCAAGCTGTCGTACTATCCAGACCTTCTTTTGGAAAAATATACGGCCCAGGCGCTGCCCTGCTGAGGGGGCCGGCAGCTATGCCCGGCCTCCCCGGCCCGCCTCCCTTGCCGGGGTTTTGCATAAAAATGTATACTTATTCTGCCTGTATCCGTCATAATTCATGAATTGCGGGAAGAACGGCGGGCTTTGACCAATTTCTTCTTGCATTATTTCTGCATATCATTTATAATCCACACACTGGGAGAGGCTCCTCCGAACGCGCCGCATGGCGTGCCGGGCTGTGTTTCTCCCGCCGCAAATTGAATGGAGATGAATGAATATGAAGAAAATGAAGAAATTAGCCGCCCTGCTGCTGGCCCTGGCCATGACGCTGGCGCTGTGTGCCTGCGGCCAGCAGGCCGGAACCCCCAGCGCCGGACCCTCTGACCCGGCGCAGACCACCCCCGCTTCCGACCCTACATCCGAGCCCAGCCAGGGCGGTGAGCCCGCCGGGTTCACCACCATCCAGGAGGGCAAGCTGGTTATGTCCACCAACGCCGCCTTCCCCCCCTATGAGATGACCTCCGACGGCGAGGGCTACAAGGGCACCGGCTACGAAGGCATCGACGTGGAGGTGGCCGGGGCCATCGCCGAGAAGCTGGGGCTGGAGCTGGTAATTGACGACATGGGCTTCGACCCCGCCCTGCTGGCCGTGCAGGAGGGGCAGAGCGATATCGCCATGGCGGGCATCAGCATCACCGAGGACCGCCTGAAGGTGATGGACTTCTCCGACAGCTACGCCACCGGCGTGCAGGTGGTCATCGTCCTGGAGGAATCCCCCATCCAGACCCTGGACGACCTGGACAGCGCCGAGATGATCGGCACCCAGGCGGGCACCACCGGCTACATCTACGCCTCCGACACCCCGGAGAACGGCGGCTACGGCGAGGATCACGTCACCGCCTATGACACCGGCGCACTGGCCATCATGGATCTGGTGAGCGGCAAGATCGACGCGGTGATCATCGACAACGAGCCCGCCAAGGCTTACATAGCCCAGAACCCCGGACTGAAGATCCTGGAGGCCGCGTGGGTGGAGGAGGAATACGCCATCGGCTTCGCCAAGGGGAACGACGCTTTGCGCGAGGCGGTGAACGCCGCGGTGGCCGAGCTGAAGGCGGACGGCACCTTCCAGGGCATCGTGGATAAGTACATCAAGGCCGGCTGAGCCGTCGTGAGCCGCGCGGCGCGGCCACATCAAAAACTGACCTGATCTGGGAGGGGCGGCCCTTAGGCCGCCCTTCCCTTCCTCTCCGTGTGAGGGGGAAAGGAGGGCCCTAATTTGCAAGCGTTTCTCCACTGGCTGTCCAGCCTCCCGCCCGTTCAATGGCTGATTGAGCTCGGTCCCCGGTTTTACACCGCCTTTGTGGAGGCGGAGCGCTGGAAGCTCTATCTCAAGGGGCTGGGCGTCACCTTCCAGATCACCGTGGCGGCCATATCCATGGGCCTGGTCCTGGGCCTGGTGGTGGCCATGGTGCGCACCGCCCACGACCAGCAGCGGCTGGGATGCCGGAACCTCGCGCTGGGGCTGGTCAACGCCGTGTGCAAGGTGTATACCACCGTCATCCGGGGCACCCCCATGATGGTGCAGATCCTGATCTGGAACTTCGTCATCTTCAAAACCCGGAACAAGATCCTGGTGGGCATGGCGGCCATGGGCATCAACGCCGGGGCCTATATCTCGGAGATCATCCGGGGGGGCCTGATGAGCGTGGACTCGGGCCAGAGCGAGGCGGGGCGGTCTCTGGGCCTGTCCTATTTCGACACCATGCGCTTTATTGTCATACCCCAGGCGTTCAAAAACATCCTGCCCTCCATGGGCAACGAGCTTGTGACGCTGTTCAAGGACACCTCCCTGGTGAACACCATCGGCGCCGCGGAGATGACCTACTACGCCACCCGCATCGGCGGCAAGACCTTCGACTACATGCCCCCGCTGCTCATCATCGCCGCCATGTACCTGGTGTTTGTCATGGGCCTCACCTGGCTCCAGGGCAGGCTGGAAAGGAGGCTGAGGCAAAGTGACCAACGCTGAACGCAGGCCCGCCCTGCCGGGCCCCCGGCCGGCCGCCGGTTCCCAGACAAGGAGGGGGGCTGATTTATGATAGACGTAAAAAACCTCTCCAAGGCCTTTGGGGAAAACCTGGTGCTGGACAATATCTCGGAGCACATCCACCCCGGGGAAAAGGTGGTCATCATCGGCCCCTCCGGCTCGGGCAAGTCCACCTTCCTGCGCTGCCTCAACCTGCTGGAGACCCCCTCCGCCGGGACCATCACCTTTGACGGCACGGAGATCACCGGCCCCAAGGCGGACATCAACGCCATCCGGCGGCAGATGGGCATGGTGTTCCAGCACTTCAACCTGTTCCCCAACATGACCATCCGCAAAAATATCACCCTGGCCCCGGTGCAGACCAAGCTGATGAGCCAGGCCGAGGCCGACGAGGCCGCCGCCGCCCTTTTGAAGCGGGTGGGGCTGGAGGAGAAGGCGGACGCCTATCCCGCCCAGCTGTCCGGCGGTCAGAAGCAGCGCATCGCCATCGTCCGCGCCCTGGCCATGCGCCCCAAGGTGCTGCTCTTTGACGAGCCCACCTCTGCCCTGGACCCGGAGATGGTGGGCGAGGTGCTGGAGGTGATGAAGGAGCTGGCCCGGGAGGGCATGACCATGGTGGTGGTCACCCACGAGATGGGCTTTGCCCGGGAGGTGGGCACCCGGGTGCTGTTCATGGACGGGGGGAAGATTGTGGAGCAGGACGAGCCCCACGCCTTCTTCGCCCACCCCAGGGAGCAGCGCACCATTGATTTCCTGTCCAAGGTGCTGTAAGAAGCGCGGAGAAGCGGACAGTGAGAGAGCTTGGAGCGGAGCGAACGCAAAAGCCCAGGGCCCGCGCAGCGGGGCCGGGTTTTGCTTGAGCGCAGCGAAAGCGAGGGAACGTCCTGTCCGCTTCGCAGCGTGACAGCAAGCGCGGAGAAGCGGACAGTGAGGGGCGCTGTGTGCCTGTGGCACACGTCCAGCGCCGACCGAGCCGAAGGCGAGACCTTGGAGCGGAGCGAACGCAAAAGCCCAGAGCCCGCACAGCAAACATCATACCATGCGTCCTGTCAAAAACCGCCCGCACAGCCGGACGGTTTTTGTGCATTTTTACAGCTTGTATTATCCGCCTGCTTCTGGTATCATAATACGAACGCAAAAGGAGGGGAACGATATGTGCCAGTCCACGCCGCTGTTTTTTAACGCGCCCGGCCTGGGGGCGTATCGTTTCTATTTCTCTTTATAAGGCAATCGCCGTTGGGGCGGTTGCTTCTTTTTTTGCGAATTTTACGTGAGGGAGAGACGAGTATGAATAACCAAGAGCCCATCCGCGACGCCCGCACCCTGGGTATGCCTAAGATGCTCATCCTGGGCCTTCAGCACATGTTCGCCATGTTCGGCGCCACGGTGCTGGTGCCCATCCTGGTAAACAATTACGGACTGCCCCTGTCCATCCAGACCACCCTGTTTTTCGCGGGGGTGGGCACGCTGTTCTTCCACGTGTGCACCCGGCTGCGGGTGCCCGCTTTCCTGGGCTCCTCCTTCGCCTTCCTGGGCGGGTTTGAGGCGGTGTCTAAGCTGGACTCCGGCAAATACGCCGCCATGGAGGCATCGGAAAAGCTGCAATACGCCTGCGGCGGCATCGTGGTGGCCGGCCTGCTGTATGTGGCGCTGGCCCTGGTCATCAAGGCGGTGGGCGTGAAGCAGGTCATGCGCTTCCTCCCCCCCGTGGTCACCGGCCCCATCATCATCCTCATCGGACTGAACCTGGCCCCCTCCGCCGTCAATAACGCCAAGACCTGCTGGTGGCTGGCGCTGGTGGCCATGGCCATCATCGTGGCGGCCAACATCTGGGGCCGCGGCATGATCAAGATCATCCCCATCCTGCTGGGCGTGGTGGGCTCCTACCTGGTGGCGGTCATCGCCAACGCCTTGGGCGCCACGGCGCTGGACGCCACCGGCGCGGTGGTCCCCCTGATGGACTTCTCCACCGTGGCCGCCGCCAGCCCCATCGGCCTCCAGCCCTTCCTCACCGACTTCGGCGGCTCCATCGCCAAATTTGACCTCACCTCCATCCTGGTGATGGCCCCCATCGCCATCGCCGCCATGATGGAGCACATCGGCGACATGTCCGCCATCTCCGCCACCGTGGGGGAGAACTTCATTGAGGAGCCCGGCCTGCACCGCACCCTCGTCGGCGACGGCATCGCCACCTCCCTGTCCGCCATCTTCGGCGGCCCCGCCAACACCACCTACGGCGAGAATACCGGCGTGCTGGTCCTCTCCAAGGTGTACGACCCCCGGGTGATCCGGCTGGCCGCCGTCTACGCCCTGGCGCTGTCCTTCAGCCCCATGTTCGCGGCGCTGGTCAACGCCATGCCTGCGGCCATCGTGGGCGGCGTGTCCTTCATCCTCTACGGCATGATCTCCGCCATCGGCGTGCGCAACGTGGTGGAGAACCGGGTGGACTTCACCAACTCCCGCAACCTGATCATCGCCGCCGTCATCCTGGTGTGCGGCCTGGGCTTCTCCGGCGGGCTGACCTTTGAGGTGGGCGGCGCCCACATCACCCTCACCGCCCTGGCCATCGCCGCCATCGCGGGCATTGCCCTCAACGCCATTCTGCCCGGCAAGGACTATGAGTTCGGCGCCGACGTGTCCCAGGGCCGCTCCGGCGACTTCGGGCGGTACTGAGAAGGCTGCCCTGCAACAGGCGCTAAAGGAAAGCTGACGGAAAAAGGCCGAACGGCGTGACGAAAGCCACGCCGTTCGGCCTATGGAAAACATTTCCCCAGTCGCCGGTCCCGGTCCATCCAGCACCTTCCCCGTCTGGCACAGGGCGCCGGCCCCTATCCCCGCCTGTCGGCTTATCGGACGCCCAGCACCCTGTCTTTGTAGCTGTCAAACGCGCTTTCCGGGAGAACGTTCCCTTCGTTCGTGTCAATTGCGCTGTTGCGCTGCTTGAGAAGCGCCATAAGGGCGCGTCCCGCTTCCTCGGTCGTATCGGAAAGGACGCTGGCGCCGTTAGAGGCAATCAGGTAAACTACCAGGCTATGGATTTTCTTGTGGATCTTCCCGGTGTTGATGTAATAGGTATAGTCGCCAAAGCAGCATGCTTTCAGGCTGTCCACGCGCATGACGGTCTGGGCCGGGTCGGCTAGAAAGATATAGTCCCTTGTAAGCAGCCCATCCTTATGCGTAGCGTTGGAAAGCACCCGGTCGAGCCCCGAGGTCAGTTTGAGGATATAGCAATCTGACGCCACAGCCTGCCGCTCAAACGTTTTGATCTCGCTTACCGGCAGTTTGCTGCTCTTTGCAGAGGCCGCAATATAGTCGTCCTGCTTTTGACGCATTCCTTTTACCAAGAAGAACAGAATAATCAGGCTGACCAAAAGCACCACGCCAAAAAAACCGCAAATCACAATGCCGACGCTCAGCATATCGTCTTCACCATCGGATATAAACTGGAGGGTTCTGCGGATGCCCCACACCAGTCCGTACAAGGCGCCGGCGAAGAACAGGCCAAATAAAACGAAGCCGATGGCGCTTCCCCGTTTGACGGTTTTCATTGTACCCTTAAACACCGAGCCATCAGGGAAATGCTTTTGAACATAGTCCTCATTCATTTTTGAAAAATAGTCTGCCATGCACAAACCCCCATTGAGAATAACCGCGCATATTTCTGTTTGCTGCCTGCCGCGAGTCAAGTATAGCATAGAAGAGAAGAAATATCAACCCCAGGATAAGAAATGGCGCAGGGCTCTCCACGTGTCCTAGGGCGGTTTAACATCTCCGCGCCTTTAAACAGCCTCGCCCCGGGTTATCCGCACAGGTCAAGGATGACATGGGCGAACAGCTTGGCGCTGAGCATCAAATCGCTCACCCGCACCCGTTCGTCCGCGCCGTGGAGGTGGGTGTCGAAGCCGGGCAGGGTGCAGCCGAAGGCCACGCCGCCGGGGATATCGTGGACATAGGTGCCGCCGCCGGTGGACAGGCACTCGCCCTTGAGGCCGGTGTACTCCTCGTACCGCGTCAGAAGGGTTTTGATAAAGGGGCTGCTGGCAGGGACGTGGTGGGGCGCGCCCTGGACGGCCTCAAAGGTGAAGCCCTTCCCCTCAAAGGCGGCCTTTGCCACGTTCAGGCAGTTCTCCTCCGTGGCGCACAGGGGCACCCGGCTGTCGAAGAAGCCCTCCAGCCCCGTCTCCGTCACCTCCAGCAGAGAGAAGGCCACAGTGAGCGGCCCGGCGATGGGCTCCTGCTGGGCGATGCCCAGCGCCCGGCCCTTGCAGTCCCCGTGGGGGATCAGGGCGTTGAGATCGTGGAGGGCGTCCTTGCAGCCCCCATCCGCCAGGGGCAGGGCGCACAGCAGGGAGATGAGCCCGGTGATGGCGTTGTTCCCCCCCTCGGGGTAGGCGGCGTGAGAGGCCTCCCCCTTGGCGCGGATGACGGTGACGCCATTCTCATGGGCAAAGGTGAACTTGATCCCCGTGCGGGCGGTGATATCCCGGGCCACGGGCTGGATGTCGTACATGGTCAGCCCCTCCACCCCGGCGGAGGCGTCCCCCGGCAGAACGTTCCCCCGGATGCCGCCGTGGAGCCAGTTCACCCGGGGCAGCTCGGACTGGGCGGGCCAGCTCCTGGTGAAGATGGGCCGGGGCTTTCCATTTTCAGAGCCGGCGGGCCGGATGTTCCCCTTCTCCGTGTTGATGACGGGGAAGCCGGAGTCGGGGGAGAAGGTGGCGGGGGCATAGGGGTGCCGGGCAAAATACCAGGCGATGTCCCCGGAGCCGCTCTCCTCGTTGGTGCCCATGATGAGCTTACAGTTTTTTGCCAGCGGCACGCCCAGGTCCTTCACCGCCTTCATGGCCAGCAGGGAGGCCGCCACAGGGCCCTTGTCGTCATCGGTGCCCCGGCCGTAGAGCAGGCCGTCTGCCAGCTTGGGGGTATAGGGCTGGGTCACCGTCCAGCCGTCCCCGGGGGCCACCACGTCCAGATGGCCCAGGATGTGCAGGGCGTCCTCGCCGCCGTTCAGGTCGGCGGTGCCCACATAGCCCTCGTGGTCCTGCGCCGCAAGGCCCCACTCCCGGGCGATGGCCAGCGCCTCCCGGAGGGCGGCGGCGGGGCCGGGGCCAAAGGGCGCGCCGGGGGCGGGGGCCCCCTCCACGCTGTCGATGGATACCAGGCGGCTCACCGCCTCCACCAGCAGCCCCTCCTTGTCCGCGAAATAGGCGTCAATCTGTTCTTTTCCGATCATATGTAAACACTCCTTCAACGGCGCAAAACCGACGGGCGGTTTTCCCATAGTATACCCTACTTTTCTGTCAAATACAAGGGAAACGGGGCAGATTACTCCGCCCCCTCCCGCTCCACCTCGTCCAGGTACTTGTACACCGTGTACCGGGACACCCCCAGCCGCCCGGCGATGTAGGGCACCGACTTGCGGTAGGAGAAGGCGCTGCGCCGGCGCAGCAGGCCGATGATCCGCAGCCGGTCCCCCTTGTTGAGCTCCTCCGGCGGCTTGCCCAGCTCGGCCACGCACTGGTCGAAGAGGTCGGCCAGCTGCCGGGAGTCCCCGGGCTGCCACAGGGCGGAGCGCAGGTCGGAAGGGGCGTTCATCAGGTCGGATAAGATGCGGTTGGCGAACACCAGGGAGGTATAGTCGAAGTTGATGCCCAAGGCCAGGTTATAGTCCTCTCCGATCATGTGGAAGGTGGAGGACTTGGTCTGCCGCCCGTCGGGGGTGACGGCGGCCAGGTTCACCTGGTCGGTGGTGGCGGCCTGCTCGTCCAGGGTCAGGCCGATACCCATAATATCCATGGTGGAGCCCACCTCCCGGCCGGACACGTGGCCGTTGTAGATGGACAATATGGGGTGGGTGGGCACCCCCATGTCGTGAACCAGCGTCTCACAGGAGGAGCCGAACATCTCGGCGATCCCCCGGGCGGTGCGGTCCAGAAATTCAAAAGCCTGGTCGCGGGTCATGACAGCCAGCTCCTCTCCGGGATCTGCCCCGGCTGGGGGGCGCGTCCTATTATAGCGCTTTTCCCAGGAAAAGACAAGCCCCGGTCTCTGGGCTGGCGCCTGGGGATGGGGGGCGCGGGGCGCGCATTGACCCTTCCGCCGGGCTGTGGTAAGATAGGGGAAGAACGCGCTCAGCCGCCGGGGGAGCGCCCCCAAAGCGGAGCGCCGCGATTTGAATTTTGAGGTGAATCCACATGACCGACACCATTGCCGCCATCGCCACGCCCATGACCCCCTGCGCCATTGGGATACTCCGCCTGTCCGGGCCGGGGGCCGTAGGGGCGGCGGACGCGGTGTTCACCCCCTTCCGGGGCGGGCCCATGTCCGGGCGGCCGGAGCGGACGCTGGTGTACGGCGCGCTCCACGACCGGGAGGGGGCGGTGATTGACTGGTGTTTGTGCACGGTGTCCCGGGCCCCCCGCAGCTATACCGGGGAGGACACGGCGGAGCTGCAATGCCACGGCTCCCCCGCCGCCCTGGCCCTGGGGCTGGAGGCCCTGTTTGCCGCCGGGGCCCGGCAGGCCCTGCCGGGGGAGTTCACCCGGCGGGCGTTTTTGAACGGGAAGCTGGACCTGACCCGCACCGAGGCGGTGGCCGGCCTGATCCACGCCGAGACCCCCGCCGCCGTCTACCAGGCGGCGGGGCAGCTGGGGGGCGCGCTGGCAAGGGCGGTGGACGGCGTCTATGGGGAGCTGGCCGGCCTGTGCGCCCACTTCCACGCGGTGCTGGATTACCCCGACGAGGACATCGACCCCTTCGAGGCGGAGGAGCTCTCATCTGCGCTGGGCCGGGCGGCGCAGGGCCTGGACGCCCTGGCGGCCACCTACCGGCGGGGGCGGCTTTTGAACGAGGGCGTCCCCTGCGCCATCGTGGGGCGGCCCAACGCAGGCAAGTCCACCCTGTTTAATGCCCTGCTGGGCCGGGAGCGGGCCATCGTCACCGATATCCCCGGCACCACCCGGGACACGGTGGAGGAGCGGGTGAGCTTGGGCGGGGTGCTGCTGCGGCTCATCGACACGGCGGGGCTGCGGGAGACGGACGACGCGGTGGAAAAGCTGGGAGTGGAGCGCTCCCGGGCGGCGATGGAGGGCGCGGAGCTGATTTTGGCCGTCACCGACGGGTCGTCGGACTTCACGGCGGAGGACGCGGAGGTGATGCGCCTGGCAGCCGCCTCGGGCAGGCCCTGGATCTGGGTGATGAGCAAGCAGGATCTGACAGGGCCGTGCACTTTGTGGAGCGCCGCGCCGGAGGGGGGCTCCCCCGCCGCCTGCGTCTCCCTGTCCGCCCGCACCGGATATGGGATGGACAGGCTGGAGCAGGCGGTGGCGGCGCTGTTCCCCGCGCCGGAGGGGGTTGAGGCCGGGGCCCTGCTCACCAACGCCCGGCAGGCGGAGGCGGCGGGCCGGGCCCGCGCCGCCATCCGAAGGGGCGGGGATGCCCTCCAGGCGGGGATGCCCCCCGACGCGGTGGTGGCCGACGTGGAGCAGGCCATGTCCGCCCTGGGGGAGCTGACCGGCCGGACGGTGAGCGAGGACGTGACCGCCCGCATTTTCCAGCAGTTCTGCGTGGGGAAGTGACGTTCTGGGAAATAGGGCATGACAGCGGGGCGTTTATCGTGTATAATGGCAGAAAACAAACGCTGAGGAGGGGCCGCCATGAAGGCAGTGGTGACCCGGGTGAAAAACGCCCGGGTGGAGATCGACAACAAGGTAAACGGGGCCATTGAGAAGGGGTTTTTGGTGCTGCTGGGGGTGGGCCCCGACGACACCGAGGCCGCCGCGGACAAACTGGCCGACAAGGTGTGCGGCCTGCGGATTTTCGACGACGAGAACGGCAAGATGAATTTGAACCTGGCCGCGGTGGGGGGTGCGCTGCTGGTGGTGAGCCAGTTCACCCTGTACGCCGACACATCCTCCCGCCGCCCGGGGTTCTCCCACGCGGCTAAGCCGGAGCTGGCCATCCCCCTCTACGAGCGGTTTATGGCCGCCTGCCGGGAGAAGGGCTTTGCCGTGGAGCACGGGGAGTTCGCCGCCGAGATGCAGGTGTTCTCCCAGAACGACGGGCCGATTACGATTTTACTCGAGGTATAATATGGCCGTGATAAAACAACTGGACCCCCATGTGGCCGACCTCATCGCCGCCGGCGAGGTGGTGGAGCGCCCGGCCAGCGTGGTGAAGGAGCTGCTGGAAAACGCCATCGACGCCGGGGCGGGCGCCGTCACCGTGGAGATCGCCCGGGGCGGGATGGCCCTCATCCGGGTGACGGACGACGGCTGCGGCATCCCCGCCGGCCAGGCCCCCACCGCCTTTCTGCGCCACGCCACCTCCAAAATTTCCACCGAGCGGGACCTGGAGGCCATCGGCACCCTGGGCTTCCGGGGGGAGGCGCTGGCCGCCATCTCCGCCGTGTCCCGGGTGGAGCTGCTCACCCGCACCGAGGGGGAGGCGCTGGGCACGGCCCTCACCGTAGAGGCGGGGGAGGTGGTGGCCCAGGAGGAGGCGGGCTGCCCCAAGGGCACCGCCATGAGCGTGCGGGAGCTGTTTTTCAACACCCCCGCCCGGCTCAAGTTCATGAAGAAGGACGCCTCCGAGGGGGCCGCCGTATTCGCGGTGGTGCAGCGAACGGCCCTGTCCCACCCGGAGCTGTCCGTGAAGTTTATCCGGGACGGCAGGCAGGAGCTGCTCACCCCCGGGGACGGACAGCTGAAGAGCGCGGTGTACGCCGTCATGGGGCGGGATATCGCCCTGGGCTTCCTGCCCGTGAAGGGGTCGGGCGAGGGGATGGGGGCGGAGGGCTTTGCCTCCCTGCCCACCTGCTGCCGGGGGAGCCGGGGCTATCAGCACTTTTTTGTCAACGGGCGGTATGTCAAGAGCCGGATTATGACGGCGGCGGTGGAGGAGGCATATAAAAACCAGAAGATGGTGGGCAAATTCCCCGGCTGCGTCATCCACCTTACCGTCAGCCCCGCCGAGGTGGATGTGAACGTCCACCCCACCAAGACCGAGGTGAAGTTCCAGCGGGAGCAGGCGGTGTTCACCACGGTGTACGGCGCGGTGGCCGCCGCCCTGGAGCGGGACCACACCCGGCCCCAGGCGTCCATACCGGGGGTGAGGCCGTCGGACACCGTGAGCGCCAACCAGACCGCCCTGCCCCTGCGGGACGGGGCGGGGGAGCTGGCGGGGAGCCGGTTTATGCCCTCCGCCCGGTTCAAGCCCCTGGGGGGGACCGTCCCCGGGGGGCAGCTCCAGCCCTCCCCCCCGCCCC
>CAPOAR010000055.1:0-21340 GCA_948670295.1 uncultured Oscillospiraceae bacterium | reverse complement strand
GTTGTCCACCATGGCCAGCGCATTGTCCAGCATGAGCACGTCCTTGCCGCCGTTCCCCACGGGGCAGGCCCCGTGGGGGCCCCTTTAGACTTTAAATGCTCGGGCGAAATGAATTCGCCCTGCGCGAATTCTCCGCTTTGCTGCGAATTCACGCGCCTTGCGGCGCGGCTCGCTTACGCTCGCTGGGCGGCTTATATGCCTAATTTCATGGCCACCACGTTGTCCACCATGGCCAGCGCATTGTCCAGCATGAGCACGTCCTTGCCGCCGCCCATGGCGCTGTCCGGCTTTCCGCCGCCGGAGCCGCCCGCGATGGCGCACACCTGCTTGATGATATCCCCGGCCTTTACCCCCCTCTTCACCGCACCCTTGCCGCAGGCGCACAGGAAGGTGATCTTGCCGTCGTTGACGCTGGCCAGCACAGCCACCACATTCTCGTCCTTCTCCCGGAGCAGATCGCCCATCTGGCGCAGCCGGGCGCCGTCCGCCTCGGGCACAGTGGCGGTGAGCACCTTCAATTCGCCTACCTCGTGGGCGCCGAACAGAATGCGCTCCGTCTCCCCGGCGGCCTCCCGGGCCTTGAACTTTTCCACAATCTGGTGGAGGTTCCTGATCTCGCCCATGACGGCCTCCGCCTTCTCCCGCAGCTCGCCGGGCTTGGCCTTGAGTACCGCCGCCGCCTGGTTGATGCGCTCCTGCACCTCGCTGTAGAAGGCCAGGGTCTCCCGGCCGGTGGTGGCCTCAATGCGGCGCACGCCGCTGGCTACGGAGAACTCGCTCTTGATGCGGAAGGCCCCGGCCATGGCGGTGTTGGGCAGGTGGGTGCCGCCGCAGAATTCTACGGAGAAACCCTCCCCCATGTCCACCACCCGGACGGTGTCGCCGTACTTTTCGCCGAACAGGGCGATGGCCCCCCGCTCCTTGGCCTCCTCGATGGGCATCTCCTCCACGTTGACGCTGCTGCCCATGAGGATCTGGTCGTTGACGATGGCGCTCACCCGGGCCAGCTCCTCCGGGGTCATGGCGTTGAAGTGGGTAAAATCGAAGCGCAGACGGTCCGGCTCCACCAGGGAGCCCGCCTGGTGGACGTGGTCGCCCAGCACGGAGCGCAGGGCGGCGTCCAGCAGATGGGTGGCGGAGTGGGCCCGGGCGATGGCCTGGCGGCGCTGGGTGTCGATGGACGCCCGCACGGTGTCCCCCACCTTCAGCACGCCCCCGGTCATCTTGCCGTAGTGCATATACTTGCCGCCCTTGTTCTTCTGCACGTCGGCGACCTCGAAGCACATGGCGTTTTCATCCCGCCGGACGATCTGGCCGTGGTCGGCCACCTGGCCGCCCATCTCGGCGTAGAAGGGGGTCTTGTCCAGCACCACGATGCCCTCCACGCCGGGCATCAGCTCCTCGGCCAGCTCGTTCTCCACCACCAGGGCCACCACCTTGGCGTCCTGGATTGAGGTGTTTTCGTAGCCCACAAACTCCGTCTCGGGCACGTCCTTGCCGAACTCCACCCCGGCCCAGCCCAGGTCGCCCAGGGCCTCCCGGGCTTTGCGGGCCCGCTGGCGCTGCTCCTCCATGAGCTGCTTGAACTCGGCCTCGTCCAGCTCCATCCCCTGCTCCTGCACCATCTCCAGGGTCAGGTCCACGGGGAAGCCGTAGGTATCATAGAGCTTGAACGCGTCCGCGCCGGAGAAGGTCTTTTCCCCCTTCTCCTTGTGGCCCTGCAGCATTTCGTTGAAGATCTTGAGCCCGCCGTCGATGGTTTTGGCGAAGTTCTCCTCCTCCACCCGGATGACCTTGGTGATATAGTCCTGCCGCTCCCGCAGCTCAGGATAGTGGCCCCCGTTCTCGTGGATGACGGTGCCGCACACCTGATAGAGGAAGGGCTCGTTCACCCCCAGCAGCTTGCCGTGGCGGGCGGCCCGGCGCAGCAGGCGGCGCAGCACATAGCCCCGGCCCTCGTTGGAGGGCAGCACGCCGTCGCAGATCATAAACACGGCGGAGCGGATGTGGTCGGTAATCACCCGGAGGGACACGTCCTTCTCCCGGCTCTCGCCGTAGTGGGCCTGGGTGATCTCGGACACCTTGTTGGTGATGTTCATCACCGTGTCCACATCGAACAGGGAGCCCACCCCCTGGCACACGCAGGCCAGCCGCTCCAGCCCCATACCGGTGTCGATGTTCTTCTGCTTAAGCTCGGTGTAGTGGTTGTTCCCGTCGTTGTCGAACTGGGAAAACACCACGTTCCAAACCTCGATATAGCGGTCGCACTCACAGCCCACGGTGCACCCGGGCCTGCCGCAGCCGTACTTCTCGCCGCGGTCATAGTAGATTTCGGAGCAGGGGCCGCAGGGGCCGGAGCCGTGCTCCCAGAAGTTATCCTCCTTGCCGAACTTGAAGATACGCTCGGGGGCGATGCCGATCTCCTCGTTCCAGATGCGGAACGCCTCGTCGTCGGCGGGGGTGGTCTCATTGCCGGCGAACACGGAGGGGTACAGGCGGCTGGGGTCCAGCCCTACCCACTCCGGGGAGGTCAGAAACTCCCAGGCCCAGTGGATGGCCTCCTTTTTAAAGTAGTCGCCAAAGGAGAAATTGCCCAGCATCTCAAAATAGGTGCCGTGGCGGTCGGTATGGCCGATGTTCTCAATGTCGCCGGTGCGGATGCACTTCTGGCAGGTGGTGACCCGGTGGCGCGGGGGCTCCTGCTCCCCGGTGAAAAAGGGCTTCATGGGGGCCATGCCCGAGTTAATAAGGAGCAGGGACGCGTCGTTCTGGGGGATCAGGGAGAAGCTGGGCAGGCGCAGGTGGCCTTTGGTCTCAAAGAACTTCAGGAACATCTCCCGCAGCTCGTTCAGGCCGTAGGGCTTGGGATCGTACATGGGAATTACCTCCGATTTTGTATTTTTATCAATCAATTCGCTCTCTATGGATACAAGCTCTGCCCCCGCCGGGGCATTGGGGGTCAAACTGTGAGGCACACTGGGAACCGCAGTCCAGCGCCGCCCGTTCAGCAGCGCGAGGGGCAGGAGGCGTGCCGGAGCCCATGACACAGGCCGCCCACGATGAATTCATCCCCCGCTTTGTGATCGCCCCACCGGCACCCGCCCCGGGTGAGCGTCAGCTTCAATTATGGGGCATTCCACCCCTCCCCCGCAATAAAAAATCCCTGCCAAAGCTCAGGGGTGAAGCTGCTGCGCCTGTTCACGGCGCGCTTGCTGCTCCACGGTACCACCCTGATTTCCTCATGGCAAGGACACTCAAATGCGCCCCTAACGCGGGCAAACGTCCCGGTCATCCCGGGAGCGCTCAGGAGCGGCCCGCCCATCCGCTGTGCGTGAGGGCTTCCACTCTCCCCTCTCTCTGGTACGCGCGGTTTTAGGCTTGACTCCTTCATAGCCAATTCATTCTATCATATTCTCACCGCTTGTCAAGGGGCGCGGATAAAAAACGCCCGGTCCGTCCTCCCGCGCCTTAGAAGCTGTACCGATAGCCTCAGCACCCAGCTTCGGCTATTCGTACAGCTTCTTAAAGAAATCTTTTAAATTTCCCCGCTTGCTTCTTAACCCTTTTCCTGTATACTATCCGTACCAAGACAGCTAGTACAGTTTCAGCCGCGGGCTGCCCTGCAAGTCCCGCAAAGCTCTAGGGCTCGTTTGAAAATTTCCAGCATATGGGCACATCGTCCATGCTCAAACAGCGCCTAATCTCTCAGGAGGTAATCAATCATGTCAATTCTGGAAGTCAGTCATGTGAAAAAAATCTATTCCACCCGCTTCGGCGGCCAAAAGGTGACCGCCCTGGCCGACGTGTCCTTCACCGTGGACGAGGGCGAGTACGTGGCCATCATGGGCGAGTCCGGCTCTGGCAAGACCACCCTGCTGAACATCCTGGCGGCGCTGGATAGGCCCACCGCCGGGTCGGTGCTGCTGGCCGGACGGGATCTCACCGCCGTGAAGGAAAAGGCGCTGGCCGCCTTCCGCCGGGACAACCTGGGCTTTGTGTTCCAGGACTTCAATTTGCTGGATACCTTTTCCCTGCGGGATAATATTCTCCTCCCCCTGGTGCTGGCGGGGAAAAAGTACCCGGAGATGAACCGCCGGCTCACCCCCCTGGCCCAGGTCCTGGGCATTGAGAAGCTGTTGAACAAATATCCCTACGAGGTGTCCGGCGGACAGAAGCAGCGGTGCGCCGTGGCCCGGGCCCTCATCACCCAGCCCCAGCTCGTGCTGGCCGACGAGCCCACCGGCGCGCTGGACTCCCGGGCGGCGGACGGCCTCATGGATTTGTTCACCAAAATCAACGCCGGGGGACAGACGGTGCTCATGGTCACCCACTCCACCGCCGCCGCCAGCCGGGCGGGCCGGGTGCTGTTCATCCGGGACGGCCGGGTATACCACCAGATCTACCGGGAGGGCCGCACCGACGGCCAGATGTACCGTCTCATCACCGACACCCTCACCCGGCTGACCGACGGGGGTGAGCGCCTTGCGTAACGGACTGTATCCCAGGCTGGCCGCCCAGGGGATGCGCCAGAACCGCCGGTTCTTTGTCCCCTACCTGCTGGCCCTGGCAGGGCTCACCGCCGCCTTTTACGTCATGTCCGCCCTGTGCGCTGACCCCGGCGTGCTGAACATGCGGGGCTTCGCCTATGTGATGGTGATGATGCAGATCGGCATGTTCGTGGCGGGCATCCTGTCCGCCGTTCTGCTGCTGTACATCAACAGCTTTTTGATGAAGCAGCGAAAAAAAGAGCTGGGCCTCTACAACATCCTGGGCATGGGCAAGGGGAACATCGCCCTCATCCAGTGCTGGGAGAGCCTGTACACCGCCATTCTGGGCGTCGGGGGCGGACTGGCCCTGGGCGTGGCCCTCCACAAGCTGTCCACCGCCGCGCTGGCCGCCCTGCTGCAATTCTCCATCCCCTTCCACTCCTCCCTCTCCCTGCCCGCCATGATCCAGACGGCGGCCTTTTTCGGCGTGCTGCTGGCCCTGGCCCTGGCGCTCAACCTGCTCCGGGTGCGGGTGTCCAATCCCATCGAGCTGCTTCATGGCGGAAGCGTGGGCGAGCGTGAGCCCCGCACCCGCTGGCTGCTGGCCGCTGTGGGGGCACTGTGCCTGGGCGCCGGCTACTTCATCGCCGTCACCACCAAGGACCCTGCCCTGGCCATGGCCTTTTACTTCCTGGCGGTGATCCTGGTCATCATCGGCACCTACTGCCTGTTCACCGCCGGAAGCATCGCCCTGCTGAAAATGCTGCGGAAAAACAAGGCTTTTTACTACCAGACCGGCCACTTCATCGGCGTGTCCGGGATGCTCTACCGCATGAAGCGCAACGCGGTGGGGCTGGCCAACATCTGCATTTTGTCCACCATGGTGATGGTGATGATCTCGGGCACTTTGGCCCTCTACCTGGGACAGGGGGAGATCATCGCCGCCCAGTACCCCGCCAGCCTAACCATGGATGTCCGCTATGACCCCGCCGCCGGGCAGGAGCTGGACTTGGCGGGCGCACAGGCCCTGGTGAAGCGCTTTGCGGCGGAGCACAATGTCCCCGTCACCGGGCTGGAGGCCGCGGAATACCTGCATTTCAACGCATTTGTCAATTCGGAGGCCCGCCGCCTGGAGGTGGGCCGGGACGGCTCCAGCAATGACCGCCGGGCCGTCTACCTGCTGACGGCGCAGGGCTATGCCGCCCTCACCGGCAGCGCCGCCCCCGCCCTCCAGCCGGGAGAGGCTGCCGTGTGCGGCCAGCTTCCCCCCGGCTTTGGCCCTGAACTGACCTTCCAGGGCATCAGCATCAGCGAGGGGCATGAGATTGGACAGCCCCAAAGCCTCACCGCGGCGGAAACCCTGCCCGCTGTGGAATACTTCAATACCACCTTCGACATGTTTGAGACGCTGTGCCTGGTGGTGCCGGACAGGGCCGCCCTCATGGATCTCTGGGCCCTCCAGAGCGAGGCACTGGACAACTACGCCGCCGGCCTGGTCACCACTCTGCTGGCGGAGCTGGACTGCTCCAATGAGGAGGAGATGGCCCTGGTGGACGCCTGGTCGGATGCCTCCATAAACGAAAACTTCTTCGACGGCACCGGGGACTGGGAATATTGGCGGGTAGAGAGCCGGGCCGAAATGGCGGTGGACGGCTACGCCATGGCCGGAGGCTTCCTGTTCCTGGGCATCATCCTGGGAGTCGTGTTCCTGATGGCCACAGTGCTCATCATCTACTACAAGCAGGTGTCCGAGGGCTACGAGGACCAGGGCCGCTTCGAGATCATGCGCAAGGTGGGCCTGAGCCAGCGGGAGGTAAAATCCTCCATCCGCAGCCAGGTGCTGCTGGTGTTCTGCCTGCCCATCGCGGTGGCCGCCGTCCACATCCTGTTCGACTTCAACCTGGTGGCCCGTATGCTCACCATGTTCGGGGTGCGGAACGTGATGACGGTGGTTCTGTGCACCGGGGGGACGCTGCTGGCCTTTCTGGCCGTATACGCTGCGGTATACTCCCTCACCGCCCGGACCTATTACAAAATTGTCCGCTGATCCCCCCGCCTGTCCCCGGCTTTCCGCCGGGGACAGGCATTTTTCGCGTTTTTTCTCCGGCGTGCTCTTGACGGCGGGATATCCCTGTGCTATGCTATGATTTACATGCGCCACACCACAGTAAAAGCGAGGAATGAAAATCATGGCATTGTTCAAGGGCCGCCTGGGGGCCCAAAATCCGTCGCTGACCGAGGGCCCCATCGTCCAGGGTATCCTCTCCTTTGCCCTCCCCCTGTTTTTGGGGCAGCTGCTCCAGCAGCTCTACAATCTGGCCGATGCCTGGGTGCTGGGCAATTTCGCCGACAACGGGGCCTTTGCCGCCGTCAGCTCCGGCGGCAGCCTCACCTTTCTGGTCATCGGCTTTTTCAACGGCATCGCCATCGGCGGCGGCGTGGTCATCTCCCGGTATTACGGCGCCAAGGACGAGGAAAATGTGATCCGGGCCATCCACACCAACTTCCTGTTCGGCGTCATCGCCTCGGTGCTCTCCACGGTAGTGGGGCTGCTGCTGGTGCCCCGCCTGCTGCTGGTCATGAACACCCCGGAATCGGTGCTGCCCTACTCCCTGACCTATTTCCGCATCTATTTCGGCGGCGTGTTCACCGTCATCCTCTATAATATCTGTATGGCCATCATGCGCTCGCTGGGGGACAGCCTCCACCCGCTGTACTACCTCATCATCTCCTCCGCGCTGAACATGGCGCTGGATCTCCTGTTTGTGGCGGTGTTCCACTGGGGGGTGGCGGGGGCCGCCATTGCCACCGTGCTCACCCAGGGCATCAGCTTTCTCCTGTGCCTGTGGCGGATGTGCCGCCTGAAGGACTACACCCGGCTTGATTTCCGCAAGCTGCGGGTCTATCCCGACATCCTTTCCCAGGTGGTGCGCCAGGGCCTGCCCACCGGCGTGCAGAACGCCGTCATCAGCATCGGCAACCTGGTAGTGCAAAGCAATATCAACGCCTTCGGTGAATACGCCATGTCCGGTCACGGGGCCTACGCCAAAATCGAGGGGCTGGTGTTTCTGCCCATCATGGCCATGTCCATGTCCCTGCCCACCTTTGTCAGCCAGAACCTGGGGGCGCGGCAGTATGACCGGGCCAAAAAGGGCGCCGTGTTCGGCATCCTCTCCGGGGTGGTGCTGGCGGAGCTGATCGGGGTGGTGTTCCTTTTCGCCGCCCCGCCCGCCCTGCGCTTTTTCGTGGACGAGCCGGAGGCCATCCAGTTCGGCGCCATCCAAGCCCGGGTGGTGGCCCCATTCTTTTTCCTTCTGGCCTTCTCCCACTGCGCCGCCGGGGTGCTGCGGGGATGCGGCAAGTCCTTTGTCCCCATGGTCACCATGCTGGCCTTCTGGTGCTGCGTCCGGGTCACCTACGTCACCCTGGCCACCCAGGTATTCCCCGTGTTCTCCACCATCTCCTGGGCCTACCCCCTCACGTGGTTTTTGAGCTCGGTGGTGTTTTTGCTGTTTCTGCTCAAATCGGACTGGCTCCACGCCTTTGACATCGGCAGGGAGCAGCGCTGAGCCAGGCGGCGGCCTTATGGCCGCCGCTTTTTTGAACGTTTCCCCCTTTCCCCTCATAGAATAGGGCAAAGGAGGGCAAATCCATGAAAAACACCTGCCTGCTCAGCCAGGACGCCAAAACCTACTTATGCTGCTTTTACCAGACCCTGGACGGCATGGTCCAGGGCATGACCGCCGCCGGGCTCACCCAGAGCATCTCCCACAATTTTGCCGTCCAGATGATCCCCCACCACCGGGCGGCGGTCAAGATGTCCAGCAACGTGCTGCGCTTCACCGACAACAAGCCTGTCCGCCGCCTGGCCCAGCGCATGGCCGAGGATTGCGCCCAGGGGATCAAGCAGCTGGAGGCCGTCCTGCCCGCCTGCGCCCAGCTCAGCAACGCCCGGATGGATCTCCGGCTGTACCAGCGGCGGATGGATCTCATCTGCCGGGATATGTATACAAAAATGGGTGTTTCCCCAGAAAACAACCGGCTTGCCGCCGTATTCCTGCGCCAGATGCTCCCCCATTGCCAGGGGGCCGCGCGCATGGCGGACACCGCCCTGAAATACGACGTGGCCACCGAGCTGGTGCCCCTGCTGCGCGCCATCGCAGCCCGGCAGCGCCGGGACACCGCCCAGATGCGCGCTTTACTGGGCCGGATGGACTGTCAAAGGGGATAGCTTGCTTTTCCCGGCGTTTTCTGGTATACTGTGGTCTCACGGCCTTGGCCGCCATGAAGTACACTCAGAAGGGAAGTGACGCCCATGTGGGCGGAGCAAAGCGTATTTTATCAAATCTATCCCCTGGGCTTCTGCGGGGCTCCCAGGGAAAACGACGGCGTACAGGCCGGCCGCATCAGCAGGATTGCCGGCTGGGCGGGCCATATGGAGAAGCTGGGGGTGGACGCGCTGTACCTCTCCCCCATCTTTGAGAGCGACCGCCACGGCTACGACACCCGGGATTATCGCAAAATTGACTGCCGACTGGGCTCCAACGCGGACTTCGCCCAGGTCTGCCAAACCCTCCACAGCCATGGCGTCAAAGTGGTGCTGGACGGGGTGTTCAACCATGTGGGCCGGGGCTTCTGGGCCTTCCGGGACGTACAGGAAAAGAAGTGGGACTCCCCCTATAAGGACTGGTTCCACATCAGCTTCGACGGCAATTCCAACTACAACGACGGCTTCTGGTACGAGGGCTGGGAGGGCCACTTTGAACTGGTGAAGCTCAACCTGCGCAACCCGGCAGTGGTGGACTACCTGCTGGACTGCGTGAAGTTCTGGGTGGACGAGTTCGGCATCGACGGGCTGCGGCTGGACGTGGCCTACTGCCTGGACAAGGACTTTCTGCGCCGCCTGCGCGCCTTCTGCGACAGCCTCAAGCCGGAGTTCTTCCTGGTGGGCGAAACCCTCCACGGCGACTATAACCAGTGGGTCAACGGCGAGATGCTCCATTCCTGCACCAACTACGAGTGCTATAAAGGGCTGTACTCCGCGCTGAACTCCATGAACCTGTTTGAGATCGTCCACTCCCTCAAGCGGCAGTACGGCCCGGAGCAGTGGACGCTGTACAAGGGCAAGCACCTGTTCTGCTTTGCCGACAACCATGACGTAACCCGTGCCGCCTCCATCCTGCAAAATCCCGCCCATCTGCCCTTGATGTACGGCATTTTGTTTGGTATGCCCGGCATTCCCTGCCTCTACTACGGCAGCGAGTGGGGCGCCCTGGGCGACAAATCCCAGGGGGACGACGCCCTGCGGCCCAGCTTCGACGGGCCGGAGTGGAACGGGCTCACCGATACCATCGCCGCCATGGCCCGCGCCCACCGGGGCAGCGAGGCGCTGTGCTTCGGCGATTTCAAGGATCTGGTGCTCACCAACAAGCAGACGGTGTTCCAGCGGCGCAGCGAGCATGAGCGGGTGCTGGTGGCGGTGAACGCCGACAGCCAGCCCTACTGGGCCCACTTTGACGCCGGATGCGGCCGGGCGGTGGATCTCATCACCGGGGCGGAGCACGATTTTGGCGGCGGCAGCGAACTGCCCCCGTATAGTGTGTTTTTCTGGAAATGCGAAGCGTGAGCTTAGGCGCATAGGGCGGCTTGGAGCGCAGCGAGGGCAAAAGCCCAGCCCCTGCGCGCCGCGCAGGCGGGTTTTGCCCGAGACGCAGCGAAAGCTGCCCGGCCATGCGCCCAAAGCGAACGTGACAGCAATAAGCGTGAGCTTAGGCGCATAGGGCCGCTTGGAGCGCAGCGAGGACAAAAGCCCAGTCCCTGCGCGCCGCGCAGGCGGGTTTTGTCCGAGGCGCAGCGAAAGCGGCCCGGCCATGCGCCCAAAGCGAACGTGACAGCAATAAGCGTGAGCTTAGGCACATAGGGCTGCCTTGGAGCGCAGCGAGGGCAAAAGCCCAGCCGCCGCGCGCATTTTACAAACAACCGTTTCACGTGAAACGGTCCGAACGCAAGGAACCCCCGGGAGCGTGTCTCCCGGGGGTTCCTTCACTTTTTCAGGCGGCAGGTCCCCTTGGACGGGCAGCCGGAACAGCCGCACCCGCAGCCGGACCTGCCGGCCTTCCTATCCTTGTACATCCGCCGCGCCACCATGGCCACAGCGGCCAGCACAATAGCCAGCACCAAAATGGTGCCCCAATTCTCGCTCAAAAATGGGATCAACGCTCACACTCCTTTGGGCCCATAGCCGGGCCGTCTGCCGATTTTTCAGGTCAGGGCACAAACCCCTCGAAAATGGAGGCCGCACCCTCCCGGTCCAGCGCCTCCATGGTCTCCCGGTCCCGGACCGTCCAGCCTACCTCATGGACGCCGTACAGCGCCCGCATCAGCCGCAGGCTGGCGTTATCCCGGTCCTTGCAGCTATAGGCGATGAAATCAGGCCGGGTGGCGGCGGTGGTAAGCAGGTTGGTGAGCATGAACCGCACCGGCAGAGACAGGCCGTTGGCCTCCCCGGGCTTCAAAAAGTTCTGGCTCAGCTGGCCCCGGAGCACCTGGGGATACCGCTCCTTCAGCCGCAGCAGAGCCGCCGGGTGGAAGGATTCCACACAGCAGACCCCGCGCCACCCCTCCAGCGCCGCCATCACCGCGTCGGTCAGGGCGTTGGCGTTCCCCCGCTCCACCTTCAGCTCAATGACCAGGGGCGTCTTGCCCTCGAACAGCTCCAGCACCTCCCGGAACAGGGGGATAGTCTCCCCCGACCCTATGAGCGGGTAGCGCTCCAGATCGGCGGCGGTGAGATCCTCAATGTGCACGTCCGCCCCGCACACCCGCTTCAGGCTGCTGTCGTGGACCACCGCCAACTCCCCGTCCGCCATCAGGTGCACGTCCAGCTCCGCGCCAAAGCCGTGCTCCAGCGCCCGGCGGAAGGCCGCCATGGAGTTCTCCGGCACCCCCACCGCCGGGTCATGGAGCCCCCGGTGCGCGTAGCGCACCCCCTCCAGCTTATCCCAGCCCGGCTGGTTCCGCCGGGGCTTCAGCAGCAGGCTCCAGGCCCCCAGCACCCCCAGGCAGCCCAGGCCAACCTTCGCAATCGTTTTCATGTACGCATCTCCTTACTGGTCCTGCCCCGCCTGTTCCGCCAGGCACTTGTCCCAAAAGGCCCGGGCCTCCGGCAGAATTTCCGGCGGCAGGTGGAAAATGAAGTCCTCCTCCGCGTAGTCCTTCCCCTCCATGGGGCTAAAAATCTGGTCGCGGCAGTCGATGCCCAGCCTGCGGGCCACCGCCGCGGCGAACTCCCGAAAGGCCCCGCCGTAGGCGGTGATGAGGTTTCCGTCCTCCACCAGGTAGGTGCGCACGGCATTTTCCCGGGGCATCACGGGGAACGCGTCCAGAAATTCCTCGAACACGCCGTGGGTGAAACGGCGGCCTTCCAGCAGCCCCGCCTTGCCCAGCAGCAGCGGCCCGGCGGAGATGGCGGCGATGAGAAGCCCATCGTCTCCCCGGAACTGCTCCAGGAAGCGGATGATCCGATTGTCCAGCAGCACCGGCAGGGGCTCCCAGATGCCCGGCAGCACCAGGGAATCGAACTCCTCCCGGCAAAACTCCGTCAGGTCCCGGTCGGGGAGGATGGTGAAGCCGTCCTCGCTCTTTACCGGCTCCCGGCCGGCGGAAAAGGTGACGGTCTCCCTGTCGTAGAACCGGAGCAGTTCCGTCAGCGTGCCGATCTCCTGGAGGGAGAACAGCGGGTAGAGCAGTACGGCGGTTTTTTTCATGGGTCCCTCCTTTCCCCGCACCCAGGGGCGCGGCGGGGCCGGTTTAGTCGTCCATATCCTCAAAGGCGTCCAGCCCGGTCTTAACCTCCGCCCGGCTGTCCCCGTGCATCACAAAGAGCATGGTGACAAAGCTCATGGCCACAAAGAAGGCGGCGTAGGGAAAGAGGATCTGGTAGCTGATATGCTTCATCAGCGTGCCCGCCAGCACCGGGGTGACGACCTGGGCGGTCATGGACGCGGTATAGTAATAGCCGGTGAACTTGCCCACGTCGGAGCCCTTGCACATCTCCACCACCATGGGCAGGGAGTTGACGTTGATGGCCGCCCAGGCCAGCCCCACCAGGGCGAAGGCCACATACATGGGCGCGGTGATGGTGCGGGAGCTGCGGGTCATGAGGAAACCGGCGGCGAAGCAGGCGGTGAGCAGGATCACCCCCGCCTGGATGGTGCGCTTGCGGCCGAATTTGGAGGCCACCACGCCGATGGGGATATAGGACACAATGGCCCCCACGGTGGCCACCATCAGGCAGGTGTTTGTGCCGCCGATGCCCTCCCCCATCACCTGGGACACATAGGTGGAAAACCATGTGGTCACGCCATTATAGCCCACGTACCACAGGGCGATGGAGGCCAGCAGAAAGATGAGGCTCTTTTTCACCGGGCCGGGCAGCACCTCGCCGCCGCTGCCGTCGTCCTTGGCCAGGTTCCATTCCGGGTGCTTTTTCTCCAGCGCCCGGTTTTCCTCCACCAGCTTGGGTTCCCGGATGGTGAGCAGCAGCGCCGCCACCGCTACCAGCATAATCATGGACACAATGAAAAACAGCGGCTGGTAGTCCACATGGACCAGCCCTTGAGTCTTTTCCCTGGGGTAGAGCAGGACGCTGACGCCCAGGTAGAGCACGCCGCCCACCGCCCCCATCAGGTTGATGATGGCGTTACCCTTGGAGCGCAGGGGTTTGGGGGTGACATCGGGCATCAGGGCCACGGCGGGGGAACGGTAGGTGCCCATGGCGATGAGCAGCAGCCCCAACACAATGACAAAGCTCACCAGCTTGAACGGGGCGGCCTGCTTGAAATAGCTGTTGTCCAGCATGGGCAGCAGGTTCATCAGCACCACCGCCCCGGCGGTGCCCGCCAGGATGTAGGGGGTGCGGCGGCCCAGTTTTGTATTGGTACGGTCGGACAGTCCCCCGAAGAAGGGCAGCAGGAACAGCGCCAGGATGTTGTCCGCCGCCATAATCATGCCGGTGAGGGACTCATCCAGCCCAAACGTGCCCTTCAGGATCAGGGG
This sequence comes from uncultured Oscillospiraceae bacterium, assembly GCA_948670295.1. Taxonomy (GTDB): domain Bacteria; phylum Bacillota; class Clostridia; order Oscillospirales; family Oscillospiraceae; genus Enterenecus. Next base: position 7,796 of record CAPOAR010000055.1, on the reverse strand, counting down.
AACAAGGTTGTCGTACATCTGCCAGAAGGAGCAGATGGACAAAAAGGCCAGGCCCACCAGGATTGTCCGCTTGTTGTTCAGCTTCAGTTCGCTCATAGTTTTCTCTCCTCTTCTCTGTGTGGGCCCGCCGCTACAGGCCAAATACCAGATCGTCCCCATCCAGCTCGTCCAGTCTATGAAACCCGATCCGCTCATACAGCCGCTGGGCCCGCGTGTTTTCCACCTCGGCAGACAGCTTGATGGGCATATCGCCGCCCATCGCCTTCAAAATCCGTATAGCCAAGCGGGCCGCCCGCTCGCCGTATCCCCGGCCCTGCCAGTTCCGATCCAGGTGGTAGCCCCAGCTGTAGGCCGTCCCGGCGGCCAGCCACATGCGGAATACGATGAACCCGATGCGCGTCCCGTCCTCCAGGCAGATGACGCAGGGCACGTTGTCCGCCGGGTTCAGGTAGGCCCTGCCGATGTCAAATCCCGCCGGATTGACAAACTCCCCCTGCCCCGGCGCCAGGGCGCACTCCGCCGTGGCAAACCACAGGTCGCCATCATCCCGGACCTCCCGGATCGTGAGGCCCCCGCCGGTCAATATATCAAGGGGCAGGCCGTCCCACTTCTCCCGCATGGTCACGGCGCCCCCACCCCCTCCCAGGCCCGGTGGAGGGCCCCGATATCGTCAAACACCCAGGTGGGCTTCACATCACTCGAATCCAGGTCGGCCAGCGTCCCCTCGCCGGACAGGACAAAGGCGGTGTCGATGCCCGCGTTGACACCGCTGGCCACGTCGGTATACAGCCTGTCCCCCACCATCACCGCCTGGCGGGGGTCAAAGCCCGTCCGCTCCAGGGCCAGCAGGGCCATGGCGGGCTGGGGCTTGCCGATGACCCGGGGCCTGCGCCCGGTGGCCCGGAACAGCATCTCGCACACGCTGCCGCAGTCGGGCACGGAGCCGTACCAGGTGGGACACACCCAGTCCGGGTTGGTGGCGATAAACTCCACCCCCCGGTTCAGCAGAATGCAGGCGTCCTCCAGCTTTTGGAAGGTCAGCTCGGTGTCAAAGGCGGCGATCAGGCAGTCCACGCCGTCCTCTAAATGGTCTGTCACGGGAATTCCCGCCTCCTCCAGCTGGCGGCGGAAGGTTTGGGTGCCGAAAGCGTAGCACTTGCGGAAGGCAGGACGCTTGTTCAGATCGGCGATCAGCGCGTCCACCGAGGTGAGGAAGTCCTCCCGCGCAGCGGGCACGCCCATTCCCGACAGCTTGGCAATATAGGCATCCACAGATTTCGACGAGTTGTTGGTGAGAAACAGATACCTCCCTCCCCGCGCCCGGACCGCGTTCAAAAAGGGCTCCGTTCCGGGAAATAATGTCTGGTCCAGATAGATCGTGCCGTCCATATCCAGTAAAAACAGCTTCTTGTCTTCCAGCGCAGCCATCCGCGCCCACCTTTCCAGCCTGCCCGGCCTGTGTTCTCGTGAAAAACGCCTTTAGAAGCTGTACCAATAGCCTCAGCACCCAGCTTTACGGCCAAAATTGCCGCTGGCTGCGTTGAAAAATCTTGAAATACACAAAGTATTCCCGCGGTTTTTCGCCTTGCCGCCGGCAATTTTGGCTCGCGAATCTGAATACTTCGGCTATTGGTACAGCTTCTTATTTTCTGTAAGTGAAATTTATTTTAACACAGTTCTCCTCTCTTGTCCACGGGATTTGTAAAATTTGCCTGAAATTTCGGTTCATCTCCCGTCCATTCCCATTGTTTTCACTACAGTGTTGTGGTAAACTATTCCTGCGGGGACCCTTGCACCCCCGCAGGAGGAGCCGTTTGAAAAAGGAGGTTATTATGAATCGGAAATCCATGTCTTTTTCCCGCGTATTTTTCGTTCTGCCGCTGTGCCTGCTCTGCCTCATTTCCGCCGCCCGGGCGGATATAGGCCCCAAGCCGGAGGTCACCATCACCGTGGTCAACGCCCCGGAGGGGGAGCTCTACCTGGACCTGCTGGCCCAGGGCGAACCCACGGACAGTCCCTACCCCAATTCCACCGCGGAGTGCGACCCGGCCCTTCTGGACCGCCTGCGCTCCCTGGAGGGAGAGGGCTGGGTGCTGGCCTACACCACCGGCTTGGCAAGAAACGCGCCCGTTTTCGGAGATGTGCGCCCCCAGGAAAACGGTACCTGGCGCTTCTCCTATATTGGCCTGCCCGAGACCTTCCGCATCGCCGCCGCCACGGCGGATGAGGCCCGGGCGGCGCAGCTGCCCTACACCCGGGATTTCGTGGGCAATATCGTCTACGACTGGCAGGCCAACGCCGTGCGGGAGGCCACGCCCCCGCCCCTGCGCTTCCTAACCCGGCTGGCCGCCACCTTGATCCCCACCCTTGTCATCGAGGGCGCCATCCTCTGGCTGTCCGGCTTCCGGGAAAAGCGGAGCTGGCTGGTGTTCCTAGCGGTGAACACCGCCACCCAGGCGGGGCTCCATCTGATCACCGGGGCGGCGCTGACCCAGGCGGGCTGGCACTTTCTCAACTACTTTCTCACCATCATCCTCCAGGAGCTGGTCATCTGGTGTGCGGAGGCCGCGGCCTATGCCTTCCTGCTCCGGGAGCGCTCCAGGGCAAGGCGGGTGGGGTATGCCTTCGCCGCCAACATCGCCAGCTTTGTGCTGGGGTACTTCCCCCTCCACCTGCTGCACAGATTCCTCGTCCGGCTGTGAAGCCCGCCTACCCCAAGCGCGTCAAAAAAGGACCGGCGCACCTGTGCCGGTCCTTTTCCTATCCTCTTTTTCTCAGAAGCTGTACGAATAGCCGAAGTATTCAAATTCGCGAGCCAAAATTGCCGCTGGCAAGACGAAAAGTCGCAGGAATCCTTTGTGTATTCCAAGATTGTTCACCGCAGCCGGCGGCAATTTTGGCCGTAAAGCTGGGTGCTGAGGCTATTGGTACAGCTTCTCAGATGTTGTCCCGGATAACCTGCCCCATTTTTTGGGTGCCCACCGCCTCTTCCCCCGGCCCGGCGATGTCGGCGGTGCGCCAGCCCTCCGCCAGCGCCTGATCCACCGCGGCTTCAATGGCGTCCGCCTCGGCGGACAGCTGGAAGGAGTAGCGGAACATCATGGCGGCGGACAGGATGGTGGCGATGGGGTTGGCCTTGTCCTGGCCCGCAATATCGGGCGCGGAGCCGTGGATGGGCTCATACAGCGCCGGGCCGGCGTCCCCCATGGAGGCGGAGGGCAGCAGGCCGATGGAGCCGGTGACCATGGACGCCTCGTCGGACAGGATATCGCCGAACATGTTCTCGGTGACGACCACATCAAACTGTCCCGGGTCCCGCACCAGCTGCATGGCGCAGTTGTCCACCAGCATGTCCTCATAGGCCACGTCGGCATATTCCTCCGCCAGCCTGTGCATCACCGACCGCCACAGCCGGGAGGTCTCCAGTACGTTGGCCTTGTCCACGCTGGACACCTTTTTCCGGCGCAGGCGGGCCATCTCAAAGGCCCGGCGGCCGATGCGCTCAATCTCCTTCTCGGAATAGGCCATCAGGTCGGTACACTCCAGCCCACGGTCCCCGGTCTGATACCTGCCCCGCTTGCCGAAATAGATGCCCCCGGTGAGCTCCCTGACCACCAGCAGGTCGATACCCCGCTCCGCCGTCTCCCTTTTCAGGGGGCAGGCGTCCGCCAGCGCAGGGCGCAGGGCGGCGGGGCGCAGGTTGGCATACAGGCCAAGATCCCTGCGGATGGCCAGCAGGGCGGTCTCGGGCCTCTGCTCCGCGGGCCTATCGCTGCCCCATTTGGGGCCGCCCACCGCCCCCAGCAGCACCGCGCCGCAGGATCTGCACAGCTCCGCCGTGCCCTCGGGATAGCTCAGCCCCACCGCGTCGGCGGCGCAGCCCCCCATGAGTACGTCCACATATTCAAAGGTGTGGCCGTACCTCTCGCCAATCCTGTCGATCACCTTCACGGTTTCACCCACGATCTCCGGGCCGATGCCGTCCCCCCGGATCAGGGCAATTTTATAATTCATAGCTTCCCAACCTTTCTATCTTGACTTGCAGCCTTACGAGAGCGCCCGCACCACCGCCGAAACCACGGAGATGGCGTACCTGTGGGCAGGATAATAGAGGTAGAAGAACCATTTCGGCCCCCTCCCCCGCTGTCCGTTGTAGAGCATCATAAAGGGCAGGGCCAGCGCCATCCGGCACTGGGAGGGGTTAAAAAATGTCATCGTGAACGATGAAAAGTCCTGGATGGGATAATAGAACCCGCCCGCCGCCGCCCCGGCCATACATACCAGGCAGAACGCGGCGAACACCCCGCACTGCCGCCGCTTTGTTTTGGCAAAGTAGAGCATCACGCCAAGGAGAATCATCCCCCACCCATAGTCCACGCTGATAAGGGTGGGCAAAAAGCTGTCGATGAGGTTGTGCGCCAGGAACACCGCCGCCAAACCGTCCTCCATGCGGGGCAGCCCCCACAGCGCCAAGCGCAGGGGCTGGATCAAAAACGGCAGCACGCAGCACAGGGCGGCCAACGCCGCTCCCCGCCAATTGCGTTTCCGGGCCGCATCCATCAGCCCCTCGACGGCCCAGGAGTACAGCGCCACATAGAAAAAGGTGAAAATGATGTTCCCCGGGGTGATATAGCCCACGATCTCCCCAAACAGCAGATCGGTGACCGCCACGAACAGCCCCGCCCCCACCCCCGCCAGATACAGCCGGAGGAGGAACCTGGGCCTGTTGGACGTATGCCGCAGCCCCTGCACCAGCGCGAACAGGAACAGCGGCGCGGCAATCCGGCCCACCAGCCGCAGTGGGTTGTAGAACCGCCCCACAATGGGAATCTCAAAGCCAAAGGCCGCGATATGGTCCAGCGTCATGAAGAACAGGGCGATCCACTTGATGGCGCTGGTGGACAGCCCTGGCAGCCGCCGCTCCCGTCTGTCCCCCGCCCAGGCCGCCTGCTCCTCGCTCATTTTGCCACCCCTCTGGCCTTCAGCGACCTCAGCAGCCCGCCGTGCTCAATGATGCCGTTGACGAACTCCGGGAAGGGCGCGGCCTGGAAGGTCCTGCCCGTGGTCTCGTTGACGATGACGCCGCTCTGGAAGTCCACGGATACCTGGTCCCCAGGGTTGACGCCGTCCACGGCCTCGGGACACTCCAGGATGGGGAAGCCGATGTTGATGGCGTTGCGGTAGAAGATGCGGGCAAAGCTCTTGGCAATGACGCACTTCACCCCGCAGGCCTTGATGGCAAGGGGCGCGTGCTCCCGGCTGGAGCCGCAGCCGAAATTGGAGCCGCCCACCACAATGTCCCCCGCCTCCACGGCGGAGGCAAAGGCGGCGTCGATGTCCTCCATGCAGTGGGAGGCCAGGGATTTCTCGTCCGGGGCGTTGAGATACCGGGCGGGGATAATGACGTCGGTGTCCACGTTGTCGCCATATTTGTAGATTTTCATTCGTTATCCTCCTTCAGCTAAGGTCAAGGGCCTTCTTCTCCTTTCAGAAAGGAAAAGAAGCAAACAGAAAGGCTTAAAACTTTTTCATTGCAATGAATGCAATTTATGGCGCTATCATCATTAAAAACAGTACCAAGCTCTTTTCTTTCGAGAAAAGAAGCCAAACCCTGTTCAGAGGCTGGCGGGGTCAGTGACCACCCCTGTCACGGCGCTCGCCGCCGCCACGGCCGGGCTGGCCAGGATAATCATGGAGCTGGTGGGGCCCATGCGGCCCACGAAGTTGCGGTTGGTGGTGGAGATGGCCCACTCGTTGTCGGCCAGCACCCCCATGTGCCCGCCCAGGCAGGGCCCACAGGTGGGGGTGGACACCACAGCGCCCGCCTGGATGAAGTCGGCCACCAGCCCCTCCGCCATGGCGTCCAGATAAATCTGCTGGGTGGCGGGTATCACAATACACCGCACCCCGCCGGCCACCTTCCTCCCCCGGAGCACTGCCGCGGCCTCCCGCAGGTCCTTCAGCCGCCCGTTGGTACACGAGCCGATGACCACCTGCTGGATGGGCTTGCCCGCCGCCTCGTCCACGGTTTTGGTGTTGGAGGGCAGGTGGGGGAACGCTACCGTGGGCCGCAGGGCGGACAGGTCGATGGTGATTTCCCTGGCATACCGGGCGTCCGGGTCGGCCTCAAAGGCGGTAAACGCCCGATCCACCCGGCCCGCTAAGTAATCCAGCGTCTTGCCGTCCACCGGGAAGATGCCGTTTTTGGCCCCGGCCTCAATGGCCATATTGCAGATGGTGAAGCGGTCGTCCATCTCCAGGCAGGCCACCCCCTCCCCCGCAAACTCCAGGGACTGGTACAGCGCCCCGTCCACCCCGATCATGCCGATGAGGTGGAGGATCACGTCCTTGCCCCCCACATAGGGCCCCAGCCGCCCCGTCAGGTTCACTTTAATGGCGGAGGGCACCTTGAACCAGGCCAAACCCGTAGCCATCCCCGCCGCCATGTCGGTGGAGCCCACCCCGGTGGAAAACGCTCCCAGTGCCCCATAGGTGCAGGTGTGGGAATCCGCGCCGATGATGACCTCGCCGGGGGCGGCCAGGCCCTTTTCCGGCAGCAGGGCGTGCTCAATGCCCATCTGTCCCACGTCATAAAAATGGGTGATGGCGTGCTTCTTCGCAAACTCCCGGCAGGCGGCGCACAGCTGGGCGGACTTGATATCCTTACAGGGGGTGGAGTGATCCAGCACAATGGCGATCCTGTCCCGGTCAAACACAGCGGACAGCCCCGCCTTTTTGAACTCCGTGATGGCCACCGGGGTGGTGATGTCGTTGCCCAGCACCAGATCCAGCTTTCCCTCCATGAGCTGGCCCGCTTCCACCCGGGAAAGCCCCGCGGCGCGGGCCAAAATCTTTTGGGTCATGGTCATGCCCATAAAAAATCCTCCTAGAAAAATATTGTGCACTCATTATGCCAAACACCGCCGGGAAACAATGTAAACTGTGATACAGTTTATCGGAAGAATAGGAGGCGCATCCATGGCGGACTGGAACCTTCTGGCCGAGGGCCGCTGCCCCAGGCGCTGCCGGGCGGGGCAGATCATCTATTTGCAGGGCGCGCGCCCGGACTGCTTTTATTATCTGGTCTCCGGCTCAGTGCGCAGCTTCATCAGCACCGGCGGCGGCGAGGAACGGGTGCTGGCCGTCCACCGCGCCGGGGATCTGATGGGCGAGGCGTCTTTTTTCGATGGCTGTCCCCGGGTGACCTCCGCCATGGCGCTGGAGGACTGCCGGATTCTGGCCATCAGCCGTGCCCAGCTGGATGCCGCCTTTCAGCGCCACCCGGAGCTGGCCCTGCCCATGCTCCAGCATCTGGCCCGGACGGTGCGGCTGCTCAGCGACCACGTGGAATCCTCCTCCCTGCCCGCCCGCCAGCGGGTAGTCCGATGGCTGCTGTCCCAGCCCCCAGCCGAGTCCGGCCCCCTTCGCGCCACCCACGAGGGCATCGGCCAGGCGGTGGGCCTGTCCAGAGTGACCGTGAGCCGGGTGCTGGGCGAGCTGTCCGCCCTGGGACTGCTGGCGCTGGGCTACCGCACGGTGACGGTGCTGGACCGCGCCGGGCTGGAAGCGTTGGTTTTTGAACTGTGACAAAATTCCGGTACTGCTCCGTATCGGGGCCGCAGAGCCGAAGAAGCAGAGCAGCATCCTGCGAGGCGGCTGGGCTTTTCCCCTCGCTTCGGTCCATCCACGCTGCTCACAACGGCTCCGCAACCTAAATTAGTCGTGCTGCGCCTGCTCGCAGCGCGCGGCTTCCCTCCGTCTCGGGCAAAACCCGCCTCCGCTGCGCGGCGGCTGGG
>CAPOAR010000054.1:0-21548 GCA_948670295.1 uncultured Oscillospiraceae bacterium | reverse complement strand
AGGTGCTCAACGACAACTTCGGCATTACCGACGGTCTGATGACCACCGTGCACTCCACCACCGCCACCCAGAAAACCGTTGACGGCCCCTCCATGAAGGACTGGCGCGGCGGCCGCGCGGCCTCCGGCAACATCATCCCCTCCTCCACCGGCGCGGCCAAGGCCGTGGGCAAGGTCATCCCCGCCCTGAACGGCAAGCTGACCGGCATGTCCATGCGCGTGCCCACCCTGGATGTGTCCGTGGTGGACCTGACCGTCAATCTGGCCAAGCCCGCCAAGTACGATGAGATCTGCGCCGCCATGAAGGCCGCCTCCGAGGGTGAGCTGAAGGGCATCCTGGGCTACACCGACGAGGACGTGGTGTCCAGCGACTTCCTGGGCGATCCCCGCACCTCCATCTTCGACGCCAAGGCCGGCATCGCCCTCACTGACACCTTCGTGAAGGTCGTGTCCTGGTATGACAACGAGATGGGCTACTCCAACAAGGTGCTGGAGCTCATCAAGCACATGTACAGCGTGGACCACAAGTAATCTTTCGCCCAAAACCGTTAACGGGCCCTCTGCCGCAAGGCAGGGGGCCTGCTTTTTTGTCCCCTGTCCGGGGGACGCCCTTCGGGGGATGCACTCCGGGGGGTCACTTTCTCTCACGCGAGAGAAAGTGACCAAAGAGCGCGCATAGGGGCTTTGCCCCTATGTACCCCATTACGGGAGAGCCCTATACGCTGGGTTTCGCCTTACCCTTCCGGCGCCCCGGCCCGGGACTGGGCGGCCCCTATTGGCGCTGCCGCTTGTATCTGGTCATTGGGAACAGCCCCTGTCCACTGCCCGCGCCTCAGGGGTGCGCCGGGCGCGCCGCCACAGCATCCCCCGGCCTACCTCTTTGATTTGGGGTAGGCTGTCTTTGTATCTGTAAGTCCCAGGATATAATCGGTACTCGTTTCATAATAGACGGCCAGCTTAATCAATGCCCAAAGCGGAATATCAAAAGTACCCTTTTCATAGCGTCTGTATACTTCCCTCTGGCAGTTCAGCAAGTCCGCAATTTCTTGTTGGGTCTTGTCGGCATCAATGCGAAGATCTTCAATTCTTTGAAATAAAATAGCGCATCACTCCTCAAAATGATGCTACTATTTTGTTGCATTTCAGATGAGGATATGCTACAATATTGTAGCAAACATGAAGGGGGTAATGATTATGCAAGACGAAGCACGCTGGGAAATGATCTACAACAAAATCAATGGCTTCATTGAACCGGATGTGTGCCCGTGGGTGCGGGATGAATCCTCCATGGAGGGCGCGCTGGGGCCGCTGGCCAGGCAGGTCTATAAGGCGCGCAACCGCCTGTGCGAGAGGATGGGGGTGAACCCGGATACCGACCCGGATTTTGAATTGCTGGTCAGCGGGTTTGAGGAGTTTTCCCGGGCATGCGGAGAATTGATGTACCGCTATGGCTGTCAGGACGGGATAAAGGCAGAATAGCGGCAAAAAGGCCCGCCGGATTCCCGGCGGGCCTTTGCTTTATTGAATTTCGTAGTCCTTGCCAAACTGGAGGTCGGAATACCGCCTGGTGGCGTCCGGGTCCAGCTCGAACTCGTCCTGGCCTTGGCCGGACAGGGGCTCCAGGTCGTCGGGCATGGGGGGCACGTCGTCGTCCGGCCCCACCGCCACCAGCCGGGGGGCGGGCTTTTCCGGGGCGGCCTGGGGCTGGGGCTCCTCCTCTTCCTGGCGGATCTGGGCGGCCAGGGCGGCCTTAATGTCCTCGGAGGGGTCGCTGCCCTTGGCGGGGGCCATTTCAGGGGGGACCAGCTGGCCCAGGTTGGACAGGAACGCCATCTCCTCATCGTGGGCCTTGGCCAGCTTGCGCACATAGGCGGCGGTGGACTCCTGGGCCTTTTTCAGCCGGAACTCCTCCGCCTTCACCGCCTTTTGCAGCTCCTCCACCCGCTTGTGGGCGTCCTGCTCCGCCTCGCCCACCAGCTCCGCCTGCTTTTTCTTGGCGTCCGCCACCATGTCGTCCGCCATCTTCTGGGCGGCCAGCAGGGTTTTACGCATGGCGTTGTCGGTGGCGCGGTACTCCTCCACCGTGTCGGACAGCACCTTTAATTTGTTCTTCAAGATCGCGTTCTCGTTGTAAAGGGCGGCATAGTCCTCGGTGAGCGCGTCCAGAAACTCGTCTACCTGGGCCAGGTTATACCCGCCCAGGGTGGCCTTTGCAAAGGAGTGGCTGGCCACCTCCTGCGGAGTCATCATAGCGTAAAGTCCCCCTTATCTCTATCTCAGAAGTACAGTCCGTTATTTTCCAGCTCGTCGATGAGGTCGCCCAAAATTTCCACGTTGTAGGGGGTGATGATATAGGTGGACAGGGCCACCTTTTTGATGGTGCCCTCGTTGGCGTAGGCCACGCCGGACAAAAAGTCGATGAGGCGGCGGGCGATGTTCTTGTCCGTCTGCTCCAGGTTGAGCACCACGGTGCGCTTGTCCCGCAGGTGGTCGGCGATCTCGCTGGCGTTTTCAAACCGGGTGGGGCTGACCAGCACCACCTGGAGCTGGGTTGTGGTGTGGATATTGACCACCTTGTTGCCGCTGCGGCGGTCGGTATCGCGCTCCCTGTCCCGGTCCCTGTCGCGGTCGCGCTCCCGGGGGAGCTCCTTGATGCCGCTGTTCACCGGGGTGAAGTCCTCCTCATAGTCGTCCTCCTCCTCGTCCTCATAGGGGCGGGCCAGGCGCTTGAGTTCATCGAATAAGCTCATATAGACGGGTCTCCCTTCAATCGTGAGTAGATGACATAGGCGGGCGGGGGCCGAACAGAGCCGAGCCCACCCGCACACAGGTGGAGCCCGCGGCAACGGCGTCGGCGTAGTCGCCGCTCATCCCCATGGAAAGCACGTCCATATCTCTGCTATTATCTAACATTTCCCGCGTTATGTCAACAGCTAACCGGCGTAATTTTTGAAAATATGGGAGATTGTCCCCCGGCCGGACGGCCCGCGGGGGGATGCACATCAGCCCGCGCAGCCGCACGCCCTCCAGGCCGGCGGCCAGCCGGGCGGCGGAGCAGGCGGCCTGGGGGGAAAAGCCGGACTTGGACGCCTCCCCCGCCAGGTTGATTTCCAGCAAAATATCCTGAACCAGCCCCAGGGCGTCCGCGCGCTGGGCGATGGCGCGCAGCAGCTTTTCCGAGGAGACGGAGTGGATCAGCGCCACCCGGCCCACCACGTACTTCACCTTGTTGGTCTGGAGGTGGCCGATAAAGTGGACCTGGGCCCCCTCATAGGCGCCTTCCTCCAGGTGGGCGGTGAGCTCCTGCACCCGGTTCTCCCCGCATACGGTGACGCCCGCCCGGATGGCGGCCCGGATGGCCTCCTGCCCCTGGGTCTTGGTGGCGGCCAGCAGGGTGACCTGGGAGGGGTCCCGCCCGGCGGCCCGGGCGGCCTCGTCCAGCTGGGCGCGCACCCGGGCGATGTTTTCCTTTAAATCCATGTAGACCAGCCTCCAGATGTTGCTGCGCTTTGCCTGTTGGCGACGCGCGGCTTCCTGACCACTCGGGCAAAACCCATCCGGGCCTTTGGCTTTTGCCCTCGCTCCAGTCCACCCGCGCTGCTCACGACGGCTCAGCGCACTACTTTTCCGTCGTAGATGCCGGAGGAGTTGAAAATCACCTCGTCCCCCGCCCGCAGGCGGGAGGCCGCCGCCGGGTCGGCGGGCCGGACCAGATAGTAGGATTCGTCGGTGTACAGCACCTCTACCTCGTGCCACTCCGCCTGTGCGCCCACCACGGTGAACACGCCGTAGCGGTTCACATGGCGGATGGAGCCGTCTTCGGCGGTCTCCTCCACCGTCTCCACCCGCAGGGCCTGGCGGGGGACGCGGATGCCCTCCAGGGTCTGGGTAACCACGTCCACCGTCTGCACCCGCAGCAGGGTGGTGTCCGCCAGATGGGAGCGGCAGGAGAATATGGCCAGCGTCCTGTCCCCGTCCAGGGCCACCCGCTCCAGGGTCATGACCAGCTGGCCGAAGTAGTCGCCCGAGAAGCTGAGGGTATAGCGCCGGCCGGACTGGAGGCCGGTGTCAACGCCGTCCAGCAGGGCGGCGTAGTACCAGGTGGAATCGGTGATGAGCTTGCCCACCGAGCCGGAGGCGGGGCTGTGCTGCTGCTGGAGCAGCCCGTCCAGGTCGCCGGCGGTGAGGCTGTCCAGCATGGCGGGGGTGACGACGCCCTCCCAGCCGTCCGTCCCGGCGGAATAGATGCCGGAGGTGGGGGCGTATACGGTGGTGGACACCTGGTTCAGGGAGCGGTAAAGCTCGGCCAGCTGGGCCTGCTTGTCCGTGATGAGCTGGCCCAGCTGCTCCGCCGCCCCGGTGTCCCCATAGGCGTAGTCCCGCTTGAACACCATGGAGCGCAGGTTGAGGGCGCAGTCGTCCAGCCCCGTCAGGTCCCCCCCGGCGGCCAGGGAGCGCAGGGAGACAATAGACGAGATGACCTGCTGGTCCAGCCGGGCGGCGTCGGCGCTCTGGGCCCGGTCCCCCAGGGCGTATTGGAGCTGCTCGATCTCCGCCTCCAGCGTCCGGATGGACTGCCGGGTGGTGAGGGCGGAGGGGTCGCCGTACAGCAGGGCCACCGCGTCCCCGGCGGCGGCCTTGGCCCCCTCGGGCAGGATCTGGTCCACATAGCCGCTGCCGCCGGCCAGGGGGATCTCAGTGCGCACCAGGATGCCCTGGGCCTCCTGCCCCACGTCGATGGAGTGGGTGTAGGCCCGGGTGGTGGCCAGCTCCGCTTTCCAGCCCCGGACGAGGTAGATGGCCAGATAGGCCGCCACCCCCAGGCAGAGGATGGCAATCATGATTTTGGTGGCCAGGGTGCTTTCCTTCAATGGGATCAATCCTTTATCTTTCTGTTTCCTGACGGAGGGCGGGCCGCGAGGGTGTCCTTACGCGTCTTGCTGTCACGTTCGGATTGGGCACATACACGGCCCGGCTTCCCTCCGCCTCGGGGCAAATCCGGCGGACCGTGTCCGCCTGGGATTTACCCCTCGCTGCGGTCCATCCGGGCCTATGTGCCTATCCTCACGCTTCTTGCTGTCACGTTCGGATTGGCCGCGCGGCCGGGTCGCTTTCGCTGCGCCTCGGGCAAAACCCGCCTCCGCCATGCGGCGGCTGGGCTTTTGCCCTCGCTGCGCTCCAAGCTCCCCTGCGCGGCTATCCTCACGCTTCTAATTCCACCGGATGCTCCGGGGCGATGGTGGAGATGGCGTGCTTGTAGATCACCTGCTGCCTGCCGTCGGACACCACCACCACCACATAGGGGTCAAAGGCGGTGATGACCCCCCGCAGCTGGTAGCCGTTCATGAGGAATACGGTGACCCGGGCGGCCAGGCGGCGGGCGGCGGACAAAAAAGCGTCCTGTACGTTGGGCTGCTTGGAGACGGAGACAGTGGATGTAAGGCTCATTTTAATACACTCCTTCTTTCTTGGAAGCGCGGGGACGGCCAGCCCGGGCCGCAGCGAAAGCGGCCCGGCAGCGCGGCCAATCCGAACGTGACAAAGCCCGCCCGGTCTCGCGCTTGTGTGTATTTATCTTAACCCACTCTCCCTGACAAGTTCTGTCGAAAAATCGGCGGCGGCGGACAAATCAGGAATTTTTTCCCAATTCACCCAATAGGCTTGCCGGTTGCGGCGAAACCAGGTGAGCTGCCGCTTGGCGTACTGCCGGGAGCGCAGCTTGACCTCCTCCGCCCCCTCCCGGGCCGGGCGGCCCGAGCAGAGGGCGCCGGCGATCTCCTTATAGCCGATGGCCTGCATGGCGGTGCACTGCCGGGGGATCCCGGCGTCCAGCAGGCCCCGGACCTCCCCCTCCAGCCCCCGGGCCATCATCTCGTCCACCCGGCGGTCGATGCGCTCCCACAGCCAGGGGCGCTGCGTGAAATTCAGGGCGATGGTGAGGGGGGTATAGCGGTTGGGCAGGGCCTGGCTTTCCCGGTTGTGCTGGGTGATGGTCTTCCCTGTGGACAGGTAGACCTCCAGCGCCCGGAGGGTGCGCTTCTCATCATTGGGATGGATGCGCCCGGCGGCGTCCGGGTCCACCCGCTCCAGCGTCTCCCGCAGGACGGGCAGGCCCTGCGTCCGAACGCGGGACTGAAGCTCCTCCCGCAGCCCGCTGTCCGGCTGGAAGGGGGCGAACCGCCGCCCGGCCGCCAGATTGTCGATGTACAGCCCCGTCCCCCCCGCCACGATGGGCAGCCGTCCCCGGGCCAGGATGCCGTCCACGATGGGGACGGCGTCCTCCACATACCGGGCCACTGAGTAGTTTTCCCACGGGTCGGCCACGTCCAGCATGTGGTGGGGGACGCCACGCATCTCCCCTGGGGTGGGCTTGGCGGTGCCGATATCCATGCGGCGGTAGACCTGCATGGAATCGGCGGACACCACCTCCCCGTCCAGGCGCAGGGCCAGCTCCGCCGCCAGGGCGGTCTTACCCGAGGCCGTGGGGCCGCAGACCACTAAAATGTCAGGCTTCATAGAGACCTCCCTGCGGCGCGGGGCCGCCAATGGACAAACTGCCGGGCTCTGCCGCCGCCCCGGGCTGGAATGGCCCGCGCCGCAGCGGCGCCCGCCCGGCGGCGGTCAGATGTGCTCCGCGCCCGGCGCACGCTCCAGCTCCGCCTGGGTGTGGCGGTGGCCATGCCGCCCGTCCGTGATGTAATGGTTATGGGGGTGGGCGTGGGTGACGGTGTGGGTATGGGTCGAGCCGCCGTGGGTGTGGGCAAAGGTGTGCCGGTGGGTGTGGGTATGGGTGCGGATCAGGGTGTCGGCCGCGGCCAGGGCCGTCCCCGCCAGCAGGGCGGACAAAACCGCGTTTATATTTTTCATGAGAAAGCCCCCAAAACCATCGGCGTATGTTCTATTTTATCACAACCGGCTCCACGGTTCAAGACCGGGCGGCCATCCCCGCCGGAGGGCGGGGCGCTCAACTGGAAGTGATAGCGTTTTGATGGCGGCCGCCCCTCCGGGGGCGGCGAAATTGCGCCCTTGCGCCGGGGCGTGTTCCATGGTACAATATACTGTCCGTATATGCCCACAGCCAAGAGAGGAGCCGCAGTATGAATACCAATTACGACGTGATGATCCTGGGCACCGGCGAGGCCGGCATCTACGCCGCCTATGAGCTGGCGCTGAAATGCCCCTCCGCCCGGGTGCTGGTGGTGGATAAGGGGGCGGATATTTACCGCCGCCAATGCCCCATCGTGGCGGGCAAGGTCCGCGCCTGCGTCCAGTGCAGGGTGTGCGGTACCATGTGCGGCTTTGGCGGGGCGGGGGCCTTCTCCGACGGGAAATTCAACTTCACCACCGCCTTTGGCGGCTGGCTCACCGATTTCCTGGAGCAGGGGGAGGTCATGGACCTCATCGGCTATGTGGACAGCCTCAACGTGAAGCACGGCGCCACCACCGAGGTGTACTCCACCTCCACCCCCCAGGCCAGGGCGCTGGAGCGGGAGGCGCTGAAATATGACCTGCACCTGCTCCAGGCCCAGTGCAAGCACCTGGGGACGGAAAACAACCTGAAAATCCTCACCAGCATCTATGAGGCCATCCGGGACAGGCATACCTTCCTGTTCAACACCGCCGTGGCGTCCATTGAGGCAAGGGACGGCGTGTACACCCTGGTGACGGAGGGCGGGGCGCGGTATACCGCCCCCTATCTCATCGCAGGCCCGGGCCGCTCCGGGGCGGAGTGGTTCGCCAACCAGTGCAAGGGGCTGGGGCTGGAGCTGCTGAACAACCAGGTGGACGTGGGCGTGCGGGTGGAGCTGCCCGCCACGGTGTTCGAGCACATCACCGACGTGGTGTACGAATCCAAGCTGGTTTACCGCACCAAGCAGTACGGCGACCAGGTGCGAACCTTCTGCATGAACCCCTATGGCCATGTGGTGGCGGAGAACGTGGAGGGGATCAACACCGTCAACGGCCACTCCTACTCCGACCCCGCCCTGCGCAGCGAAAACACAAACTTCGCCCTGCTGGTGAGCAACCGCTTCACCTCACCCTTCAACGAGCCCTACCGCTACGGCAAGCACATCGCCTCGCTGTCCAACATGCTGGCGGGGGGCGTGCTGGTGCAGCGCTTCGGCGATCTGGTGGGCGGGCGGCGGAGCAACGACCACAGGATGAGCAAGTCCTTCGTCCGGCCCACCCTCACCGCGGCGGTGTCGGGCGACCTGTCCCTGGCCCTGCCGAAGCGGCAGCTGGACGATATCATTGAGATGATCTACGCCCTGGACAAGCTGGCCCCCGGCACCGCCAACTACGACACCCTGCTCTACGGGGCGGAGGTGAAGTTCTACTCCGCGCGGATCAGGCTGTCGGGCGAGCTGGAGACCGCCCTGCCCGGCTTCTTTGCCGTGGGCGACGGCGCGGGCGTCACAAGAGGCTTGGCCCAGGCGGGGGCATCCGGCGTGAAAGCGGCGCGGGTAGTGGCGGCAAGGTTAAACAAATAAGGCCGCCGGAGGCGGCCCCCAAACGGCAGCCCAGCGCAGCGGGTGCCGTTTGGAGAGGAGGCGCAAGGAAGCGGACGCAGTTTTCCGCGCAGCGGGAAACGAAGTCGAGCGGACTTTGCGCCGACGAGGCTCAACGGATAGAGGCCAACCCAGGCGCCGCCCGGACGGATTATTTCCTCCGCCCGCCTTTGTCCAGTTTTTCACCCCAAAAAGTGACCTGCCGCGTTTTTCCGCCCCGGCGGGCGATTGGCGGGAAGCCCCGCTGTTCCACAGTTTTCAACAACTTGCACAGAGTTTTCAACAATCCCTTTTCCCCCTGTTAAGGGTGACATAACGCCTGTCAAGAAAAACTTTCCCGGCTTATCCCACAAAGATTATTGGAGGTCCATACCCTTGAAACGAACCACTCCCGTCATCCCCCCTGAGGACATCGCGCGCCAAAAGGAATACTGCGCCGGGCTGCGCCGGCACAACGCCCAGCGCCCCACCCCCCCGCTGGCCTATGTGGACACCTACGGCTGCCAGCAGAACGAGGCGGACTCCGAGCTGCTGCGGGGGATGCTGTGCGAAATGGGCTACCAGATCACGGACACCGACCGGGGCGCGGATGTGATCGTCATCAACACCTGCGCCATCCGGGAGCACGCCGAGCAGCGGGTGTTCGGCAACGTGGGCGCGCTGGTCCACGGCAAGCGGCGCAACCCGGAGCAGATCATCTGCCTGTGCGGCTGCATGGCCCAGGAGCCCCACGTGGCCCAGCGCCTGCGCCAATCCTACCGCCACGTGGATTTGGTGTTCGGCCCCCAGCAGCTGTGGCGCTTCCCGGAGTTCCTGCGCCGGGTGATGCTGCGCCGGGGGCGGGTTTTCGAGACGGAGCGGGACGAGGGCGCCATCGCCGAGGGCCTGCCCGTGCGCCGCTCGGGGAAGCTGAAGGCATGGGTGTCCATCATGTACGGCTGCAACAACTTCTGCTCCTACTGCATTGTGCCCTACACCCGGGGCCGGGAGCGCAGCCGGGAGCCCAAGGCCATTCTGGACGAGATCCAATCGCTGGCGGCGCAGGGGTACAAGGAGATCACCCTGCTGGGGCAGAACGTGAACTCCTACGGCAAGGATTTGGAGGGGGGCTGGGACTTCCCCACCCTGCTGGAGCGGGCCGCAGGCATTCCCGGCGAGTTTTTGCTGCGGTTTATGACCAGCCACCCCAAGGACGCCACGGAAAAGCTCTTTGACGTGATGGCAAGGTGCCCGAAGGTGGCCCCGGTGATCCACCTGCCCTTCCAGTCGGGGAACACCCGGGTGCTGGGGGCCATGAACCGGCGGTACACCAGGGAGCAGTACCTGGAAAAGGTGGCCGCCCTGCGCGCGCGGCTCCCGGACGTGGTGCTCACCTCGGATGTGATCGTGGGCTTCCCCGGGGAGACCACCCCTGAATTTGAGGACACCCTTTCCCTTATGGAGGAGGTGCGCTTTGACGCGCTGTTCACCTTCATCTACTCCCCCCGGAAGGGCACCCCGGCGGCGGAGCTGCCCGACCCCATGACAAAGGCGGAGAAATCCGCCAACTTCGACCGGCTGGTGGAGGTGCAAAACCGCATTTCCCTGGAAAAGCACCGGGCCTATATCGGCACGGTGCAGCGCTGCCTCATCGACGGCGCGGGGGAGGACCCCCGGAATAACCTCACCGCCCGGACGGCGGGGGGACGGCTGGTGCACCTGAGCGGGGATGCCGCCCTCATCGGGCGGTTTGCGGACATCCGCATCACGGACTGCTCCACCTGGGCGCTGTTTGGAGAACTGAGCGCGGAGCACCCGGGAGCAGGCGGTTAAGACGCGAAGCGGAGTGGACGGCTTGGCGGGCCAAAGGCCCGGCAAACGGCGCGCGCAGCCGCAGCGGCTTAACCGGCGTGGCGGAGGGTGCGCAGCGTGACAAGGAACTGAGCGCGGAGCCGTCGTGAGCAGCGCGGATGGACTGGAGCGAGGACAAAAGCCCAGCCGCCGCGGGGCCTAGAAACATGCTTTGACTTAAAGAGGGATTCCCCATGACCCGACACGATAAAATCTTGAAATGGACCGCCTACCTCACCGCCCTGCTGGCGGTGGCGGTGGTGAATTATTACGTGCTGGGGCCCCTGCCCATCCCCCTGCCCCTGCTGCTGCCCGTTCTGGCGGTGGCCGGGGGCACGCTGGAGGGCGCGGGCTTCGGCACGGTGTACGGCGGGGCGTGCGGGGCGGTAATGTCCGCCCTGGGCTACCTGGGGCCGGGCTGCGTGTTTTCCCTGGCCGCCATCGGGTGGGCGGCGGGGCTCACCACCCAGTACCTTCTCCGGCGGGACGCTTTGGGGCATATGATCTGCTCGGTGGCGGCCGTGGTGCTGTGGGAGGGGTGGACGGTGGGCGTGCGCCTGCTCCAGCGCACCGCGCCCCTGGAGGTGCTGCTGCGGGTGGCGGCGCCCGAGCTTGTATGGACCCTGGCCCTGGCCCTGCCGGTGTACTGGGCGGGGCGGTTCTGCTGCGTTAACTACGGGAGGATATACCATGAATAACCCCTTTGACCCCGCCCACATCCAGGAGGAGAAGGCGGAACGGGAGGCCCGCCGCCTCAAGCTGCGCACCAACCTGCTCATCACCATCTTCTGCGCGGTGCTGGCGGGCTTTGTGGCCGTGCTCTATCAGACCCAGATTGTCAGCGGCGCCAGCTACCGCGCCAACTCCAGCGTGCGCGTGCCCAAGACCGAGGTGGTGAACAGCGTCCGGGGAGAGATCCTGGACCGCTACGGCCGGGTGCTGGTCACCAACGAGGTGAGCTATTACGTCACCCTGGACTGGAACGCCATGGGCTCGGACCGGCTGGATATCCTCACCCGCCTGCTGGAGATCTGCCGGGAGGAGGGGGTGGAGTGGGCCGACAGCCTGCCCATCTCCCGGAGCGCCCCGTGGGGCTATACCGCCGATATCCCCCTGGCCTCCCAGGCTGTGGATGAGGAGGGGAACCCCGCCGTCGATGAGAAGGGGGAGGCCGTTTTCAACAAGACCGCCTTGGGAAGGCTGGCGGAGAAGTGCGGCTGGGTGCAGAAGGCGGAAAAGTCCAACCTCACCGCCGGGGAGCTGCTCACCCTGATGTGCCAGACCTTCGGGCTGATTGAAAAGACGCCCCGCCCCCGGCTGGAGCGCCCGGAGCTGGCCGGGATGATGGGCGCGGCCGGACAGGGTCTGGGTCTCACCGACCAGGGGGGCGGCATTACCCAGGAAAACCGGGAGCTGGCCGGGGTGCTCTACGAGCTGTACCTGCGCCGGCATGAGGTGGACAACAGCCAGTATGTGTTCGCCCGGGGGGTGGATATCACCTTTATCTCCAAGGTGAAGGAGAACGCCCTGGCGGGGGTGCGCATCGAGACCGCCACCGCCCGGAGGTATGAGACAAGCTACGCCGCCCATGTGCTGGGCTACACCGGCAAAATCAATCCGGACAACTGGGCGCATTATAAGGAGCTGGACTATTCCATGGACGCCACTGTGGGGGTGGAGGGGATCGAGCTGGCCTTTGAGGAGCAGCTCCACGGCGCCAGCGGCACCCGGCTCATCGAAAAGGACAGCGCCGGCAACACCGTCAGCCAGGAGTGGCGGAAGAAGCCAGAGCCGGGGGACAACGTGGTGCTCACCATGGATATCACCCTCCAGGCCACCACCGAGGACCTGCTGGCCCAGTATGCCGCCCGCCAGGAGGTCAAGGTGGGGGAGGACGGGGAGCCGGAGCCCGTCAAGGGCATGGCCGCCGCGGTGGTGGACATGAGCGGCGGGGTGCTGGCCCTGGCCTCCTACCCCACCTACGACTTGGCCTCCTTCCGGGAGAACTACAACCAGCTCCAGAGCGACGAGAGCTGGCCCCTGAACAACCGGGCCACCATGGGCCTGTACGCCCCGGGCTCCACCTTCAAGCCCCTCACCGCCGTGGCGGCGCTGTCCTCCGGCGCCATTTCCGTCCGGGAGAAGGTGGAGTGCACCGGCAAATACCGCTTTTACGACGACCCGGCCTCCCAGCCCAACTGCTGGCTGTGGCCCGGGCGGCACGGCGTCGAGAACATCACCAACGCCATCAAGGACTCCTGCAATATCTTCTTCTACGACGTGGGGCGGCGCACCGGCATCAAGACCCTCCAGGAATACGCCCAGAAGTTCGGCCTGGGGGAGTACACCGGCATCGAGATCCCCGAGTACAAGGGCTGGGTAGCCGGGCCGGAGACCAACGCCCACTTCAACCTGCCCTGGTATGACGGCGACACCATGAGCGCCTCCATCGGCCAGGGCACCAACCAGTTCACCCCCCTCCAGCTGGCCAACTATATCGCCACCCTGGTGAACGGCGGCAACCACTACGCCTGCCACCTGCTCAAGGAGTTCAAATCCAGCGACTACAGCCAGGTGACCCAGAGCTATGAGGCGGCCCCCCTGCATACTGTGGACATTGAGGAGGAGGAGCTGGACGCGGTGCTCCAGGGTATGTACGACCTGTCCAAGACCTACACCATGGCCCGGTGGTTCGACCCCCTGCCGGTGGAGGTGGGCTGTAAGACGGGCACCGCCGAGACCTCCGCCAAGGCGGCCTCCACCAACGCGGTGTTTGTGTGCTTCGCCCCCTATGACGACCCGCAGATCGCCCTGTGCCTGGTGGCGGAGGGCGGCGACGCGGGCGGCTCCCTGGCGGAGCTGGCGGCGGGCATCCTGGCCCAGTACTTTTCCACCGGCGGTTCGCTGGACGCCGTAAGCCGGGAGAACACCCTGCTGCACTGAGAAGCTGAACCAATGCGGCCCAAATCGCCTTGTCCGGCGAAAAAATCCCTCGCCGCCGGGCACACCGTCAATGTTCAAACAGCGCCTATTGGTACAGCTTCTGAATACAGATACGGACTGCCGCCGGTCGGAACTTAGTTCCGTCCGGCGGCAGTTTTTCCGCCGCGGCCCTGCGGTCCATAATTATTTTGGGTAAATCGGAGAAAATAAACCGGGCCCTCCGGGGCCGGGCTGGCCCTGCATCCTGCAAACCAATTTTTGGAAAAATATTGTTCCACAAGGCTTCCACAACTTCCACACAAACTTCCACAGCCCTGTGCAGGGCCGGGGTGAGAGTTTTCCTGCATAGCCAGGTTTACATAAAGCGTTGTCAAGAGCTTTTCTCCCGTGAATTCCACAGTTTTAAAAATTCCGGCACACCAATCCAAATTAAAAAATGTGTCCCCGGCCTCAAAGCCGGGGACACAGCGGGATGGTCTATCAGCCCTTGGCAAACGCCTGGGCAACCTGGGCGATGTTGGCCGCGCACAGCCCGAATTCCTCCAGCAGGGCCGCCGCGGGGCCGGAGTGGCCGAACACGTCGGGGGTGCCGATGCGCTTGACGGGGGTGGGGAGCGTCTCGCTGAGCAGGGAGCACACCGCCTCCCCCAGCCCGCCGATGACGGAGTGCTCCTCGCATGTGACGATCTTCCCGCACTCCCGGGCGGCCTTGAGCACCAGCTCCTCGTCCAGGGGCTTGATGGTGGCCATGTTGATGATCCGGGCGGACACGCCCTGCTCCGCCAGCAGCCTGCCGGCCTCCACCGCCTCGGCCACCAGCAGGCCGTTGGCGATGATGGCGATGTCCGTGCCCTCCCGCATGACCTCGCCTTTGCCGATCTCAAAGCGGAAGGTCTCCTCGTCGTGGAACACGGGCACCGGGGAGCGGCCAAAGCGCATATACACCGGGCCCTGCCGCTCATAGGCGGCGCGCACCATGGCCTTGGCCTCCACCGCGTCGGCGGGGGACATGACCACCATGCCCGGGATGGAGCGCATGAGGGCGAAGTCCTCCAGGCACTGGTGGGAGGCGCCGTCCTCCCCCACGGAGATGCCCCCGTGGGAGGCGCCGATCTTCACGTTCAGCCTGGGGTAGCCGATGGAGTTGCGCACCTGCTCGAAGGCCCGGCCGGCGGCAAACATGGCGAAGGAGGAGGCGAAGGCCACCATGCCCATGGCGGCTGCGCCGGCGGCGG
The DNA here is from genome assembly GCA_948670295.1 of uncultured Oscillospiraceae bacterium. Lineage (GTDB taxonomy): Bacteria > Bacillota > Clostridia > Oscillospirales > Oscillospiraceae > Enterenecus. The sequence continues at coordinate 7,031 of CAPOAR010000054.1, read as the reverse complement.
CGGCCATCATGTTCCCCTCGGCGATGCCGCAGTTGATGTGGCGCTGCGGGTATGCCTTGGCGAACATGGCGGTCTGGGTGGAGCCTGCCAGGTCCGCGTCGAACACGATCACATTGTCGTGGGCCGCGCCCAGCTCCCGCAGGGCCTCGCCGTACCCCTGCCGGGTGGCGATCTTCTTCGTGTCCGCCATTTACACCGCCTCCAATCCGGCCAGCACCGCGCCCAGCTCACCCAGCGCCGCCTCGGCCTGCTCGTCGTTGGGGGCCTTGCCGTGCCAGCCCGCCTGGTTTTCCATAAAGCTGACCCCTTTGCCCTTGGTGGTCTTCATCACGATGGCGAAGGGGCGGCCCTTCACCGTCCCCGCCTGGGCAAAGGCGGCTTCCATCTGGTCAAAATCGTGGCCGTCGATCTCCACCGCCTCCCAGCCGAAGGCGCGCAGCTTGTCCAAAATGGGATAGGGGCTCATCACCTGGTCCACCGGCCCGTCGATTTGCAGACCGTTGTTGTCGATGACGGCGCACAGGTTGTCCAGGGCGTAGTGGTGGGCGAACATCATCGCCTCCCACACCTGGCCCTCCTGGATCTCGCCGTCCCCCAGCAGGGCGTACACCCGGCAGGGGTTGTTCTGCTTTTTGGCGGCCAGCGCCATGCCGCAGGCGGCGGAGATCCCCTGGCCCAGCGACCCGGTGGACATATCCACCCCGGGGATGGACTTCATGTCCGGATGGCCCTGGAGGTAGCTGCCGATGTGGCGCAGGGTTTTCAGGTCCTCCCAGGGGAAGAAGCCCCGCAGCGCCAGGGCGGAATAGAGCCCCGGGGCGCAGTGGCCCTTGGAGAGGACGAATCGGTCCCGGTCCTGCTTCCTGGGATCGGCGGGGTCCACGTTCAGCTGCCTGCAATAGAGATAGGCGAACAGGTCGGCGGCGGACAGGCTCCCGCCGGGGTGGCCCGCCTTGGCCGCGTGGGTGCTCTGGATGACGCCCATGCGCACCTTGCAGGCGGCAATCTGAAGTTCCTTCTTTTCGTTGGCTGTCATTCTATTCCTTCTTTCTTCCCGCCGTCAAAGCTGCCCGGCGTTATCCAGCGTACCGAAACGGTACACGGTCCTGCTGTTGTAGTCCTCCCCCGCCCGGAGCACGCAGGAGGGGAAGGAGGGCTGGTTGGGGGTATCGGGGAAAAACTGGGTCTCCAGGCAGAAGCCGCAGCGCGCGGCGTACACCGCGCCCCCCTTGCCCACGGGGCAGCCGTCCAGATAATTGCCCGTGTAGAACTGCACCCCGGGCAGGGTGGTGGACACCTCCATGGATATGCCGGTCTCAGGCGACCAGGCCAGGGCGGCGGGGCGCAAGGCCCGGTCCCAGCCGTCGATCACCCAGTTGTGGTCGTATCCCCCGGCCAGGGTGAGCTGCCCGAAGGGCTCGTTAATGCGCGCCCCGATGGGCTGGGCCGTTCTCAGGTCCATGGGGGTGGCGTCCACCGGGGCCAGCTCCCCGGTGGGGATGGAGCCGGGGAGGGTGGGGGTATACCGGGAGGCGTTGAGCCTGATATACTGCCCCTCCACCCTGCCGCTGTGGTGGCCGGACAGGTTGAAGTAGGTGTGGCTGCTGGGGTTAAACACCGTGTCCCCCGTGTGCCCCGCCCAGTAGCCGATGCTCAGCGCCCCCCGGGCCAGGGTGTAGGTCACCCGCACCGAAAGGGCGCCCGGGTAGCCCTCCTGCCCGCCGGGGCTGTCCAGGGAGAGGGTGACGCGGTTTTTGGACAGCTCCGACACCGACCACACCTGCTTGTCAAAGCCGGCCCTCCCCCCGTGGAGGGAGTTGGGCCCGTCGTTGGCGGCCAGGCGGTACTCCACGCCGTTCAGGGTGAACCGCGCCCCGCCGATGCGGTTGGCGTACCGGCCCACGATGGCGCCCATGTACTTGTCCTGGGAGGTATAGCCCTCCAATGTGTCGAAGCCCAGGGCGATGTCCACCGGGTTTGCGTCCCGGCCGGGCACGACCAGCCGGCGCACCGCGCCGCCATAGGTGATGATCCCGCAGGACAGCGCACCGTCCCGCAGGGTGAGCTCCTCCACGGGCGTCCCATTGGGCAGATGGCCGAAGATCTGTCTGTTTTGTTCCATTGCTCCTCCCCTGTGCCGGGCGGACCGGCTGTGGCCTGTGTTGATAATTAGAACCTGTATTCACAACCTCAATTCACCGTCTGGCCGGGTGTTTTCCCGGCATGCGGCGTTAAATTTTCTTGAAATAAACCTAATTATTCCTGCGAAAATTTGCCTTGCCTGTCGGAAAAATCCCTCAGCCATCCGGCGGTTTCGGCTGTGAATACAGGTTCTTACAATTCAGTATACCATAGTAACCGGCTGAAAACAACCGCAAACCGCATTTTCCCGCCGTTTTTGACGAATTGGTGACACTGCCTAAAAATTTCCTGTACCCGGTTGGCATCCCTCCATTTTTTTGATATAATGCTGGGTAACAATTATAATGGTGGAGTGTTTGCCACGGAGAGGATGTGGGGCGTTTGCGCGGTTCCCTTCCCAAATTAAAGGAAAAGCTGCTGGAGGCGCTGCGGGCGGTGCTGCCCATTGTGGGCATCGTGCTGGCGCTATGCTTCAGCGCCGCCCCCATCTCCCCCAGCATCCTGCTGTGCTTCCTGCTGGGCGCGGCCATGATCATCGTGGGCATGATGTTCTTCACCCTGGGTGCGGAGGCCAGCATGACCCCCATGGGGGAGCGGGTGGGCTCCGCCGTCACCCGCAGCCGCAGCCTGGGCGTCATCATTGTGATGGGCTTCCTGCTGGGCTTCCTCATCACCATCTCCGAGCCCGATCTCCAGGTGCTGGCGGGCCAGGTGCCCGCGGTGCCCAATATGACGCTGATTTTGTCGGTGGCGGCGGGGGTGGGGGCGTTCCTGGTGCTGGCCCTGCTGCGTATGCTGCTGGGGGTGGCCCTACCCCCCATGCTGGTGGGCTCCTATGTGCTGGTGTTTGCCCTGGCCTTCTTTGTGCCCAGGGATTTCCTGGCGGTGGCCTTCGACTCCGGCGGGGTGACCACCGGGCCCATGACGGTGCCCTTCATCATGGCCCTGGGCGTGGGCATCTGCGCCATCCGAAATGACCGCCACGCCGCCGACGACAGCTTCGGCCTGGTGGCCCTGTGCTCCATCGGGCCTATCCTGGCGGTGCTCATCCTGGGGATGATCTTCCACCCGGGGGACGGGGCCTATTCGCCCCCCGTCCTGCCGGAGATCACCGACTCGGTGGAGCTGTGGGCGCTGTTCCGCGGCGGCCTGCCCACCTACATGGGGGAGATTGCGGTGTCCCTGCTGCCCATCACGGCCCTGTTCGGGATTTTCCAGGCCGTCTCCCTCAAGCTGTCCGCCCGGACGTTGAAAAAGATCGGCGTGGGGCTGGCGTATACCTACGTAGGGCTGGTGTTCTTCCTCACCGGGGCCAACGTGGGCTTCATGCCCGCAGGCAACTACCTGGGCCAGGTGATGGCGGGGCTTCCCCACCCATGGATCATCGTCCCGGTGGGCATGGTCATCGGCTACTTCATCGTCAAGGCGGAGCCCGCCGTCTACGTCCTTAACCGGCAGGTGGAGGAGATCACCGACGGGGCTATTCCCAGCTCCGCCATGGGGGCGGCGCTGTCCGCCGGCGTGGCGGCGTCCATCGGGCTGGCCATGGTGCGGGTGCTCACGGGGGTGTCCATCCTGTGGTTTCTCATACCGGGGTACGCCATCGCCATTGTGCTGTCCTTCTTTGTGCCCAAGATCTTCACCGCCATTGCCTTTGACTCCGGCGGGGTGGCCTCCGGGCCCATGACCGCCACGTTTCTGCTCCCCTTTGCCCAGGGGGCGTGCGCGGCGGTGGGCGGGAACATCGTCACCGACGCCTTCGGGGTGGTGGCTATGGTGGCCATGACCCCCCTCATCGCCATCCAGGTGCTGGGGGTGGTCTACCAGGCCCGGCAGCGCACCGGGGCGGGCGTCTGGGCGGCGGCGCCCTTCGACGCGCTGGATGACGACGCCATTATTGAGCTATAAGCGCGGAGAAGCGGACAATGAGGGAGCTTGGACCGAAGCGAGGCCGAGCGCAGGCCCGCGCAGCGGGCCGGAGACCAGGCCGAGTCGGAGGGAAAGCGACCGAATGTCCTGGCTGCTTCGCAGCGTGACAACAAGCAGCAAGAAAGGTGGGGAAGCCTTCCTTATGAACGAACTGTATCTGATGGTGGCCATCACCGAGCGGGCCAGGGCGCGGCAGTTTTTGGCCCTGTTCACCAAGTATAACGCCGCCGTCACCCTCAGCGCCCTGGGGGCGGGGACGGCGAGAAGCGAGCTGCTGGACTATTTCGGCCTGGAAAAGACGGAGAAGGTGGTCACCTTTTCGGTGGTCACCCGGTCCACCTGGCGCTCGGTAAAGGGGGCCATGCAGCGGGAGCTGAGCATTGACGTGCCCGGCACGGGCATCGCCTTTATCATCCCCCTGAGCAGCATCGGGGGGAAAAAGCCCCTGGCCTTTCTCACCGACGGCCAGGATTTTGAAGCGGGGGAGGAGAGCGCGTTGAAGGACACCAAGTACGAGCTGCTGGTGGTCATCGCCAACCAGGGCCACACCGAGCTCATCATGGACGCCGCCCGGGAGGAGCAGGCAGGGGGCGGCACCGTCCTCCACGCCAAGGGCACCGGCATGGAGAAGGCGGAGAAATTTCTGGGCTTCTCCCTGGTAAACGAGAAGGAGATGGTGTTCATCGTGGTGAAGACCGCCACCAAAAACCGCATCATGCGCGCCATCATGGACAAGGCGGGGCTGAACACCAAGGCCCAGTCCATCGTGTTCTCCCTGCCCGTCACCGGCACCGCCGGGATGCGGCTGCTGGAGCTGGCCGGCGACGAGACGGACGAGGACTGATCGATGGACGCGCCGGAGAGTTTGACCCTCAACGGGAAGGATTACGCCATCCTGGGCCTTCTGGGGAGGGGCAAGGGGGGCTATACCTGGCTGGTGGAGCGGGACGGGGCGCAGTACGCCCTGAAGCAGATCCACCACGAGCCCTGCCAATACTACGCCTTTGGGGACAAGATGGCCGCCGAGCTGCGGGACTACGAGACCCTGCGCGCCCTGGGCGTGCCGCTGCCCGCGCTGCTGGAGGCGGACCGGGGGCAGGAGCGGCTTTTAAAGCAGCTGATCCCCGGCGAAACCGTCTACCGCCTGGCGCTGCGGGACGCGGTGGAGCCCTGGCAGTGGGAGCAGGTGCGGGCCCTGTCCGGGGCCCTGCGGCGGGCGGGGCTGAATATCGACTGGTTCCCCACCAACTTTATGTGCCGGTACAAGGTTTTGTATTATGTGGACTACGAGTGCAATCCCTATATGGAGCAGTGGAGCTTCGAGGGCTGGGGGGCGCGGTATTGGCGGCCCACCCCGGAGCTGGAGGCATATGCAAAGGAACACGGAGACCTGTGAGGAGGACGCCATGAAACGGGAAAAAAGCTGCGGCGCGGTCATATTCCGCCAGGAAAATACGGAACGTTATTACCTTATCCTGAAGAGCACCCAGGGGCACACCACCCTTTGCAAGGGTCACGTGGAGGGGAACGAGACGGAACACGAGACCGCCGTGCGGGAAATTATGGAGGAGACAGGCCTGATTGTGGACTTTGTGGACGGCTTCCGGGAGGTTGTCACCTACTCCCCCAAGCCCGGCGTCACCAAGGACGTGGTGTTTTTCCTGGCCCGGGCCCGGGGCGGGGACATCGCCTGCCAGCCCGAGGAGGTGGCGGAGGCCCGGTTCCTCCCCCCCGCCGGGGCGCTGGAGCTGCTGACCCACGCCTCGGACCGGGATATCCTCCAAAAGGCCCATGCCTTTTTGGAGGGACGCTGATCCATGCCAACCCCATTGTACGACGCCCTCCGGGCGCTGGCGGACACCCGCCCCCTGCGGCTGGACATGCCCGGCCACCACGGCTTTCCCCTGCCGGGGGGCCTGCCCTGGCCGTCGGAGCTGGATTTTACAGAAAACGGCGCCACCGGCGACCTGTTCGGGGACGGGCCGGATGCCATCCAGGCGGCGGAGGGGCTGTGGGCGGCGCGGCTCGGCTTTGACGCCTGCCTGTTCCTCACCGGGGGCTCCACCCAGGGCGTCCACGCCGGGCTGGCCCTGCTGGCCGGGGCGGGCGGGGCCATAGCCCTGGACCGGGGCAGCCACCGCTCCCAGTTCAACGCCCTGGCCCTGTTGGACCTGACGCCCCAGTTCCTCCCCCGGCCCTGGCTGGAGGAGGGGGTGGCCGGGCCCATTGAGCCGGAAACGGTGGAGAAAACCCTGGCAGAGCACCCTGAGATCAAAACAGTTTGTATTGCTTCGCCGACCTATTACGGTGTGTTGTCGGATATCCCCGTCATTGCAGGGGTGTGCCGTGCCCATGGGGCCAGGCTGATGGTGGACGGGGCCCACGGGGCCCATCTGCCCTTCCTGGGCTACACCGGCTACCAGGCCGCCGACGTGGTGGTCATGTCCGCCCACAAAACCCTCCCCGCGCCGGGGCAGAGCGCCCTGCTCTTTGCCAACGGCTTCTCCCTGGCCCAGCTCCAGCGCTGGGGGTCGGTGTACGGCAGCTCGTCGCCCTCCTATGCGCTCATGGCGGGGCTGGACGGGGCGCGGGATTACATGGAGGGGGCGGGCGGGGCGCGTTACCGGGATACCGTCCGGCAGGTGGAGGGATTCCGCCGCCGCTGGCCCGCCCTGCGGGAGCGGGACGGCCTGGATCTGGACCCCGCCCGGCTGGTTCTCACCAGCCCGGACGGCTTTGCACTGGCCCGGTCCCTGCGGGAGCGGGGGGTTTATCCCGAAATGGCGGACGCGGGCCATGTGGTGTGCTTCCTCACCTGCGCAGACGGGGAGGCGGAATTTGCCCGGCTGGAGGAGGCGCTGGGGAGCGCCGGGCCCACCGGCCCCGGCGCCGCCGTTCCGGCCCCGCCGGGGCCGCCCCGGGCCGCCCTCACCCCCCGGCAGGCCCTGTTCGCCCCCAGG
>CAPOAR010000053.1:0-21816 GCA_948670295.1 uncultured Oscillospiraceae bacterium | reverse complement strand
GCCCCGCCGCATTTTTTCCTCTTTTCCTGGTGCAAAATCCCCGCGGGTATGATATAATACCCAAAAACCGGCGCGCGCCCCGCGCGAGCCACCGAAAGGAGCGCAAAGCTATGTCACAGCCTGTCACCTTTGCCATCTGCGGCTGCGGGGACCGGGGCCTGGATGCCTACGCCCCCTACCAGCACGCCCACCCGGAGGAGATGAAAATCGTCGCCGGGGCGGACGTGCGCCCCGAGCGGCTGGAGCTGCTGCAAAAACGCTTCGGCGTACCCGCCGAAATGTGCTTCCCCTGCGACGAGGCGCTGCTCTCCCAGCCCCGCCTGGCCGACGTGATGATCGTGTCCACCCTGGACCGGCAGCACGTCTCCGCCGCCCTGAAGGCCCTGGACAAGGGCTACCACATCCTGCTGGAAAAGCCCATCTCCCCCGACCTGGGGCAGTGCCGCGCCCTGCAGAAAAAGGCCCACGAGACCGGCCGGGCGGTGGTGGTGTGCCACGTGCTGCGCTATACCCGGTTTTACGCCGCCCTGGAGGACCTGCTGCGCCGGGGGGAGGTCGGCCGGATTGAGACCATCGACGCCATCGAGCACGTGGCCTACTGGCACCAGGCCCACAGCTTCGTCCGGGGCAATTGGCGCAATTCCAACGAGACCAGCCCCATGATCCTGCAAAAGAGCTGCCACGACATGGATATTCTGCGCTGGCTGGCGGGAAAGCCCTGCCTGCGGGTGCAGAGCTTTGGATCGCTGGACTACTTCACCCCGGCAAACGCCCCCCAGGGGGCCGCAAAACGCTGCCTGGACGGCTGCGCCGCCAAGGACAGGTGCCCCTACGACGCGGAGAAGATCTACATCACCGACCCCCGCACCGGCATACGCGGCCGGGGGAAGCGCTGGCCCTGCGCCGTGCTGGCCAGCGAGCCCAACGAGGAAAAAATCTACGGCGCCCTGCGCACGGGGCCCTACGGCCGGTGCGTGTTCCACTGCGACAACAACGTTGTGGACCACCAGACGGTGAACCTGGAGTTCCAGGACAATATCCACGCCACCTTCACCATGACCGCCTTCACCCAGGACTGCCACCGCACCATCAAGATCACCGGCACCATGGGGGAGATCGAGGGGGATATGGAGAAAAACGCCCTCATCCTGCGCCGGTTCGGCAGGCCCCAGGAGGTCATCGACCTGAACGAGGAGGGCGGGCAGTTCTCCGGCCACGGCGGCGGCGACTTCGGGCTGATGTCCAGCTTCTGCAAGCTCATCGCGGCGGGCGGGACCCAGGGGCTCACCGGGGTGGACGCCTCGGTGGAGAGCCATGTGATGGCCCTGGCCGCCGAAGCCTCCCGGCTGGACGGCGGGCGGACCATCACCCTGGCGGAATTCTAGGGAAGGACTGATTCAATCGGCAGGAGCGATTTGCGAGAGATTTTTTGCCACAACGATGCGGGGGCCGCTCCCAAATGGGAGGGCCCCCGCATCGCGTCATAAAATCATCAGCCCCACGCGGTACGCCAGGAAGGTGACCAGCCAGGCCACCGCCACCTGGAACACCGCCACAAATACCGTCCAGCCCCAGCTCCCCGACTCCTTTTTAATGGTAGCCAGGGTGGCGGCGCAGGGGACGTAGAGCAGGCAGAACACCATGAGGCAGAAGGCGTTGAGCGGCCCGAAGCCGATGCCGGACAGCACCTGGGCAAACGCCTCCATCCCCGCAGGGGAGTTGGCGTTGACGATGCCGAAGAGCACCGCGCAGCTGGACACCACCACCTCCTTGGCGGATATGCCCGCGATGAGGGCCACGGCGATCTGCCAGAAGCCCAGCCCGATGGGGGCGAAGAAGGGGACCAGCCACCGCCCGGCCATGGCCCCGAAGCCGCCGGACATGCCCGGGTCATACCCCTGGGGGCCGAAGTTCAGCAGCAGCCAGATGAGCAGCGTGGCCAGGAAGATGGTGGAGCCCGCCTTGCCCAGGTAGTCCTTCACCTTGTCCCACACGTAGATGCCCACGGTGCGGGCGTCGGGCAGCTTGTACTCGGGCAGCTCGATGAGCAGGTAGTTCACCGCCTTCTCCCGGTCCAGCAGGTGCAGCCCCACCGACACCAGCATGGCCACCGCAATGCCGATGAGATACATGGAATAGGCCGCCAGCATGGCGTATTCCCCGAAAAACATCTCGGAAAACAGGATGTAAATGGTGAGCCGGGCGTTGCAGCTCATGAAGGGGGTGACCAGCATCACCTTATAGCGGTCCCGCCTGCTCTCCAGCGCCCGGGAGGCCATCAGCGCCGGGACGGTGCACCCAAACCCCAGCAGCATGGGGATGAACGCCTTGCCCGACAGGCCCAGGCGGCTCATGACGCCCTCCATCACATAGGCCACCCGGGCCATATAGCCGCTGTCCTCCAAAAAGGCCAGGGCCAGGAACAAAATGAAGATGTTGGGCAGGAAGGTGACGATGGTGCCCACCCCGCCGATCACCCCGTCCACCACCAGGGACTGGACGATGGGGGCCACCCCGATGGCGTCCATCCCCTGCTGGGCCAGCAGGGACAGCGCGTCGATGGTGTGCTCAAAATAGCCCTTGATCCAGTCGCCCACGGTGAAGGTGAGGAAGAACACCAGGGCCATGATGCCCAAAAAGATGGGGATGCCCCAGACGCGGTGGGTGAGGGCGGCGTCCAGCCGCTCCGTCAGCCGGTCCTGGCGCTGCCTGTGCAAAAGCACCTCCTCCACGATCTCGTCAATGAAGGCGTACTTCTCGTTGATGATCCGGGACTCGTAATCCTTCCCCCCCAGGCCGGGCAGGTCCAGGGGGTACTGCCCGGTCACCTCCTTGTCCCCCTCCAGCAGCTTCAAGGCGTGCCAGCGGGGGTTGGCGACGCCGGGGTGCTTCTCCTCCAGGGCGGGGATGATGCGGTCGATCTGATCCTCGATCTCGTCGGAGTACACCATGGCGTACTCCTGGTGGTGGTCGTGGGCGTGGCTGCCCACATGCCGGTGCTGGTGGACCAGGCTGTCCGGGCCGGCGCAGCCCCTGTGGTGGGCGGCGGCGTGCAGCAGCGCGTCCAGCCCCGTCCTGCGCCGGGCGGACACCGGGATCACCGGCACCCCCAGCATCTCAGGCAGGCGGTGCAGGTCGATCTCCATCCCCCGCTTCTCCACCACGTCCATCATGTTCAGCGCCACCACCACCGGCTTGCCCAGCTCCAGCAGCTGCAGGGTGAGGTACAGGCTGCGCTCCAGCACCGAGGCGTCCACCACGTTGATGATCACGTCCACCTCGTCGCTCAAAATAAACTGCCGGGAGACGATCTCCTCCATGGTGTAGGAGGTGAGGCTGTACGCCCCGGGCAGATCCACCACCCGGATGTTCAAATCGTGCCGCCGGATGGCCCCCTCCACCTTCTCCACCGTCACCCCCGGCCAGTTGGCCACCTTCAGGTTCGCCCCGGTGTAGGCGTTGAACAGGGTGGTCTTGCCGCAGTTGGGGTTGCCGATGAAGCCAATGGTCATGTCCTCTTTCCGATTCATACCGCTCCCCCCGCCCCGCTCACCGTGATATTCCTGGTGATCTGCTCGCCCAGGGCAAAGCGGCTGCCCCGCAGCTTGACGATCAAAATCCCCCGGCCCTTGCGGTTGACCACCGCCACCTGGGCCCGGCGGGTCATGCCCAGCGCCTCCAGCCGCCGCTGGATCTGAAAGGGCAGCTCCATATGCTCCACCACGCAGCTTTGGCCCACCCCGATATCTTTCAAAAGCATTCCCATGGCCTCCTTTTTCCGATGTGACGGCCATAGTTTACCATTGCTAACCATTCTTGTCAAGTGGGGGCGGCCAGCTTTTTTGCGCGGAAAACCGCCCGTCCTGCCGGGGACGGCGCTGCGCCCGGCAAATTCGTGAAATGCGCAGCGGTATCTGGCGGTTTTGCCCATAGATGTTTTCCCCTCCCGCTGGTATAATCATATCCAGCGCAAAAGGAGGAACCTGCATATGGTACATCTGCTTCTGGCCGTCATCTACCTCTCCTTCATCAGCCTGGGCCTGCCCGACTCCCTGCTGGGCTCGGCCTGGCCGGTGATGCACGCCGAGCTGGGCGTACCCACCTCCTGGGCCGGCATCATCTCCGTCATCATCTCCATGGGCACGGTGGTGTCCAGCCTGCAAAGCGACCGGCTCACCAAAAGGCTGGGCGCCGGGCGGGTCACCGCCGCCAGCGTGGGGCTGACCGCCGCCGCCCTGTTCGGCTTCTCCGCCAGCGGGTCCTTCTGGGGGCTGTGCCTGTGGGCAATCCCCTACGGCCTGGGGGCGGGCAGCGTGGACGCGGCGCTGAACAACTACGTGGCCCTGCACTACGCCAGCCGCCACATGAGCTGGCTGCACTGCATGTGGGGGCTGGGGGCGGCCATCGGGCCCTACATCATGGGGCTGGCCCTGTCCGGCTCCGCCGGGTGGCAGATGGGCTACCGCTATATCTCCCTGCTCCAGATCGTCCTGACCGCCGTCCTGGCGGCCACGCTGCCCCTGTGGCGGGTCCACCAGCGCGCGGGCGGCGGGGCGGAGCAGGACGCCCGCCCCCTCACCCTGAGCCAGATCCTCCGCATCCCCGGGGCCAAAGAGGTCATGGCCGCCTTCTTCTGCTACTGCGCCCTGGAGCAGACCGCCATTTTGTGGAGCAGCAGCTACCTGCACCTCCACCGGGGCGTCCCGGCGGAGACGGCGGCAGGCTACGCGGGGCTGTTCTTCCTCGGCATCACCGCAGGCCGGGCGCTCAGCGGCTTCCTCACCATGAAGCTCAGCGACCCCCAGATGATCCGCCTGGGCCAGGGCCTCATCGCCCTGGGGGCGCTCACGCTGCTGCTTCCCCTCCACGAATCCGCCGCCCTGGCCGGGCTGGCGCTGGTGGGGCTGGGGTGCGCCCCCATCTACCCCTGCGTCATCCACTCCACCCCCGACCACTTCGGCGCGGACAAATCCCAGGCCGTCATCGGCGTGCAGATGGCCAGCGCCTACGTGGGCACCTGCCTGATGCCCCCACTGTTCGGGCTGGTCTCCGAGCATCTCAGCCCCGCGCTCTTCCCCCTCTACCTGCTGGCCATCCTGGCCGTCATGGCCTTCTCCCACGAGGCGCTGCTGCGCCGCGCCGGGGGCTGAGGCCCATGTTCGAAAAAAGCCCGGGACGCGGTGTATATCCACCGCGTCCCGGGCTTTTTTGGCCCGTTCAGGCCAGCTTTTCAAAGAAACCGTCGATTTTCTTTTTGATCTCCTCCGGCTTCAAGTATTTGAGCAGATACCCCATCGGCTTCAGGGCGAGCAGCTTGCGCACCACGTCCGGGTCCCCCCGTCCGGTGAGGAACACCACGGGAAGGTCCGCGAACGCCGGGTCCGAGCGGAGCATTTCCAGGGTCTGCCGCCCGTCGCACACCGGCATCTCGTAGTCCAGCAGCACCATGTCCGGCCGGTCCAGGGTGATGGTGCGGATGGCGGCCACCCCCGACTCGGCCAGCGACACCTCGTAGTCCTTCTCCAGCAGCCTCCTCATGGCCTCGCGCATGGTCAGCGAGTCGTCCACCACCAGCACCCGGCGCTTCCCGGACGCCTCCTCCCGCTTGGCCAGGTAGTCCTGGATCTCGGTCATGGCGTTATCCGCCTCAATGGGGGTGCCCACCCCGCTCTCCAGCAGGTGGGGCGCGATGACGCAGTAGGCGAAGTACCCCGCGCCGCTGGTGTTGAACAGCAGGCTCACCTGGGGCTTTTCCCGCTCGAACACCTTGCGGAACTGCTCGTAGGACAGCAGGTTCTCCTCCTTCAGCTCCTGCCCGCCAAAGGCGGGCACCAGCTCCATCACCCGGCCCACAAACTGCCGCGCCGTATACCGGGCGGCGTTGATGAGCATGGAGTCCAGCTTGTTGGTCTGAAGGCCCAGCACCTTGCCCACGGTATTGAGCAGCAGCTTCTCCTCGAAGACCATAATGACCTCCTGCCGCTTCTCGTCCCCCTTGGCGCCGTAGACCAGGCGGTAGTACACCCCCTTGCCGAACTTCTCCCCGCCGTAGGCGCTGCTGATGGCCTGGGACTCCAGCTGGAACATGTCGAACACCAGCTGGACGATCACCTTTTTCAGCGCCTCCAGCTCCTCCTCCGGCAGCAGGTCCCGCCACTGGCTGCTGCGCCCGCCGGTGATGGCCTGGTCCTCCGTCATCGTGTGGCCGATGAGCCACCCCGCGCACACGCCCAGGAAATGGTTCACCGAATCCGGGTTGTAATCCGTCTCCTCCAGCTCCTGCTCCAGCACGGGCAGCGTATTCTCCCGGAATTCCTTGTGGATATGCCGGTGCGTCTCCAGCCCTTCGTAGCCGATAGACGCCATATAGGCCTCCTCGTCCTCAAAGTGCTTCATGGTGTGGCTTTTGAAGTATTTCACGCCCTCCTGGCACGCCCAGCGGCTTTTCTCCTCTCCATACTCAAAAAGCCGGTTGATGATTTTGAAAAGCTGCTGGTGCTCCTTGTCGATGGCTTCCACGCCGATATTGAAGCTGTCCTGCCAAACCAGTTGACTGTCCATAAAAATCCCTCCTCGTTTGATATAGTCAAGCCCATTTTGTGCCAATCATCTCCATGAAGGCCCTTTCACCATACGCAATCCTCATCTTGGAAATATTGTACCACAATCCCTGTCCCGCGTCTACTCCAAAAACCGTCAAACCGGCGCTCCCGCGCAAGCCGGCGGCCCGGGCCTCCTGGCCTTGACAAAAGCCCTGCGGTAGTATAGAATTGTGATATGCACGTATCCCGCCCCAAAATTCCGGGCGGAATACTGCAAAATGAACAAGAAAAAGGTGAGGAAGATGAAGCAAGCGCCCTGGAAAAAGGTCATTTCCCTGCTGACCGTGATGGCACTGTGCCTGTCTCTGACGGTCCTCCCGGCCATGGCCGCGGAGCCCACTGGGGACACCCCTTTCGTCAACGTCTCTGAGGACGGCGGCGAAAACGTCATCAATTTGACCCAGCCCCGCTCTTTCAAGGCCGCCGTCCCGGTGGACATGACCGAGGACGAGGCCAAGGCCGCCGCGGAAAAGGTGGTCTGGTCCCTGGACTACGACAAGTCCGCCGGCTACCTGGACCCCAAGCAGTTCCCCAACCACACCGAGGGCGGCGCGTTGGACAGCTGGATGGCCCAGAACGACGAGCCGCTGTTCACCAAGCCCGTCACCGGCGTGGCCACTGTGGACGGCCAGGTGTGTCTGACCGTCTCCTTCGAGAGCAAACCGTTCTTCTATAACTATGACGGCACCCCCGACTACAGTGCCCCCCACTCCAACGGCGGCGCCTATATGGACGTGTGCGGCTGGTACAAGCTCACCCCCTCCGTGGACGGCAAGGCCCTGGGCTCCGTGGGCGTGAAGGTCACCCCCTATGACGAGTTCCACACCATGAAGGAGGTCTACGCCGCCATCGACGAGCTGGTGGAGTACGGCAACAGCAACACCGATCTGTACGTGCAGAACTTCTCCATGGGCAAGAGCCAGGGCGACAACGGCCTGGCCAGCCTGGATATGCCCTACCTCATCATCGCCAAGAGCGAGGAGGCCGTGAACAACTGGAAGTCCATTAAGAACCAGGCGGAGAGCGACCCCACCGCCCTGATCAAGAAGATTGAGGACGGCTCCCTGGGTAATTACCAGGTCCCCATCCTCTACTCCAACGTCCACGCCAACGAGGTGTCCTCCATCGACGGCATCCTGAAGTTCGCCCGGATGCTGCTGGAGGCTGCCGCCAGCCAGAGCGGCACAATCGACTACAACAAGCTCACCGGCTTCACCGAGGAGGGTAAGGCCGAGCTGGCCCGGGAGCTGGGCCCCAAGGGCCAGGCGGGCAGCGTGGCCGTCCCCGACCTGGTGAAGGACACCGCCACCTACCTGGGCTATCTCCATGTGGATAACATCCAGGAGAACGCCTGGGGCGCTTCCTTCCGCTCCGACGTGGTGGATCTGGACAAGTACTACACCCAGGAGACCGTCACCGTCAGCGTGGACGATCTGCTGGACGACGTGTTCTTCATCATCGTCCCCGAGGAGAACGTGGAGGGCCGCACCTATGTAACCCGCACCTCCTCCGGCGGCTTTGACCTGAACCGCGACAACTCCTTCCAGACCCAGGCCGAGACCCAGAACATGACCAGGCTCATCGCCCAGTGGAACCCCATCAGCTTCACCGAGTTCCACGGCCGGGTGGAGGCGTTCCAGTGTGAGCCCTGCGATCCCCCCCACGAGCCCAACTTTGAGTACGACCTGCTGGCCGAGCATCTGGTGACCGGCGGCGAGGCGTTCGGCATCGCCGCGGTGGCCAACAACGACGGCTACAACAGCTACGTCATCCCCCAGCGGGACTACCTGAGCTACAACGGCAAGAAGACCGCCGACGGCCAGGACCAGACCCAGTGGTTCGATCCCTGGGACGATATGTCCACCAGCTACACCCCCCAGTACGCCATGCTCCACGGCACCGTGGCCTACACGGTGGAGCAGCCCGCGTATAACGACCACACCGCCACCGCCGTCGCCTACGGCGCGCTGGGCCAGTCCAACTACATCGCGGAAAACAAGGCGTCCTACCTGCTGGCCCAGGCCAAGATTTTCGAGCGCGGCGTCACCAACGCCAACTCCAACGCCTATGAGCTGGTGGGCCAGTGGTTCTGCGACCAGTACGACGTGGAGGGTGCGGAGGCTGAGCTGTTCCGTCCCGTGTACAGCGGCAAGGACCAGAACGGCAACTTCTATCCCGAGTGCTACATCATCCCCCTGGACGGCGCCCACCAGAAGAACCTGGACGCCGCCGACCAGATGCTCTCCTACCTCACCCGCAACGGTGTGAAGCTGATGTTTGCCGACAGCGCCTTCACCTACGGCGGCGTGGAGTATCCCGCCGGCACCGCCGTGGTGTCCATGTACCAGGCCAAGCGCAGCGTGGCCAACGGCGTGCTGTATGACGGCACCGTCATCACCGGCTGGCCCGTGCTCTACTCCGAGGGCATCACCGCCTTCAACAAGACCCGCGGCTTCGACATGGCCACCTGCGCCGAGCCCGCCGCCTACAAGGACATCGCCGCCGCCTGCACCGAGAAGACCAAGTGGAGCGTGTCCTCCGACAAGGTGGACACCGACCAGGTTATCCTGAAGAACACCTCCGAGGACGCCATCGCCGCCGTCAATGAGCTGCTCAAGGCGGGAAAGGACGTGGGCCTCATCATCAGCGGCGACTACGTGGGCAGCTTCCTGATCTCCAAGGCGGACTATGCCCGGGTGTCCGGCAAGCTCCTGCTCACCGCCGCCCCCGTGGACGGCGACGCCCCCCAGGTCCGCAAGCTGGACCACGCCCCTGTCATCTACATCGCGGGCAAGGCCGGCGACAACACCTCCGGCTTTGTGAAGGCCTCCCTGGTGTCCGGCTCCTACGCCTATAACTACGACCGCCAGTCCATGCGCCTCATGGGCTTTGACACCACCGACGACCCCGCCAAGGCCGACCTGATCATCGGCGCCGCCGCCCTGGATGACGCCGCCCTGGCCGCCGTCAAGGCGGGCACCCCGTACATCGGCTACGGCTCCTCCGCCGTGCGCACCGCCGCCGGCCTCTTCAGCGAGGGTGCGCTGGTGCGCGAGACCGCCAGCGGCAACGCCATGGACGCGCTGGGCTACGTGACCTACCCCTCCAAGAGCCTGATCACCGCCAGCTACGTGTCCGAGGGCGACTACATCATGTACGGCTACGGCGCGGGCTACTTCACCGCCATTCCCGACGGCGCCCAGGTGCTGGTGCGCATGGACGGCTCTGAGGAGCTGCTGGAGGGCTTCCTCCCCGCCGGCGACGGCCTGAAGGCGTTCAAGGACAACTCCATCCAGGCCATCTCCTACCGGGAGAACGGCATGAACGTGGTGCTCTTCGCCAACACCCTGACCAACAAGGTGCACCAGCGCGACGAGTTCACCTTCGTGGCCAACGCCGCCTTCTGCGCCGTGAGCCACGACTTCAAGGACGTAGGCTACAGCGCCTGGTACGCGGGCACCGTGGACGCCGTTGTGGACGCCGGGCTGATGACCGGCACCGCCGCCGACGCCTTTAACCCCAACGGCTCCGTCTCCCGTGAGATGGTGGCCACCACCCTGTACCGCATCGCCGGCTCCCCCGAGGTGGAGGGCGACGAGCTGGACGCCTTCACCGACGCGGCCGACATCCACGACTGGGCCCGCGACGCCGTGCTGTGGGCCGTCCAGGAGAAGGTGCTGGAGGGCGGAAACGGCGCCCTGCGGCCCCGTGACACCGCCACCCGCCAGGAGCTGGCCGCCATCTTCTACCGCAACGCCAACTCCCCCAAGACCGAGGGCGATGAGCTGACGGGCTTCGCCGACGCCAACACCATTGCCGACTGGGCCAAGGATGCCGCCAACTGGTGCGCCTCCAACGGCATCATCAAGGGCATTGACGCCGACGGCGCTTCCAATTTCTCCCCCAAGACCACCGCCACCCGGGCCCAGCTGGCCACCATGCTGCTGCGGGTCCAGGACACAAAGTGATCTTCCCCAGCCCCCGGTTTTATCGCTGAAAGCACAGCGGCGACCCGCCCAATTGGGCGGGTCGCCGCCTTTTTTGCCGCGGCCGCCTCAATCCCCCGCCCCCATCCAAAAAAGTGCCTGAAAGGGCTTGCGCCCGGCAAAAAACAGTGGTACATTATTTCATAGACAGTGCCCAATCCCAACCCAACGAGGAGGCGTCATCCGCCATGAGAGAACAGAGCCCTTCCCCCGCTCCAAGCGCCCCTCCCGGCCCGTGCTATGTCAACCGGGAGCTGTCCTGGCTCCAGTTTAACCGCCGGGTGCTGGAGGAGGCGGAGGACCCCGCCAACCCCCTGTGCGAACGGCTGAATTTCGCCTCCATCTTCCAGAGCAATCTGGACGAGTTCTATATGGTCCGAATGGGTATGCTCATGGACACCCTGCACCTGGAGAGCCGGGACGACAAGACCGGGCTAACCAGCGCCCAGCAGGCCGCGGCCGTGCTGGACAAAACCCGGGAATACCTGGCTGACCGGGACCGGGTGTGCAAGGAGCTGCTGCGGGAGCTGGCCAGCCAGGGGGTGGAACTGTGCCGGTTCCACAGCCTACAGGATAAGGCCCAGTCCTTTTTGGAAAAATACTTTACCTCCAATGTGCTGCCCCTGCTCTCCCCCCAGATCATCGGGCGCAAGCAGCCCTTCCCCTTCCTGCGCAACAAGCAGATCTATGCCGTGGCCATCCTCAAGACCAAAAACGGCGGCGAGCGCATGGGCATCGTCCCCTGCGGCGAGGGGGTTCTGCGCCGCCTGGTCCCCCTGCCCGGGGACGGCGGGCGGTTCGTGCTGGTGGAGGAGCTCATCGCCGGCTTCCTCCCCAAGATTTTCGCCCACTACAAGGTGGAGGGCACGGTGCTCATCCGTCTGGTGCGCAGCGCGGACATACACGTGGACGACGCCTCGTCGGAGATGGGCGGCATGCTGGCGGAGGAATACCGCCGGAGCATGGAAAAGATGATCCGCCGCCGCAAGCGCCTCCAGCCCGTGAAGCTGGACTACCAGGGCAAGCTCACCGACTCCGTGCGGGACAGCCTGTGCTCCTGCCTGGGGCTGTCCAAAAAGCACCTGTTTTCCAGCGGCGCGCCCCTGGACCTCACCTTCATGGGGGCGCTGCGGGATATGCTCCGGGATAAGGGGGCGCTGTTCTACCCCCGCCGGGTGCCCCAGAACTCCCCCAATGTGGACCCCCTGGCCCCCATGGCGGAGCAGATCAGGGCCCGCGACCGGCTGCTCAGCTACCCCTATGAGAGCGTGCGGCCCCTGCTGCGCCTCCTCCAGGAGGCGGGGCAGGACCCGGATGTGGTCTCCATCAAAATGACCCTCTACCGGGTGGCCCACAACAGCAAAATTGTGGAGGCCCTGGTGGACGCCGCCGAAAACGGCAAAGAGGTGGTGGCCCTGGTGGAGCTGCGGGCCCGGTTCGACGAGGAGAACAACATCGGCTGGTCCCGGGTGCTGGAGCAGGCCGGGTGCCGGGTGATCTACGGCCTGGACGGGCTGAAGGTCCACTCCAAGCTGCTGCTCATCACCCGGATGCACCAGGGCCAGGTGGAGTATATCACCCAGGTGGGCACGGGAAACTATAATGAGGACACCGTGCGGCTGTACACCGACTTCGCCCTCATGACCGCCGACCCCGAGCTCGGCGCAGAGGCTGCGGGGGTATTCAACGCCCTGTCCATGGGCGAGGTGGTGGAGGACAGCCGCCTGCTGATGGTGGCCCCCGCCTGCCTGAGAAACAGGGTCTCCGCCCTCATCGACAAGGAGATCGGGCAGGCCCGGGCGGGCAGGCCCGCCTATCTGGGCTTCAAGCTCAACGGGCTCACCGACAAGCTGCTCATCGACAAGCTCATCGAGGCGTCCCAGGCGGGAGTGAAAATCGACCTGGTGGTGCGGGGCATCTGCTGCCTCATTGGGGGCGTGCCCGGCCTGACGGAACATATCCGGGTGGTGAGCATCGTGGGGCGCTACCTGGAGCACGCCCGCATCTATCTCTTCGGCACGGGGGAGCGCAGGCAGGTATACATCTCCTCCGCCGACTTTATGACCCGCAACACCACCCGCCGGGTGGAGGTGGCCGCCCCCGTCCGTGACCCCGACCTGCGCGCCCATCTGGAGCAGGTGTTCCAGGACCAGCTCCGGGACACCGCCAAGGGCCGGGTGCAGCAGCCGGACGGCGCCTATATCCGGGCCCAGGGGGAGCTGTTCAACTCCCAGGAGTGGTTCTGCGGCCAGGCCTACGCCGGCGCGTGGGCGCTGCCCGCCCCTCAAAAGGCCCCGCCCGCCCCCAAGGCGGCGGAGCCGCGGCCCGCCCCCGCCCCGCAAAAGCGCCCTGCGGCCAAGCCCCTGCCCGCCAAAACGGCCCCCGCCAAGCGTCCGGCCGTCAAGGTCCATACTCGCCGCACCGGCCTGCTGGGCCGCCTCCTCGGGCGGGATTGACCCGCCCCTGTCCCCGTCATCAAAGCCGGGAACGGCTTAGAAACTGTACCAATAGACCCCAGCACACATCCTTGCGGCGCAAATTGCCGCCGGGCACATCGTCAATGTTCAAACAGCGCCTATTGGTACAGCTTCTGAAAATATAATGGTTTGAAAGGGAGCGACACTTCATGAAACGAATCGGAATGCTCACCAGCGGCGGCGACTGCCAAGCCCTCAACGCCACCATGCGCGGCGTGGCCAAGGGCCTTTACAACATCTACGGCAGCGGCGTGGAAATCATCGGCTTCATCGACGGCTACAAGGGCCTGATGTACGAGGACTACAAAAAGCTCACCCCCATCGACTTCACCGGCCTGCTCACCCGGGGCGGCACCTTCCTGGGCTCCAGCCGCCAGCCCTTCAAGCTGATGCGCACCCCCGACGAGAACGGCCTGGACAAGGTGGAGGCCATGAAATACACCTACCGCCGCCTGCGGCTGGACTGCCTGGTGGTGCTGGGGGGCAACGGCAGCCAGAAGACCGCCAACCTGCTCAGCGAGGAGGGGCTGAACGTCATCGGCCTGCCCAAGACCATCGACAACGACCTTTGGGGCACCGACACCACCTTCGGCTTCCAGTCCGCCATCGGCATCGCCACCGACGTGATCGACTGCATCCACACCACCGCCGCCTCCCACAACCGGGTCTTTATGGTGGAGGTCATGGGCCATAAGGCGGGCTGGCTGACGCTGAACGCGGGCATGGCCGGCGGCGCGGATATCATCCTCATCCCGGAGATCCCCTACAACATCGACTCGGTGGTGGCCAAGATCGACCACCGGGCCAACGCGGGCCACGGCTTCACCATCCTGGCGGTGGCGGAGGGCGCCATGTCCAAAAAAGAGGCGGCCATGTCCAAAAAAGAGTATAAAAAGCACCTGGCGGAGCTGCTGGAGCAGTACCCCTCCGTGTCCTACGCCATCGCGGACAAGATTTTGAAGAAGACCGGCAGGGAGGTGCGGGTCACCGTCCCCGGCCACATGCAGCGCGGCGGCACCCCCTGCGCCTATGACCGGGTGCTGTCCTCCCGGCTGGGCGCCACGGCGGCGCTGATGATCTCCAAGGGCGAGTTCGGCAACATGGTGGCCATCCACGACCACGTGATCACCTCCGTCCCCCTGAAGGAGGTGGCGGGCAAGCTCAAGACCATCGACCCCAGCTCCGACATCATCACCGAGGCCCGCCTGCTGGGCATCAGCTTCGGCGACGACTGAGGACGCGCGCATAACCGCCCTATCCTTGGGGAACCCTATCCTAACAAGCGTGCGATGCACAAGTTAGGAGGACCTCTATGGCAAACTTTCGTATCTGCCGCCGGTGCGGCAACCTGGCCGAGCTCATCTGCGACGGCGGCGTCCCCATGTCCTGCTGCGGGCAGGAGATGGAGCCCCTGCGCGCCAACACCACCGAGGCCAGCGGTGAAAAGCACCTCCCTGTGGTGTCCGCCCAGGACGGCCAGGTGCGGGTGAACGTGGGCAGCGCCAGCCACCCCATGACCCCCGAGCACCTGATCCAATGGGTCTATCTCCAGACCAAACGGGGCGCCCAGCGCAAGCAGCTCCAGCCCACCGACCCGCCCGAGGTGGCCTTCCGCCTGGAGGACGACCAGGCGGTGGCGGCGTATGCGTACTGCAACCTCCACGGGCTTTGGAAAACAGAGCTGTGAGGCGGCCCACCCATCCAATATCCAAAAACAGCCCCCCGGAAACCGCCGTAAACGGCGGTTTCCGGGGGGCGTTCTGCTTCCTCGCGCGAGCTCCCGCCAAAGCGGGAGCCCTCCCTTTATTCCAGGCTCAATTCCAAATAGGGATTTTCCGCCGCCGCGTCCTCCAGCACCCGCAGCAGCCGCCGGCCAAAGTCCGTCCCCTCCAGCGCCTCCCGGCGGCCCAGCTCCAGCCGCACCGGCCGGCCCAGCTGCGTCAGGCAGTCGTGGAGCGCATCCAGGTTGCGCCCCCACCACTCCGGCAGGGCCAGCGCCCGGCCCAGCTGCTCCATGGCCTCCTCCCGGCCCAGCAGACGCTCCGCGTCCAGTCTGATGGCCTCCATGCTCACGGCTCCCCGTAGAGCAGCTCAAAGCTCTCGTAGTGGTCACCGGTGTAGTACACCAGACCGTCGTTGGAGAACACCACCCGCTCCGCGCCCCGGGATGTCCCGCCCACGGTGCCGATGTCGCATTCGGTATACACCCGGCCCTCCGCCTCGGGCAGCAGGCCCTCGTAATTTCCAAAGCGGCTTCCGCCGATGGCCGTCCCCTCGCCGGCATAGCGCTCCACGCTGCCCCCGGTCCAGCCCAGCTCCTGGGCCTCCCGCTTGGTGACGTAGTTATCCGGCAAATGGCCGTAAAGGTGGATGTAGAGCGCCACCTCCTCCTTCGAGCTGTACCAGCCGTCCTCAGCAACCGCCGGGCCGTCCGGTGTTTCCCCTGCCGGGTCCTCCGCCTGCTCCCCACCGGCGGGCGGCGTCTGCACCGGTGGGAGCGATTCCCGGATCTCGGGCGCATCGGACGCCGCAGGCGGCGCGGACGACGGCACCTCCGCCGCCGGGCCGCCGCAGGCGGACAGCCCCAGCGCCAAAAGCAGCGCCAGCAGCAGCGCAAAAAGACGTTTCACTGCGTATCTCCCATACTTCATCCGCGTATCCCTGCCTTATCTTCCGCCTCAATGGCCCGCATCCACAAATACAATGCTGGAATCCCCCTTTCGGGCCTGCTCCAGAACCGCCTGGGCAAGCAGCTGGAAGGTCCCGTGGGAAGAGGTCGCCCCTGCGATCACGTCGATGCCGTCCTCCCCCTGCCCCTCCAACAGCTGGTTGGCGTAATAGCGGGTGTACTCATTGGGATAGGTTCCGTTGGTGTGAAGCATGTTCTGCATATATGCGTTGTCCCAGCTCTTGATGAAGCCGCTGGCGTTTTCCGCGTTATACTCCACGGAAACGATGCTCCCGCCCTTTACCAGAATCGTGATGTACTCCCTCCAGCCGTGGCTGAACTGCGACATCTGGGCGGTATAATACCCGTCTTGCAGCGCCGTGCCGCTTGTGCAGCCCGCCAGCAGCGGCGCCGTCAGCAGCAGGCAGAGGCATACGGCAAGAATTCGTTTCATCGCCTGGCGCCCTCCTTCAAAACAAATTTCCGCACATGGGACTGAAGCGCCTCCGCTTCTCTGGCCAGCAGGCCGCTGGACTGCTCCGTCTCCCCCGCGTTTTGCAGATTGCGGTCGGCGATATCGGAGATGGTGGCGATCCGCGCCTCCATCTCGCCCAAGGCGGCCTCCTGGCCCTGCACCGCCGCCGCCAGCTGATCGGAAATCGTGCTGATCTGCGCGGAGACCTCGGAGATCGCCCGGAGGGAGCCGGCGGTATCCGCGGTCAGCACCACGCCGGTCTGAATAATCGCCTTGGTGTTGTCCACCATTTCCGTCGCGCTTTGCGCAGCCTCGGCGCTCTTGGCGGCCAGCTGCTTCACCTCGTCCGCCACAACCGCGAAGCCCTTTCCCGCCGACCCGGCGCGGGCCGCCTCCACAGAGGCGTTGAGCGCCAGGATATTGGTCTGAAACGCAATGTCTTCAATATCCTTTGCGATTTTCGTGATCTGCTGCGCGTTGGCGCTGATGTTGTCCATAGCGGAGGACAAAGCGCTCATCTGCTGGTTGGCGCTGTGGACGCGCTGGGTGATGGCCTCCGTCTGGACACGGGTTTGGCCGCTGCTCTGGGTCACGTCGGACAGCCGCTGCTTCACGCGGCCCACCGCATGGACCAGCTCCTCTGTGGACTGGTTCTGCTCCAGGGACGCCTGGTGCAGCTGCGCGGACTGCCCGCTCAGCTGCTCGGCCATGTCCGTCAGCCGGTCCGCGGCGGCGCGGAAGCCCAGCAGGGTTTCGTTCATGGAGCGGGTGATTGTGCGCAGGCTGCCCCGGATCAGCACAAAGTCCCCCTTGTAGTCCACCTGGGGCTCGGTGCGCAAATCGCCGTCCGCCACCTGCGTCAGCACCTGCTGGATATCGGATATGTAGCGGTTCATGCTCTCCAGCGTGGCGTCCAGCGTCTGGGTCATGACCTCCAGTTCGTCCCCTGTGGCCACCGGGGTCACCTGCGTGTGCAGATCGCCGTTGGAGAAGGCCACCATCCGGTCCGTCACCCGCTTCACCGGGTTGGAGATGGAGCGGGCCAGGCGCAGCACCAGCAGTATGGAGACCACCAGAACCGCCATGGTGGACAGGATGGCAACAAACATTGCCCCGTTGATGAAATGGTTATAGTCCGCCTTGGGGATTTGGATGACCAGCGACCACTGGGTCCCCCGTATGGGGGAAAAGGCCACCAGCATCTGCTCCCCGCCGATGGGGAACTCCACCGCGCCGGTCTCCCCGGTGGTCACCCGCTCCACCGCGTCCCCGTTGCCGCCGCTGAGCTGAATCAGCGTGCTTCCGCCCAGGGCCAGGGACTGGTCCGGGTGGCCGGTGACGGCGCCCTCCCGGTTTACCATATAGGCCATGCCGCTCTTCCCCAGGTTGATGCTGCTGATAACGTCGTTGAGCGTGTCGTATTTATATACGCCCATCACATAAAAGGCCGTCTCGCCCGACTCCTTCACCGGCATTCCCATTGTAATGCCCAGCCTGCCCTGGTAGATGGTGGAGGAATCAATGGTCAGATTATCCGTCTGCTCAAGCAGCGACAAAAAACCGCTGTCCAGGCTCTCCGGGGCGGCGTCAAGCCCCTGCATCAGCCGCCCATCCAGGCCGTACAGGGCGATTGTATAAAGCTCATAGATCTCCGCCGCCTCTTCCAGCACCGCACCGCGGCTCTCCGCCGCGTCCATCCTGGAGTCGCCCGCAATGGTCATCATGCGGTCCGCCAGCATGTGTATGTTGGCCTCCACCGTCTTGGCCGACTGCCGGGCCATCGGCTGAAGGCTGTCCAACAAAATGCTGTTGGCAAGCGAGTGCATGGAAAGGGCCATGATAGCGCAGCATACGGCCACCAAAATCAGGATATTAAGGGTAGTATTCCTCAAAATCCTCCTGTTCAGGCTCCGTTTTATCCCCCGTCCGCCCTGGGGCTCCGCGTGCTTTCCCGTCACGTCTCCGTCGCTCCTTTTCTGGATGATATCTGCCGATAAACAGCACAAAAAGCCGCTCGTTCCCTGTACGCCGGCTTGACGTGCGGCGAGGCGAAAACGAAAGACCTTTTTAGGCAGTATATCATAAATTTTCCGCAAAAGGAAGCACCATTCTATTTGGCCGATCCCACAAAAGAATCGCGGCGCAGCGCATCCCTCCTGTGCGAAACGCCCTGCCTGGCACAAAAAGGAAAGCCGGCAAGCGCCTGAGCCCGGCCGATCCGGCCCAGGAGCTTGCCAGCTTTTTCTATTTTGCGCCGGGAGCGCGCACTACAGCAGCCCGCTCAGGCACTGCCCCGCCAGATAGAGCATGAAGGCTGTGCCCACAGGGGCCAGCGGGGCCCTCGGCCCGGTGGCAATGCGC
Organism: uncultured Oscillospiraceae bacterium; assembly: GCA_948670295.1. Taxonomy (GTDB): domain Bacteria; phylum Bacillota; class Clostridia; order Oscillospirales; family Oscillospiraceae; genus Enterenecus. The sequence goes on along the minus strand of CAPOAR010000053.1, from coordinate 3,247 downwards.
TCCAGGGCCGCGGTGTAGAGCAGGCAGGCAATCCCGAACACCGCCGCTCCCGCCAGCCCCAGCACCCAGACGGGGACATCCCCCGTCACCCCGGCGCACCAGGGCAGCAGGGCGAAGGCCGCCCCACCCAGCACAGTATTCGCCGCCAGCGCGGGCCAGGACAGCTTACGCTCAGGCGACCAGTAGGCGTCCACCGCCAGGGCGGTCACGCTCAGGGCCAGCATCATAGTCAGATCCAGCTTGGGCAGGATGGCCATGGGGGCCAGCGTCCCGGCCAGCATCAGCCCCAGGCAGGCCAAGCCCACCACGGCGGACAGCGCCACGCTGCGCTTCAACGGATTATGCTTCATCTCAGCCCTCCCATTCCGTGGCGCCGGAGGAAACGTCCGCGCCGGTGACAAAGGCGGCGGCGGAGTTTACCGCCCGCGTCACCGCCTTGCTGGTGACAGTGGCCCCGGTGAGGGCGTCGATGTCCTCACCCACGGCGGCCTCCCCGGAGGTGTGCAGGAATTGCAGCAGGAAGGAGGCGTCGGTCTGGGCCCCCCGGCCCAGGCCGAAGGTCTCCCCGTGATCCCGCACCGTCACGCCGGACACGCTGCCGTCGTTGGTCACACCCACCCAAAGGGTCATGGGGGCGGCGTAGCCGGCGGTCTCCACCTCCAGCACGTAGCCGTCCTCCGCCTTGAATACCCGGCGGATGCTCTCATCCTCCCCGTCATAGGCCTCCTCCGTGAAGGAGGCGGGGCGGCTGGGGAGCATGTAGGACATGATTTCGTTCCGGGCGGCCTCCCCGCTGCGCCGGGCGGCGCCGCTCAGCGCGGCGCAGGCGGCCAGCAGCACCGCGGCAGCACCCAGAAGGGCGGCCGCCGGGGCGATGAGCTGCTTTGCGTTCATTGCGCCCCCTCCTTTCCAGCGCCGAACCGCCGGGGGACCAGATACTGGTCCAGCAGCCACGCGGCGGCGTTCATCAACAGGATTGCGTAAGTAACCCCCTCCGGGAAGAGCCCGGTATAGCGAAACACCACGGTGAGCGCGCCGCAGCCGATTCCGTACACGATCTGGGCCAGCGGCCCCACGGGGGAGGTGGCGTAGTCGGTGGCCATGAACAGCGCCCCCAGCAGCACGCCGCCGCTGAGCAGGCTGTACGCCATCCACAGGATTGGGCTGTCCCCCTTGGAGAACACCAGGGTGAGCACGGCCACCGTCCCCAGATAGGCGGCGGGTATGCGCAGGGTGATGACCCGGCGGAACACCAGCCATCCCCCGCCCAGGAGCAGGGCCAGGGCGGATACCTCCCCGATGCAGCCCCCCGCCCGGCCCAGAAACAGGTCCAGCAGGGATACGTCGGGCAGGGCGGGCATCTGCATGTGGTGGAGGGGGGTGGCCCCCGTCACCACGTCCGCCGGATTCAGCTCCCCGAGGAACAGGGCGCTGCCCAGGGCAGGGAAGCGGGTGAGGCAGGCGGGGAAGAGCAGCATCAGAAACGCCCGGGCCCCCAAAGCCGGGTTAAAGGTGTTCTGTCCCAGCCCGCCGCACAGCCCCTTCACCACCACCACGGCGAACAGCCCGCCGGCAGCGGCCACATAATAGGGTGCGGAGGCGGGCAGGGTCAGGGCCAGCAGCAGCCCCGTGACCAGGGCGGAGCCGTCGGGCAGGGTGTTGTGCCGCCGCAGGACAAGCCGCAGCAGCCACTCCCCCGCCAGGGCGGACAGCACGCACACCGCCGCCACAAGCCCGGCCCGGGGGCCCTGGAACAGCATCCCCGCCGCCAGCGCCGGCAGCAGGGCGATCACCACGTCCAGCATCAGCCGGGCGGTGGTATCCTTCCCCCGGATGTGGGGGGAGGCGCTTACTGTCAGATTCATTTCGCACCCTCCTTCAGCGCCCGCTTTCCGGCCCGGAAGCCCTCCACCAGGGGGAGCTTACCCGGACAGGCGTAGGCACAGCAGCCGCATTCTATGCAGTCCCTCAGATGGAGCCGCCCCAGGGCGTCCAGATCCCCGGCGTTGGAATAGCGGTAGAGATACAGCGGCTCCAGCCCCATGGGACATACCTCCAGGCACTTGCCGCAGCGGATGCACACGGGATGGGCCTCCTCCCCGTTCTGGGCGGAGGACAGGCATACCACCGCGTTAACGGCCTTTGTGACGGGGACAGACAGATCCCCCTGGGCCACGCCCATCATGGGGCCGCCGGACAGCACCTTCCATACGCTGTCTGTCAGCCCCCCGGCGGCGGCGATCACCTCCAGGAAGGAGACGCCCATCCGAACCACCAGGTTGCGGGGCTGCTTCACCCCTTCGCCGGTGACGGTGACCACCCGCTCAATCACGGGCATCCCCTCGTAGACCGCCCGGCACACCGCCGCGGCGGTGGCGGCGTTGAACACCGCGCAGCCCACATCGCGGGGCAGGCCGCCGGAGGGCACCTGCCGCCCGGTGACCGCCTGGATGAGCTGCTTTTCCGCCCCCTGGGGGTAGCGGGTGGGCAGCACCTTCAGCTCCGTGCCGGGGAAGTCCGCCATGCGCTCCCGCAGCAGGGCGGCGGCCTCCGGCTTGTTGTCCTCAATGGCCACCACCACCCGGCCGGGGGTGAGGATTCTGGCCAGCAGCGCCAGCCCCCGCAGCACGTCCCCGGGGCGGGTGCGCAGCAGCACGTCGTCCGCCGTGATGTAGGGCTCGCACTCGCAGGCGTTGAGGATCAGGGTGTCCACCTGGTTCATGCCGGTCTTGGCCTTCACGTCGGTGGGGAAGGCCGCGCCGCCCATGCCCACGATGCCCGCCTCCCGGAGGATGGATACCAGCTCCGCGGGGCTCAGGAGCTCCGGGTGGCTGTAGGGCTTCAGGGCGGGCGCCGGGGTGTCCAGAAAATCATTTTTGATGAGGATGGCGGGACAGGTCCCGCCGCCGGGATGGGGACGGTCCTCAATGCCCACCACCACGCCGGATACCGGCGCGTGGACGGGGACGCACAGCCCCTCGCCGTCGCCGATCTTCTGGCCCATGCACACCGTATCCCCCACCGAAACCAGGGGCTTGCAGGGCGCGCCGATGTGCTGGCGCAGAAGCACCGCCGCCTGGGCGGGCAGGGCCATGGCGGCCAGGGGGACGCAGGCGCTCAGCTCCTTCCGCCCCTCCGGGTGAACGCCGCCGAAGAACAGGGATTTCATACACATCACCTCTCGATGTCGAAAATTATAGCAACGATCAAAAATAAAGCCAAGAGTTGACAGCAGTGGTATAACAGA
>CAPOAR010000052.1:0-21993 GCA_948670295.1 uncultured Oscillospiraceae bacterium | reverse complement strand
AGCCTACTCCTCGCTATTTTTCAAACAAGGCCTAATGGAGATGTTTTTCAAACAAAAATTGGTCCAGATGGAAAAGCTATTATGGAACGGCATCATACAGTACATCATCGGCCAGATAAGCATACTAATCCACATGATCATGAAATACGATGGGACACCCCAGATGGACATCCTGAACCGCAGTCTCCTATTAATTATCCCGATGGAGCACCGGAATTCAAACAATATGGAGGACGAAAAACGATGGGAGACATTTTATATGTACCAAACAACGGAAGCCTGAATTTCTCAACTATCAGTGACTTTAAAGAGTGTATGCGTTGGGGCGGAGAAGTTGAGTTTATTTGGAAAGGAATCCACTATGGAGTGATACGATATGGCACAAATCGCAAAATAACAATTTACCAAGCCAATTGTCCAGAAACGGAAAAGGTATGTGACACCGCAGATGAAGCATTAGAATATATCATGGGCGGTGACCGTCTCCGGGATGTAATTACTCAGATCACAGTAATGTCACGCACCGTTTAGCTTATCCAGCTTTGCTACACCATTGAGCCAAACGATAAAAGCAATTTTTCAAAAATCGATTTTGCCGCCTTAGTCCAAAATGAATGACCCCACTCAATCTGAACAAGTTTTTGAGACTTGACAGGTTGGGTGGGGTCCTTTTTGCTTGGAAGCCTTGCGTTTCAATGCTTTCACTCCTGTTGCCTTGAAAATGAAAATGGGACGCCAAAATGCAAATCGTTTCAAATTAGAATGCAAAACAGCAAATCCATGGAATCTGAACCCTTAGTCTCATTTTCCATGAGACGAACTTATGACCTCCTGGTAGTCTTCTTCCATTTGGCATGGCGTTCGACTTTTCAACGGGCAATGTGGACGTTTCATATTGTAAAATTCTATGTAGGCGCTAATGCTTCTCTTAAAATCTGGTTCAGATGCGTAGTCTTTCCCGTATAACTCTTCCTCGATCGCTGTGAAATAGCAGCTCCAGCGCAGGATTCCGTTCTTTCCAAGCAGTTTTAAAAGCAGACGTGACAAGCTGTGTGCTGTTTTTCTTGGAAACCCTATACGCGATAGCCTTCCTGGAAAACAAATCTAGGATTACACAGATATAATAATTTCGATCATACAGCCTGAAGCAAGTTATATCACTGACCCATATTTCGTTGGGTCTAGCGGCACTGAATTGCTGGCAAAGAACGTTTCTTCTCTTCCCCGATTCTCGTAAGTTTAAATAGTCTTGCTTTGCGGTTGTGCGGACACTAGATAGCCCTATTTCCTTCATAAGTCTTGCTACATATTTCGTACTGGCTTGATATCAACAACGGTTTTAGCGGCAAACGCTTTGACCATCCGGCATTATTACAAATTCAGAATATAAACAGAAGATTCAAGAGTATGCGGGGCAAATTATTGATCTTACGCAGCGTAAAGCAACGGCTTGGATCAATGCAACGGAGCGCTACAAACAGTATGTGCAGAGAGTAAATCAGTAAAAAAGAATTCCGTGTAGTACAGGATATTGCAAATCAGGCAAAAGAGATTCTTACTCAGACTACAGAGAACACGACCGCCTATGAAACGCAATACGCCAAATTTCGCAAACGCCTGTCTGCCAGCAATCAAGACATTCCGCTCCGTGAGATTTTGGCCTCTATTGATAAGGTCGTACTGGACAAAGGCGCCTAAATTGTAATAAAATAGCAACGTTGCCTCCTGCTGCTATTCCCATCCGGTAATAAAGGCGGTATGATTCATCTCCGGCCCTCTTCCAGAATCCGGCTGGTTACATTCTTCCGTACCCTTTCGCTCAGGATGAGGAACAGCCCGTCCCTCATCAGGGAGTGGACAAACGCCTGGGGCGCTTCGCTGGTGAGAGCCTTCTGTTCCATACAGCATTTAGGCATGCTCAGCATGCTCAAGAGGCTCGAAAGACAACACATTTTTATATCTATTCCGAATTCTTCCAATATTGGCCTGCCTATCCGGCAGGGGGAGGCGGTTAACCAAATTCTCCCCTCCATCACCATAGAGGAGCTATGCCTGAACCGCATTTTCAACACCAGAGGTAAGAAACTCCCATCATTCCGGGTACCCTGCCTGGTCTCAGCGGTTCAGCGGCCGCAATCAACGAGATACTGGCCGCCAGCAACATCGTCCACAAGGTGCTAGGGACCCCCGCCCAGAACTAGCTCCTCTTGAAAAAAGATGCAGGGTGCGCCGGCGGCCTCTCCCATGCGGGCCCCGGCTGGCAATCAACGTCTTCCATAACGCCGTTTCCACCCTCGCCCCAGTCGTATTCACCTCCAGTTTTGAAAACCAGGCCACAACAACTCTGCCCGCAAATTCCACCATTCCGCTTTCAGATTTGCCTGGCCATTTTCCCCCTCTTCGATCAAAAGAATAGAGTTTCAAATTTGTAAGCGATTACATTTTTGGGAATTTTGTAGCAGTTTGCACAGAAACAAAATGGGAAACTATTTTTTTCTCCAAAAATGCCCGCTTATACTTGCACTCTTTTTGACAATATGATAACATTTTGAAAGAGACAAGTCGGATACCACTTAAAATCCTGATGCTTTTCATTGATTTTACCTCCAAAATGTAAGCGCTTACTTGTTTGAAAAGAGGGCTTTTCTCTTATGGATGCCACAATTTATGACGTTTCCCGCCTCGCTGGCGTCTCAACAGCCACCGTATCCCGTACCTTCTCCAACCCTGGCCAGGTCCGGGATGCCACCAGGCGGAAGGTTTTCGAGGCGGCGGAAATTCTCCACTATTCCCCCAATGCCATTGCCCGGGCCATGGTCCGGCAGCGGACCGATAAAATCGCCTTCCTAATCTGCAAAAAGGACGCTACGATTCTGGACGAATTTTACGCCCGTATCTGTGAGAGCATCATGCGGCGAACCATCCAGTCGGACCGCCAGCTGGTTATCTCCACAGCGGCGGACTGGGCTCAGGCCGCGGGCACCGCCCAGAACAAGCAGGTTGAGGGGGTCATTCTGGGGGGCAGCGCCCAGGCGGACATGGTGTCTGAATTTCAGAGCAAGCATATCGCCGTGGTGCTGGTGAACAATCGGATGCCCGGCTTCGATCTCCCCTGCGTACTGTCCGACGAGTACGGCGGCGTCCGGCTGGCGGTGGAGCATCTGCTTCAGCGGGGACACCGCAGCATCGCTATGATCGCCGGACGCTTTTCCCCCTATATCGTTGGCGAGCGGTACAATGCGTTTCTCCAGATTATGGAAGAAAGCGGCCTAAAAACCGGGACCCCGCAGGTAGCCATGTGCGACCCCGCCGTCGAAAGCGCCGCCCAAACAGCCATGGACCTGCTAAGCCGGAAGGACCGACCCACCGCCATCCTGGGAGCCAACGACGTTGTTGCCGCCGGAGTCCTGAAAGCCGCCCAGCGCCTGGGCCTGAAAGTTCCGGAGGATCTGGCGGTGGTGGGCTTCGATGACTCCACTATCTGCGGCGTGGTGGAGCCGGAGCTGACCTCCGTGCACATCGACTGCCGCCGCATTGGCGAGGTGGGGGTGGACCATCTCCATGCCCTGCTGAATGGAGAGGAGTGTCCTCCGGTTACAATTATTCCGGCCAAGCTCCAGATTCGCTGCTCTAGTTGAGCCAGTTTTCTGTCAAAGTGCATATAATTTATATACAAGACAGCCCGGCCTGCGGCCAGGAGGACATAAGGAGGACTGCTATGAAAACGAAGAAAAAAGCCACCGCCTGGGCCAAGGGAGCCGCCTGCGCCCTGCTGCTGCTGATCTCGCTGTTTCCCATCTATTGGCTGTTGGCCATGGCCATCCGGCCCACCGACGAAATGCGGGGCCACATCTCCCTGCTGCCCAGCTCCTTGACCGTGGAGCACTTTGCGCAGCTCTTCACTGGCGAGGGCTTTGGCCAGGCCATTGCCAACAGCCTCCAGACTACGTTCAGTTCCCTGGTTTTGTCGCTGCTGGTGGGCGTCTGCGCGGCCTATGTGCTGGCCCGGCGGCGCTTCCGCTTTGGCCTGAAAAAGCCCCTGACCTACTGGGTGCTGCTGGTGCGGGTGCTGCCTCCGGTGGCATTCACCATTCCGCTTTATATCATGTTCAACAAGCTGGGTGTTTTGAACACCAAACTTCCCGTGGCCCTGGCCTGCGTGCTCATCAATGTGCCGCTGATCATCTGGTTCCTGATCAGCTTCTTCCAGGACCTTCCCGAGGAGGTGGAGGAGAGCGCCAAGGTGGACGGCGCTACGGAGTGGCAGCTTTTCGTGCGGATTGTCCTGCCCCTGGTGGCCCCGGGCATTGCCGCCGTGTCCATGCTGTCCTTCATGTACGCCTGGAACGAGTACACCTACACGGTCATTTTCACCCGCAGCCCCGCTAACAACACCGTACCCCTGGCCCTGGCCCTGCTGAACACGGAGGACAACCTCACGAACTTCGGCCTGGTGGCAGCGGGAGGCGTCATCTCCGTCGTCCCTATCACTCTGTTTGTGATCTTTGCACAGAACTACTTGATTTCCGGACTTTCAAGCGGCGCTGTCAAAGAGTAACAAAATATCCCCGCGCAGCCAAATCCAACCACGTCAACAAGATTAGGAGGAAAAGAAATGAAAAAGCTGTTTGCGTTCCTGCTAACGCTGGCCATGGTCCTGTCCCTGGCCGCCTGCGGCGGAAAAACCGATCCGCCCAGCGATGCTTCCGGCAGCGCCCCCGCCCAGGGGAACTCCGGCGGTTCCGACTCCGCCGCTCCCACCAAGCTGACCCTGATTCTGCGGGCTGGCACCTATGCCGACGTCATCAAGGAGTGCCTTCCCGCCTTTGAGGCCGAACACAATGTTACCTGCGAAGTGCAGGAGCTCTCCGAGTCCGACCTGTACTCCGGCATCGCCCTGGACGCCATCAACCCCGCCGGAACCTATGACCTGTGCATGGTGGATGGCTCCTGGATGGCCGAGTTCACCGCCAGCGGCGTTCTGGCTAACCTGACGGAGCTGGGCTATGAACTGGACAGCGACATCATTCCCGCCACCACCACGATCTGCTATGTGGACGGCCAGCTGTATCTGGCCCCCTACTACGGCAACGTCACCGTGCTGATGTTCAACAAGGCCAACGTGGAAGCCGCCGGATACTCCGCCGGCCAGATCCAGAGCCTGGACGACCTGCTGGCGATCTGCGAGAGCGCCCAGGCCTCCGGTAAGAAGGGCTTCATCTACCGGGGAGACAACCAGAACAATCTGGTGGTGGACTTCCTGCCCATTCTCCTGTCCTTCGGCGGCTGGGTGCTCGACGACGCCAACAAGCCCACCGTAAACACCCCCGAATTTAAAGCCGCCATGGAGTACTACCTGAAGCTCATCGCCACGGGCGAGGCGCAGGTAAAGGACGACCTCATTGCCTCCGTGGACACTGGCGCGGGCACGATGGGTATCGGCTGGCCCGGCTGGTACACCCCCACCGCGGACTCCACCGCAGACTATATCGCGCTTAGCGGCTCGGCCTCCGCCGGAGCGCAGGCGTATAATTCCAATGTCTACGGCATCTGGACCATTGGCGTCCCCAACAACAGCCAAAACAAGGAGCTGGCCGCAAAGCTGCTGGCCTATCTGATGGACGCCGACGTGCAGAAGTCCACCGTTCCCTCCGGCGGCGTACCCTGCCGCTACTCCAGCCTCCAGGATGGGGACGTCCTCGCTTCCTATCCCCAGTATGAAGTGGTCTGCAAGGCCCTGGAGAGCGGCATGTACCGCCCTGTCATCTCCGAGTGGACCCAGTTCTACACCACGCTGGGCACCGAAATGGACAACATTGTCAACGGCGTGAAAACCGTGGATCAGGGCCTGGCCGACGCCCAGGCCAATCTCGAGCAGCTGATGGGCTGACGCCCATGCCGGGACGCCCTTTGGGCGTCCCGGCGCCCGAACCTCCAGAAAAGAGAGGCGCCTATGAAAAAAAGCCAAATTCTAAAAGCCCGCACCGCCGGGAGCGCTGCCAGGCGTTTCGGCCTGGGGATGATCAGCCCCACCATGCTGGTCCTGCTGATCATGACAGCCTACCCCCTGCTGTTCACCCTCTTCTATAGTTTTACGGACTATAACCTCCTGCGGAATCTCCAGAAGCCCGCTTCTTTTATCGCCTTGGGGAACTATACAAAGCTCCTCCACGACGCCTATTTCCGGCAGGCGATCCTGAACACCGTGAAATTCACCCTCCTGGCAGTCATTTTTGAGATGCTCATTGGGTTTGGCATCGCCCTTTTGGTCAACAGCCTGACCCGCGGCCAGAAGACCATGCGGACCTTGCTGCTCCTGCCCTACCTGCTTCCCACGGTAACGGTGGCCTTGAGCTGGCGGATGATGCTCTCTCCCAACTACGGCATTGTCAACCAGGTGATGGAGGCTTTGAATCTGCCTGTGTTCAACTGGTTCTCCGATATGCGCACCGCCTTCGGCATGCTGCTGCTGATTGACGTCTGGCAGAGCGCCCCCTTTGTCTTTCTGCTTCTGTACGCCGCCTTGCAGTCTGTGCCGCAGGCTCAATACGAGGCCGCCCGCATCGACGGGGCCGGCGCATTCAAAATCCTCTTCTTCGTTACCATCCCCAATATCAAAAACAGCCTGGCCCTCTGCGCCCTGCTGCGGACCATCGACAGCTTCCGCCTCTTCGACAAGGTAAACCTCCTTACCGGCGGCGGTCCGGCCAATACGACCTCGACCATTACGCAATACCTCTATAACTACGGCATCAAGTCTCTGGATTTCGGCTTTGGCAGCGCAGGCGCCATTGTCATGACCATCCTAGTGCTGCTCCTCTCCAGCCTTTATATCAAGCGGGCCATGGGATAAGCCGATGGAAGAGATGACGCTAACCTTTGTAAATGTGGGCTATGGGGAAGCCATCCTGCTGGAATGTCCCGACCCCGCCCGCCCCGGCGGCCGCTTTGTCATGGCCATCGACGGGGGGAGCATGGAGGAGGAGGAATACCAGGACCGCTCCTCCGGCCGGATTCCTTTCATGGAATACCTCTGCGCCAGAGGGCTGGACCACATTGATGTGATAGCGAATACCCATATACACGAGGACCATCTCTGCGGACTCGTGCCCTTACCGGGCCAGTGGTTCCCGGGGGAGTTCTGGCAGGCGCTGCCCGAACGCCTGCCCCGGCCCCTGCGGCCTTTGCCGATTTTCCCGGAGGCCAACCCCTCCCAGCGGAAATTTCTCCAGTCCATGAACGATTATCGGACCCTCCGCATGCAGATCGAAGCCGGAGGCGGCGTTCTCCGGGCCCTCTCCGCTGGATGGGAGGCTCATCCCTGCCCCGGGCTGGCCATCCGCTGCCTGGGCCCATCCCAGGCAAGAGCGGAGGAACTGGCAGCCCTCTACGCGGACCTGAATCAGGAGGATGATTTTGCCGCTTTTCGCAGGAAGCTCTCCGCCCTGGACGGGGCCATGAATAATTACAGCATCCTTTTGCGGCTGGACTATTGGGGAACCCGCGTTCTGCTCCCAGGGGATACCAACTGCCTGGGCTACCGTGATACCGCCCCAGAGGACCTGGCGGCCCAGATTTTCAAAGTGGGCCACCATGGCCAGCGGGACGGGGCGGATTCCGCCCTGCTGGAGGCTATCCGGCCGGAGGCCGTCGTCTGCTGCGCCTCCAGCGACCGGCGTTATCACAGCGCCCATCCGGAACTAATCCATCTGCTGTCGGACACCGGGGCAAGCCTCTGGTACTCAGACTGCCCCCAGCTCCCAGGCCTAGACCTGCCGCCCCATCAGGCGCTGGTGTTCCACATCGGAACGGAGGGCGCATACACGGTGGAATACGAATCACGATAGAAAAGGAACGACTTTGTATGAGGAAAACCTATGACGTTCTGGTCATCGGCCCCGTATCCCTGGACCACAATATCGACTATCAGGGAAACGAGCGGAAGGAAGTCGGCGGCGCCGTGGTGGCCTCCGGCTTCGCCGCCGCCAGGAGCGGGAACAAAACCGCCCTGTTCACCAAGCTGAATCCCGCCGACGCCGATGTGGAGGCCCGCTTCCGGGACTCCGGCGCGGATTTGTACTGGAAGCCCTCTTCCGCCACCTGCTCCATCCGAAACCAGTACTTCACCGCCGACAAAGAAACGCGCTCCTGCACCTCCCTGGGCGTCTGCGATCCCTTCCGCTTTGAGGAGCTGCCGGACATCGAGGCGAAGATCTATCATTTCGCCGGCCTGGTCTACGGCGATTTCGACGGCCCCCTCTTCGCCGGGGCGGCAAAGCATGGGAAGGTCGCGGTGGACGTCCAATGCCTCCTTCGGCACGTGGAGCCGGACAGGACCATGGCCTTCCACGACTGGGCGGAGAAGCGGGAATATCTGCCCTGCATTGACTACCTGAAAACCGACGCCGCCGAGGCGGAGATTTTAACCGGACTGACAGACCGGGCGGAAGCGGCCAGGCAGCTCCACCAGTGGGGCGCCCGGGAGGTTCTCATTACCCATAACAAAGAGGTGCTGGCCTACGACGGGGAACGCATCCGCACCTGCCCCATCAAGGCGCGCAACCTCTCCGGCCGGACCGGACGGGGGGACACCACCTTCGCCGGATATATCACAGAGCGGCAGCGGGCGGGGGTAGACGAGGCCCTGCTGTACTGCACGGCCCTGGTTTCCCTGAAAATGGAAACCCCCGGTCCCTTCCAAGGCTGCCGGGAGGACGTGGAGTCATATATCCGCGCGTTCTATTAAACGACTTGGAAGAATACCGCTTCCGGCGGCGCCGGATTGCTGTTTTGAAAAGCGGAAAACCAGATGGGATCGCTGCCGTGCAGCTGTTCCATCTGGTTTCTTTTTGGCCGGGAAATTCCATGAAGCACGCCTTATTCCCAGGGCTGCCCAAGCCGCCGCCGGGAGGCAAAGCGGATACCCGCCCGGTGTGCTGCCTCAGGCTTTTTGATTGTATTCCGAGGGGGAAAAGCCTGTTTGGCGCTTGAAGATGGTAGAGAAGTAAGTCGGGTTTTCATAGCCGCACCGCATAGCGACCTCATAAGTCTTATAGCTTCCGCTTTTCAAAAGTTCCTTGGCGTGGGCGATGCGGACGCTGGTAAGATAGCTGATGAAAGAGCAGTTGGTGCTCTGCTTGAACAGGGCGCTGAAATAATTGGGGGAAATGCCTACCGCGCTGGCAACCCGGTCCAATGTCAAGCTGGAATCTGCGTAATGGGTCTCAATATAGACCTTCGCCCGGTCCGCCGCACTTTTGTTGGCACTTGCATGGTTGTTTACAAAATCGCATATCTGCGCCACAAACTGGAACAGCTCTTCCAGCATGTCGTCCAGAGTGGCGCAGACCAGAATCTTCTGATAAGCCGCCAGGGGGTTCTCCAGGATATTTTCAATGGGACAGTTGATGTCCACCAGGAGTTTTGTAATCTCACCATATACCACACTGACCAGCATGTGGGTATAGAGGTAAGAGTTATGCCCGGTCTGGCGGATGTCGTTTGCCAGCATTTGAAAATCCTGGAGGATGGTCTTTTTGTCAAATGTGGAAATGGAGCGGATCACACGCCCGACGTTGGGGACGTCCGGCAGCGGATTGACGGCATCGTCTTTCAGCTCTTCCATCTGGACGTCCCGGTTGCTTCCCAGCTGAAAGGTATACTTGCTCCCCTGCTGCACAAATTCATAGGCCGTCTGGCAGTCGGCAAGTCCCCCGTATATGGCGGAGGTTACCGTGGTAAATTCCATCTCCGGCTCAATGAGCCGGAGCCGCCGGATAAAGGAGCGAACGGAGAAACGCAGCTCCTCCGCCTCCCAGCCAGTGAAAAAGAGCAGATACCGCCCGCTGAATTCCTCAACAACGGTCAGCTGCATCCGCTCACCAGCCTTCTCCAGGGACTGCTCCAGCTGCTGCGTCATGCTGAACACCGTCTCCTCGTCCATGGTTGCGGTCAGGCTGTCGAAGCGGTCAAGCTGGAGCAACACCAGGCAAAAGGCCCTGGCCCGCCGCATGTGCTCCGGCAGATACTGGAACAGCTGCTGGAGGGGCTCCCGCCCGGTTATGCACCGCAAAAGCCGCCGCTTGAACTGATACTCGTCCGCGCATTGCAAACGGCTGCGCATTTCCGCCAGCTCACTTTTATGGCACCGGATGCCGTCCAGCTCTTGGACAATGTGCCGCAGAATGCGGCACAGGTCGGAGATATCGATCGGTTTCAGGAGAAAGTCCGATACGCCAAAGCGGATGGCCGTCTGCGCGTACTCAAACTCTCCGTAGCCAGTAAGGATGACAATTCTGCACTCCGGCTGGATTTCCCGGATTTTCGCAATCAATTCCAGCCCGTCCATATACGGCATCCGGATGTCCGTCAGCACGATGTCCGGCTTTCGCTCCCGGATATCCTGAAGGGCCTGTTTCCCGTCCGGCGCCATTCCCACCAGGGACAGGCCAAGGGAGTCCCAGGGGAGCGTCTCGGCAAGTCCCTCCCGGATCAGACGTTCGTCGTCGGCAAGAAATACGCTATACATCCGCGTTCTCCTTCCTCAAGGTGTTGGGCAATACAATCTTCGCGGAGGTGCCCACGCCTTTTTCACTGGTAAAGGTCAGTCCGTACTGAGCTCCGGCTAGGATTTGAATCCGGTCGTTGACATTGACAACTCCATAGCTGTTCGTCCGGTTCTGCCCGGTGTGGGCCATGGCCTCCCGCAGGGCCTCCAGCGTCTCTGGGTCCATGCCGACCCCGTTGTCCAGAACCTCCAGCTCGATTTTGTCCCCCCGGGAGAAAATCTGAATAACCAGCATACATTTCCGCGGGCAGAGTTTGATGCCGTGGTACAGGGCGTTTTCCACCAATGGCTGAAGCATGAGTTTGGGGACAAAGCAATGCTCCGTGGCGGGGTCCACATAAATGGAGTACTCAAACTGATCGCTGTACCGGATTTTTTGAATCACCAAATAGTTTCGGATATGCTCCACCTCTTCCCGTAGGGCGATGATGTCCCTTCCCTTAGAGAGGCCGATGCGGAAAAAGGTGGTCAGCGCCGCGATCATTTCTGTCATCTTCTGCACATCGCCCCGCCGGGCCAGCCAGTTGATGGAGTCCAGGGAGTTATAGAGAAAATGCGGGTTGATCTGAGCCTGCAGGGATTTGAACTCCGCTGTCCGGAGGCGCTCCTGCTCCGTCTTCACCGCAGCCATCAATTCTCCGATCTTCTCGCTCATTTCCTGAACGCTGGCGGTCAGATGCCCGATTTCGTCCGGGCGCATAGGGGCAAGAGGCTCCCCAAAGGTGCCGTCCTCCACCCGCAGAATGTAGGCCCGCATGCGCTCTAGGGGACGGAGTTCAAAATTTGCAAGATAGTTGGAAATGACAACATTCAGGAGAAAGGCCACCAGGGCCGTGAGAATGAAGACGTAGAGAATGTCCCGGCTGTCATTGCGCAGGAAGTCCTTAAATACAACGCCCGCCACAATCCAGCCGTTGGCGGGAACCCGCTGGCACAGCAAAAGGCAGTCTTTCTGTGTGAGAATTTCCATGCTCATGCCCACGGTCGTTTCCTTAATCCGCCCGGCGGCCTCCGCCACCACCTCTCCGTTGGAATCCAGGCTGTGGAATACGATGCTGCTGTCCGGGTCCATGAGGAACAGGGTGCCGTTGTCCCCGAAGTCCGCGTCCATCAGGCTGTTGAGCAGGGAGCGCCGGACCTCTACAATGACGACGCCGCAGGGCTGGCCAGTATCCTCCCGGGAGAGGGAGGCCGCCATGCTCAGCACCGCGTCCCCCAGGTTATCCACCATCAAAGACCCCTGCTCCATGGCGAACCACCTGGGCCTGGCGTGGTTGCGGATGCCCATATATTGGGACTGCGTCAGGAGCGGGCTCTCCCGCGGGGAGTAGTAGCGGGACTTCCCAAGGATTCCGTCGTCCAGCCAGATGTAAAGGCCGTTGATGTCCCGGTACAAGCTGGAAATCTGCTTGAGGCGGTTTCCCAGGGCGTAGGCGCAGTCCTCCCGGTCCGCCCTTGCCTCCCGGGGGCTTTGAAGCAGGGTTTGAATGGCCTCGTCTTTTGAAACCGCCTGCACCGCCGCCTGCATATCGGAGAGCACCTCGTCAATATTCTTGCTGTCCTTTTCCACAATCTGCGTGGCCAATTTCATAGCGCTGTCCGATATCCGCACATCGGATATCATATAGATCAGATAACCCGCCGCGCTGAGCGGAACCATCATCAGCAGGGTAAAATACAAAACCAGCCGGTTTCGCAAAGACCCGTTAAAAAATTTGGGAAGCCGCATGGTAATGTCCTTCCTTCCGCCGTGGTGGAATCGCCGCTGAACACAGCGCGCGGAGAGAGCATCCGCACTCAGCAGATTTATTATACATGACCAGGCGCGTTTTTGTCCATTTCAGCGGCCCCGGCGGCCAGCAGAAAAATTCCCGCGCCTGGCCCGGCTGAAAACAGCCAGGCCAGACGCAGACATCGCACTATTCTTCGCCTAAGTACAGCTTTCTCACCTGATCGTTGCCCAGCAGATTCTTGCCCGTGTCGGTCAGGGTGATGCGCCCGGTTTCCATCACATAGCCCCGGTCCGCCACCGCCAGCGCCATGCTGGCGTTCTGCTCCACCAGCAGGATGGTGGACCCCATCTGCTGGAGGCGGGGAATGATGTTGAATATCTCGTCAATGAAAATCGGCGCGAGACCCAGGGAGGGTTCATCCAAAATCAGGAGCTTGGGATTGGAAATCATGGCCCGGACCATCACCAGCATCTGCTGCTCTCCGCCGGAGAGCGTACCCGCCAGCTGGGATACCCGCTCTTTCAGCCGGGGGAAGATTTCAAACAGGCCCTCGACTTCCTGCGCGACCACCTGCTTATCGTCTTTCCGCAGGAAAGCCCCCATCTGAATGTTCTCCATGACGCTGAGCTTCGGGAACACGTGGCGGGATTCCAGCACCTGGGCCACGCCCCGTTTGGAAACCTTGTGGGACGGCAGGCCGCAGATGTTCGCGCCCTCGAACAGGATGCTCCCGCCGCAGGGCTTCAGAATGCCGGAGATGCAGCGCAGCAGCGTTGTCTTGCCCGCGCCGTTGGCGCCGATCAGGGCCACCACTTCCCCCTGGCTGACGTCCAGGCTGACGCCCTTCAGGGATTGGATGGCGCCATACTTGTGTTCCAAGTCCTTAACCTGCAGCATGCTTTGCACGTTCCACGCCTCCTTTTCCCAAATATGCCTCGATCACCTGGGGATTCGTCTGGATGCTCTGCGGCAGGCCCTCGGCGATTTTGGTCCCGTGATCCAGGACGGTGATTTGGTCCGAGAGGCTCATGGCCAGCTTCATGTCGTGTTCAATCATCAAAATGGTGATTCCCTGGTCGCTGATCGCGTGAATGATCCGGATCAGGTTGTCCTTTTCCACCGAGTTCATCCCGGCGGAGGCCTCGTCCAGCATCAGCAGCTTTGGCCCGCTGGCAAGGCCCCGGACAATTTCCAGGAGCCGCTGCTCCCCATAGGGCAGGTTGCAGGCCAGCTCCCCGGCCCGCTTTGTAAGGCCCACAAAGTCCAGCAGCTCATAGGCCCGCTCTACCATCCGCCGCTCCTCCAGCCTCTGGCTGCGGGTGTGGAGAATGGAGGAGGCGATGCCCGCATTTGTGCGGCAGTGCTGGCCCACCATGACGTTTTCCAAAACGTTCATGGCGGAGAAGAGGCTGATGTGCTGGAAGGTGCGGGCAATGCCCAGCTCATTGATCTGGTGCTTCTGGCGGCCGTTGATCCTTTGTCCCTCCAGAAGGACCTCGCCCTCGGTGGGCTGGTACACGCCGCTGATGACGTTGAAGCAGGTGGTCTTTCCGGAGCCGTTGGGCCCCAGGAGCCCGTGAATCTCTCCTTTTTCAATGCTCATGTCCAGCTCGTTAATTGCCTTCAGGCCCCCGAACTGCATGGTTACGTGATCGACTTTTAATAATTCCATAGGTCAGCCCTCCTGCGCGGCGTCCTTGCCCCGCTCTGTACCGGGACGGACAGGGAGACGGTTCAACAGATGATAATAGCGTTTGCGGATGGTTCCGGCAATGCCCGTGGGCATAAAGAACAGCACAAAGATAATCAGCGCGCCGTAAATCAGCATCTGGTACTGGCCAAACTGCTGGAGGACCTCCGTGACGAAGATGATGATGACGGAACCGATAATGGGACCGCAGAAGGTGCCCATGCCGCCCACCAGGATCATCACCAGGAACATGGAGGACTGGTCGGCGGAAAAGGACTCCGGGCTGATGAAGCGCACCAGGTGGGCATACAGGGCCCCGCCGATTCCCGCGTAGAACGCCGCCGTGGTGAAGGCCATGGATTTATACTTGGAGAGCTTCATGCCGAACGCCTCGCTGGCGTCGGGGTTGCATTTAATGGCAATCATGGCCCGGCCAACCCGGGAGTCCACGATGCGCCGCTTGACGAACAGCGCCAAAAGCACCAGCGCTACCACGAAGTAGAGATACGCGGCCTTGCTGGTCAGCTGGAACCCAAACAGGCTGACGGCGGGGATGCCGCCGATTCCGTTGGCTCCGCCAGTGAGCTTGGCCGGACCGTTCAGTGCCAGCAGGCGGACGATCTCGCCGAATCCTATGGTCACAATGGAGAGGAAGTGATGGACCAGCTTAGAACAGGGGATGGCCAGGAAAAAACCCACTAGCGCGGCAATGGACGCCGCCAACAGCATGGAAGCCAGAACCGGGATTCCGGCCTTGCTGAAAATGGCACTGAAGTATGCACCGATGGCGTAAAATCCCGCCTGGCCCAAGGAAATCTGGCCGGAGTAGCCAAACAGAACGTCGAAGCCCGTGTTGACGATGATGTAGATGCCAAGGGTGCAGATGATCAGATGCATGTAGGTCTGATCCGGAAATAAGACGGGGTACAGCAGCGTGCACACCACCACTGCCAGCGCGGCCGTCCTTTGAACGTTTCTGCCGGCGGCGATTGTCATGATTCGATTCACCGTGCTCCCCCTTTCAGTCCGCTTTTACTTTCAGAATGCCGTGGGGCATTACAAAGAGAACGAGGATCAAAACGCCAAAGGAAATGATGTCTTTCAGCGAAGAGGAGATGTACCCCGCGGCCATGGTCTCCACCACGCCGAAGATCAAGCCGCCGATGATGGCGCCGTACATGTTGCCGTAGCCCCCCAGCACCGCGGCGGCAAAGCCCTTTGTGGAAAGGATGGCGCCCATTTTGGGATACACGCCGTAAATCGGGGCCAGCAGGATACCCGCCACGGCGGAGAGCGCCGCCGCCAGAGCCCAAGCCACACCCACTGTCAGGGGGACGTTGATGCCCACCACTCCGGCCGCCATGGGGTCCTGGGCCGCCGCCCGGAGGCTGGTACCCAGCTTGGTCCGGCTCATGAAGAAATGCAGGGCAAGCATGCAGGCAAAGGTGGTAATCACAATGGCGATCTGCTGGGGGGAGATGGAGATTCCCGCCAGACGGATGGGGGCCTCCCCCAGGGCAGAGGGGAAGTTCTTCACGTCAGAGCCCCACACGATCATGGCAAAATTTTTCAGGAAAATGGAAAGGCCGATGGTGGCCAGCACGATTTGAATCTGCTGCGCTCCCCGTTTTAGAAGCGGGCTGATCATGCCCCGCTGCAGCACGACGCCAAAGCCGAACATAATCAGAATTGCCAGCAGCACCGCCAGGGCGAAGGGAATTTGAAAACTGACATAAATGGTATAGGCGACATATGCGCCCAGCATGAAGATCTCGCCCTGTACAAAGGACATCAGGGCCGAGGCGCTGTAAATCAGGCTGTACCCCAAGCCGATCAGCGCGTAAATACAGCCTACGGCGATTCCGCCTGCAAGAAGCTGTCCAAACATAACCTCTCTCCTTTTTTCTCAATTTGCCCAAGGGAAACGGGCGCCTTCTTCAAGCCCGGCGTCTGCGGCCGAACGCGGTTTTGAAGAAAAGCGGCCGGGTCTTTCGGCCCGACCGCTTGAGGATCACTGTGCCTCGATATATTTGCCGCTTTCAATTTGGAAGATGCGCATGGACTCAATGCCCTCGCCGTTTTTGCCCACGTAGGAGAAGGTGCCCGCCAGGCCGACATGGCCGTCGATATTATTGTAGGCGTCCCGCAGGGCTTCGCCGCTGTCGGCCTGGGCGGCTTCCATGGCCTCGGCAATCATCATGACGCCGTCATAGGCGCGGAAGGCGTTATCGGATTCGGGGGAAGCGCCGAACTCGGCGATGTAGCGCTCCAGGAAGTTTTTCATCAGCTCGTCCTCGGCGTCGTTGGGGTCGCTGTAGACGATGTATTGGGCGGCGAAGGCCACGCCGTTGGCGGTCTCCCCGGCATTCTCCAGAATTTCCGGCAGCGTATAGCTCTCAGAGCCCAGAATGGGGCCGTCAAAGCCGGACTGGCGCAGCTGCTTCGTCACCGCGCCCAGGTCGTCGCCCAGGCACCAGATGAAGACGGCGTCGGGAGCCGCGGCGTTGATCTTGGCGAACTGCCCGGTGAAGTCCCGGTCGCCGTCGGTCATGGTTTCGCTGGCCACAAACTCGATGTCATAGTCCGCGCAGGCGTCCCGGAAGGCGTCCGAACCGGAGGTGCCGTACTCGCTGTTGCTGGTGAACAGGGCAATTTTCCGCAGATTCTGGGAGTCCGCGTACTTCGCCAGCTGCTTGGCGGAGATGGAACTGTTGGAGATGGAGCGGAAGAGATAGGTGTAACCCTGCTCCAGCCAAGTGGGGGACGTGCCGCCAGCCACGCAGATGGTCTTGGACTCCTCGATCACGGGGCCCGCCGCCTGAACGTTGGCGGAGTGGAGGGAGCCGAAGATGGCATGGACCTTATCCACCTGGACCAGTTTCGTGGCCGCCTTCACCGCCTCCTCGGGAGAGGACTTGTCGTCGTAAGAGACGATCTCCAGCTGGCGGCCCAGCACGCCGCCGGCCTCGTTCAGCTCGTTGACCGCGATCTGCGCGCCGTTCAGCGCCGCCTGGCCCGCCTGGGCCGTGCCTCCGGTGAGGGGGCCGAAGTAGCCGATTTTAATGGTGCCGCCGGAAGCGCTCCCGCCATTGTCAGAGGAGGTTCCGCTGTCGCCGCCGGACTTGGCGCCGCAGCCTGCCAGGAGCGTCATAAGCAGAACGAGGGAAAGTGCAAGACAAAGTTTCTTTTTCATGATAGTCTCCTTTTCGATTGTTTTTGCGGAGGTTTCTAACTATGTTTTTACCACAACTTCCGCCCCTCGGAAATCAAAAATATTAAGATTCCATTTCAAATTTATATGATTGTAAATATTTGAAGCACGGTGTAAAAAAACGAATGCGGACTGCCTGAAATGGGGCGGCCATTTTCGTCAAACCGGGCAAACGCCTGGGCCCGCCGTCAATCTTCCATGGTCAGGATGACCTTGAGGGCCTTCTTGCTCTGGACCAGTTCCACCACCTCACGGATTTGCCCATAGGGCAGAACGTGGGAGTAAAAGTCCTTGGGGTTGACCTTGCCCGCCTGAATCAGGGCCAGGGTTTCATCCATGACGGCGTATTCCCCGTAGGGGAAGTTCAGCATATGGAGGGAGGTATTGTCCTGGAGGCGGCTGGTATCCACCATCAGGTCGTTGTTCCGCAAAACGCCCATGGAGCCCACTTTTCCGCCGGGCTTCAGATGGCGGCTGGCCTCGTATAGGATGTCGGTGAAGCCCACGATGTCGATGGCCACGTCAAATTTTTTCCCTTTGAGCGCCGCGTCTACGTCCTCCTCGGAGGAGTTGATGGTAAATTCCGTCCCGGCAATCCGCTTGGATATATCCAGGCGCTCCTGGATTTTGTCGATCTGGGTGACGTGGCCCCCCAGCAGGCCGCAGAACAGGGAGAGCGACATCCCCATGGGGCCGGAGCCATAGATCAGCACCTCCGCGCCTTCCGTTACGCCGAAGTTGACGGCGGCGGAGTGGCTCTCCGCCAAGGAGAGGAGCACGCCAGCGTCCACATAGCTCATGGTATCCGGGAACCTGTGCTGCTTCACCCAGGGGAAATCCTTCTCGGAAAATCCATCCTCCAGCATTGCCTGATTGTCGCTGACCATACCGAACTGGGCCATGCTTCCGTGGGTTTTCTTGTAGCCGTTGCCCACATCGGGGTATAGGTTCGGGTGAATCCACCGCTCCCCCACGTGGATATGCCGGACCTTCCGGCCCACGGCGACCACTTCTCCGGCGCCCTCGTGCCCCAGCACGGTGGGATAGCAGCTGACATGGTTCCCCAGGTCGCCGCCAGTGCCCTGGATAATCTGCATATCGGTGCCGTTGCAAAAGCCGCAGGCGTGTATTTGGACGAGGGCCTCGTAATCCCCCAGAACCGGCTTGGGAACGTCATCCACCAGACGGACATCCCCCGGTCCCATGACCGCAATGGCTTTCATGTACTCCATGTTGCTCACTCCTTATTTTGAAACATCCGGATTTTTTCCTTCGCCAGCGCCCGGACGGCGCTCTTTGCCGCGCCATACATGGCGTAGATATCCCGGGTTCCCACGGCGGACTCCAGGCCCTCCATAAAGGCCAGGCGCACTTCCGTGGCCACGTTGATCTTCCGGATTCCCAGGCGGACCGCCTTTTGAATCATGTCCTTCGGGATACCCGACCCGCCGTGGAGCACCAGCGGCGGGGCTCCCAGGTCCCGGCAGGCGGCCAGCCGGGCAAAGTCCAGATCGGGCGTTCCCCGGTAGATGCCGTGGGCGTTTCCGATGCCTATGGCCAGGGCGTCGCAGTCCACAGCCTCGAGGAAGCGCTTCACCTCCTCCAGGTCCACCAGATTGGCTCCGGAGTGGGACATGCCGTCCTCCACACCGGAAATGGCGCCCAGCTCGCACTCCACAGAGATGCCCGCCGCGTGGGCCGCCCGTACAACCGCGCGGCTCTCCCGCACATTTTCCTCGAAGGGATGGTGGGACCCGTCGTACATGACGGAGGTAAATCCCGCCCGCAGGCAGACTACGGCCTGTTCATAGCTGATTCCGTGGTCCAAATGCATGACAACGGGAACCGAGCTGCTCTCTCCGATCCTCCGCACCACGTCCGGCAGATGCCGGAGCCCCCCGGCATGGATGGCCCCCTGGCCGATGGTCAGGATCACCGGGCAGTTTTCCTCCTCCGCCGCCTCCATGATGGCCTCGGGGATTTCAATGTTGTCGATGTTGAATCCGGGAATCGCCGTGTTGGTCCGTCCGGCAATTTCCAGCACTTCCCGTAAGGTCGCTAACGCCATCTCTCATTCCTCCATTTTCTTCAGAGTTTCCTCCCGCGACGGTTCCGCCGCGATGCCGCCCAGGCCCAGGCATGTCAGCCCCGCAAAGGCGTTGCAGAACCGCAGGGTTTTTTCCAAATCCCAGCCCTGCGTCAGGCAATATAGAAACGCCCCGTGGAAATTATCTCCCGCGCCTGTCGTGTCCACGGCGGAGACCTTCACAGGCGGCGCGCGATAAAAACGGCCCTCCTGGAAGGCGACGGCCCCCGCGTCTCCCAGCGTGACGCAGGCCGTCTTCACGCCCTTTCCGGCGTAATAGCGGCAGGCATCCTCCGGAGAGAGGCCCAGGGTTTTCGCCACGGTCTTATCGTCGGGAATGAACACGTCTGTGTAGGGCAGCAGCGCCTCCGTGGCCTCTCTGGAGAGATTGCCGCCGTCCACGGAGAGAAGAGCCCCCGTATGCTCCCGGCAGTACCGGGCCAGTTCCCCGCAGAAACGGTCCTCCAGCCCGCCCAAATGGACCATGGCGGCGTTCTGCAAGGCCGCCTTGTCCAGCATGTCCAAGGTCAAGCAGCGGATGCAGCCGCCAAAATGGGTGATGCACCGCTTCCCGTCCCGCTCCACCTGAATGGCGCTGAAGGGAGAATCCGCGCCGGGAATTTCAATCACCTGGCTGTACGGGAGCCCCCTGTCCGCAATATCTGCCCGGATGAAATCCGTCACGTCGGAGGGGCCTCCTACGGCGGTAATCAGCCCGGTTCTCCCCCCCAGCTTTTGAAAGGCCGAGGCCGCCACGGACGCGACGCCTCCGCAGGTATGGGCAACCGCCGCGGCGGCGATCCGCTGATCGGATGCTGGCGGCGCGTCAACCATCAGGAGGGTGTCTTTGGTCGTGGAGCCAATGAATAAGCAGTCTAACATCCCAGGGCCTCCTTGCATGATGTAATAATACCAATGTAACACACCGCTTTTTCCCCCGCAATTCGGATTTCATTCGGTTTTTTACGATTTCCGTTAAAGATCATCACATAGCCCCTCTGCGGCCGGAATCGGTCTGGCCTGGGAGCGAGACAAAATGGACAGCCGCATGATGGCGGTGTCATCATGCGGCTGTCTGTCAATGGAGGGGCTCGGCCGGGGGTGTCCGATCGCACATTTGATAGGCGGAACGCGGCGCGGGAGCGGGCCTGCACGTCTGGCCTTCTATCGAAAGCGCCAGGGCCCGGGAGAAGGGCGGATACATAGGCCCGCTCCTACAGGATCAAAACTTCGGATAGGGCAGTTCTGTCCTGGAACAACGCCGGGCGGCCTGTTGGAAGGGAGCGGCCTCCCTTGCCCATCCGCCGGAGAATCTGTTCAAATCCGGACGGTGGGAAGACGAAATTCCCGCCGAGGTGCCTAGATGGCGTGTCAATAAGAGCGTGATATAAAGGAGGGCAGAAAAATGGCGATGGAACAGCATTTATTGACGACACCATCTAGAGGAGCATGGATTCGGAGTAGACTTTCCAAGAGTAAATCATTTCCCCGTCCTTATGATCTTCGTCACACATTTTCGGTGCTGGCCCTGCAAAACGGAGTAGATGTCAAAACCCTCTCCGCCATGCCGGGCCACTACTCCGCCGGGTTTACGTCGGACACCTATGCCCACGTCACCACCTCCATGCAAAAATAAGCGGCAAACGCCGTAGGAAGTTTCCTCTCCGGTACTCTCCAGCCCTAACCGCCCCGGATTCCCGCACCCAAAGGGCACGAGCTGGCAGTAAGCGGCAGAGCCGCCAACTGCCAGCCAGTATGGGTCACGGCTTGGGTCAAACCGAAGCCGTAAAAACTTACCACCCAAGAAAGTGCACAAAAACGAACAAAGCCGCGGAAATTCATTAAATTTCCGCGGCTTTGGTACGCCCCGAGGGATTCGAACCCCCGGCCTTCTGGTCCGCAGCTTGTCTGAGGGTTTACGACAAGTGCTTTTGGCCCCATCTGATACTGTTTGCTCAGAATATTGACAGCCCTTCGTACCACCCCTCGCATTGATTCCATAGAGCGATTTCCTGTTTTGGGTCACGTTATGGGTCGCAGATCTGGAAGCTTCACCGCACCACAGGCATGGACATAAAAATCTCAGCTATCTTTTAGATAGTCCACTGCGGAAAAGCATGGTGATGCCGCTCAAAATTTGCCGCGCCATAAACAAAGAGGTCTGCAAAGATTTTTTAGACAAATTTTGATAGTTTATAGCCGTTTCTACTCCTTTTCATTTACTCTCCGGCACTCTTTGAAAACAGTGTTTCCACGTGTTCCACATCTGTCTGTGGCTGTTTATGTGGTCAGGAGGATCGACGCTCCGGAAGAGGCACCCTATAAACACAACGAAACGCTGTGTAATCCGCTCGATTTTTACCTCTGTATTTCTCCGTTTTAGATTGCAATTTTCTATCGACTTTCGCCTCCTATTTCGGTATTGTGTTGCTTGCAAAAGTCCCACAAAACACTGAAAATTAGGAGGAAAATGTATGACCAACATGAAAAAGCGCATTGCCACCACACTGACAGCAGCCATCCTCACAACTGTCCTCACTGTCCCCGCCATGGCAGCGGAAACGCCTGACAAATCTGTCCGGGTGAGCAGCTACAAGGGCAGTACTCTGAAGGAGGGAGAGCGTAGCGGACTCATCATCGGTCCCAGCGGTACGGAGTACGCTGTCACTTCCAGCGACCCGGACACTGTGGCAGTAGAGCAGGTGC
>CAPOAR010000051.1:21342-22402 GCA_948670295.1 uncultured Oscillospiraceae bacterium | reverse complement strand
CGCTGGAGGACCTGAAGCTGCTGACGGATGCGGGCAAGGAGGACTTCGCCGCTTTGCTGGACGCGCGGGTGACTGATATCCGGGTCGACGAGGAAACGCCCGAGCTGCTGCTGGAGGGCGTGGAGGCGGCAGAGCTGGATCGGCTCCATGACAAGCTTGAAGCCCATAAACAGGCGGAGCAGGCCATGGGTCCGGCAATGGGATAGGGGGAGCTATGAACAGATTCAACACTCCCCTTGTGGCGGAGGGTCTCATTGCCTACGCCATCGAACGGCAGAACGGATTCGAGCGGCACCAGCAAAAGGGATTTCCCCCTTGGGCGGAGCGGCGGAGGCTCTGGACAGACGCTATCCTCCAGGGTATGGCGAGGCTGGAGGGGGAGCACCCCGATCCGAAATTGATGGAAAGATATGACCACGAGCTGGGAACGGCCCGCCGGGGGTTTGTTTCCGTGCCCGCCTCCCCCCAGCTCCAACAAAAGACCATCCGAAACCTGCGGCGCTTCGTATCCGTATTGGAGTTTGCGGGGGGCGACCGCCGCCGTCAGGTCAATATGGTCTGGAAGCTGCTGGACGATATGTCCTCCCACCTGCCTTGGGCAGGTAAGGACAACGACCTTAATCGGACCCGTGACGAGGCGGAGTACGCCCTCTGCCGTATGACTGCCCAGCTGCCTATCTGCTATACCCGCGTCCTTCTGGGCGGAGACGCCGGACCCCATTGGGTAAGCGGTTTTGTCTCCGGCTCCGTTACGGACGCGGAAGCCGTCAAGCGGACCGCCGTGTACCGGGACGCGCTCCGGCAGTATCCGGAGGTCAAGGAGTGGCCTGCCCTCTGCATCGTCTGCGTGGGGCGGGATATGCCGTCCGCCATTGGAGCGGTCAACGCCTGCGCCTTTGATCTGGAAATCCTGAACCGGATCGGAGACAGGTTCCTCAAAGAACAGGGCGTCCAGCGAGTGTATTCCCGGCAGATGACCATTACTGCGTCGCAAGCAACGACCAATAGCTGGAGGTCGGTACAGTATCCGTTACTCCAGGGAAACCGATCCTTGACAGCA
>CAPOAR010000051.1:0-21036 GCA_948670295.1 uncultured Oscillospiraceae bacterium | reverse complement strand
GTGCCGCCGGTCCAGAACAATCCCGCCCCACTCCAGATGGGGCCCATCATGTAACGCAGGAGGAAAACACGATGGAGAAAAACGAAATCATGCTGTCCTTCGACAGCGAGAAGATGGAGGCGCTGGTGTTCTATCTGAAGAAGGAAAACACCAACGTCCAGCACAAAATGGATGAGGCCCTGCGGCTTCTTTACGAGGAGACTGTACCGGAACCGCTGCGGGAGTATCTGGACGCCAAGTCCGCGCCTATCCGTCCCAGGCGTCCGCCACGCCCCAGTCAACCCAAGGCGGAGACGCCCAAACCAGCGTCCGATTCCACAGGCGGCGGAAAGGAGGCTGACGTATGAGCGGCGATGTGCAGTTGGAGCTATGGCTTCACGAATATGAAATGAGTGCGCTCTCCTCTGTGCTGGAGAAGCAGGGTACCACTGTGGAGAAGCGGATGCAGGAGATGCTGATCGGCCTGTATGCTGAGCTGGTGCCCCATGAGGAACAGCAGGAAATCCGTTCCCGCCTCTATGCGGAGTGTGCCGCGGAACAGACGGCGGAGGAAGCGGCCCGGAAGTACACTGCGTTTTGTGTGCGGGAGAACGATAAAATATCGTTCTATCAGCTGGACAGAACGGAGGATATCCTGGAGGTTGCCAAGTTCCTGCGCCGGTATCTGCGGCAGGGACAGGGGCACGGCACCGCCGCGCTCCAGACGAGTGCCTTCGCCAGAATGGACCCGGTCACCGAGGAACAGTATGAACGGCTGCTGGCGCTGCGGATGGAATCCCCCGGCAAAGTCACCGGCGTGTTTGATCTGGACTTTGACCGTCAGGAGGTTTCCTCCGCGGATGCTGCGGAGGGCTGGAAGACCTGGTCCATGCAGGACGTCTCCAACGCCATCTACCACGCATACCGAAAGAGCTGTCTCAGACCGGAGAAATATACAGCTCGGTTCCTGGAGAAGCTGGAGAGCAAAGAACTCACCTCACCGGGTCACCTCTCCGCACGGGATATCTCTTTCGCGGAGGAGATCACCGAGATAGACAGTCTGCTGAATTTCATGGCGGAAACATACTTCGATGTGGACAAAGTGTTCGGCACGCATGTCTGCACCTGCGAAAACGACGACGCCCTGAACGTCTATGCCAACTATGATTGCGCTTCCGGGCAGGTCTGCGATGAGCTGGAGGTCGATCTGCACCGGGCGGATGGGCGTGAGGAATCGGTGGAGTACCGGCTCAACGCTGTTGAGAAAGCAACTCTGCTGCGAAAGATGGACGTCTACTGCCTGGAACAGACCGGGATGTCCCTGAAAGATTACATCGCCCAGTTGATGGCGGAGGAGATCATGCCGCCATCCGCCCCATTGATGTGAGTCAAAAACGGCACAAGTTTTTTGTTGCTGCTGCTGAATGGATATCCCGCCGGGGATGTGGCATTGTGTTGCCAGCCCACAAAAATGATAACAGAAAGGAAATGACGCCATGAAAAACGAAAGCAGAACTCCCCTTACGCTCCTGGAGGCGTGTACCCTGATGGCGCGGGAGGCCGTGTCGCTGCTGGAGGGCGGCGAGGACGCCCTGGACTCCGGCACTGAGCTCCGGGAGGCGCTGGCCCTGCTCCACTCCACACAGGACCTGGGAGACGGCGGCGCGCTCCTTGCGTGGGTTGACCACGAGCTGGAAAGCGCCAGACGCTTCGCCAAGACCGGAGAGCGGACGGAGAGCCTGGTCACGCTGAACACCCCGCTTCCCCTGCCGGCCCCCGCCATGCAGCTGGACGCCGTCTGGATGATCCTCCGCGCCGCGGCCCAGGGTTCTCTCTCCGGAGAACAGTGGCAAACCACCCTGAACGCTGTGCGGTCGCTCACGGAAATGGACGGGCTGGAGGATATGGTCCTCTGCACCAATGTGCCCGCTGGCGGATTCCTGACCGTTGGTGCTCTCCAGGACCTGCTGAAGTCCGTCCAGGCGGCGCTCACGCAAAACCAGCAGCCCGCCAGCGCAGAACGGTTGGCTATATGACCGGACAGGCGAAAAGCGCACCGCCGCAGGACAGCGGCTCCCTCCGCAAGGCCCTTGTACAGATGGCAGCCATTCGCGGCGGGGAGCGATTCCAGGTTGTCACCTACAGCGAGGATGACGGCGGGGCGGATGATAAGCTGGACTACGCCTCCGCCGCAGATGCGGCGCGGGCCGCTCAGGACTACGTGCGCGGGAAAGACGGGCTGGCTTATGAAGGCGCCCTCGTCTACGACAGAAAGCAGCGGAGCATTGCGCGGCTGTACGGTTCGTTCCCCGAGTACGCTCGACCCGTGTGCGCGCAGCCCGGCCAGATGATTCAGGCATAGACGCCCCACACCGACAGAGGGCCGCTCCCGGCGAGGAGCGGCCCTCGCGCTGTTCCCACGCTGTCCGCCCCGTCAGCGCCCCGTCTTGCCGCCGCAGCCTCCTCGTCGGAGCGATACCCCTCCCCCAATCAGGGAACGCCATGCGGGACCTTGTACCGAACGAACCCGCTCCAAACCAAGGAGCCCAGGCACACCGCAAGATGGCCCGGTCGAAAAAGGTGCTGGATAAAAGCCGGGGGTCACAAGGACCCCTCGGCCCCTGAACACCGCCCCGCAGAGCGGGTCGGGGACAAGGAGGCGGGGGTCTTGTTATGCCTCCTGGGGTCTGATCGGGGATCTGTTTTCCCTCAAAGGCCCGCCGTTGGGCGGTTTCTTTGGGTTCCGTTCGGGGATATCAGCAGAAATAGGCGGCATTTTGCCCCATTAGAGCAAAAGGAGAATTTTATGCGAATCAAGCACGATAAGGAAAAGGACTACGCTGATTTCACCGCAGCACAGAACACCAGCGCCGGCGGACAGGAGATGGTACAGTTCATTGAAACCTGGAGCGGTATGATGGAGTGCGTGATGGAACAGGGCGCAAGCGATGTGACAGAGGCAGCCGCCCTCACCGTGCAGGCCGCAGCGGATGCCGCGGGCATCATTAGGGATGAGGACGTGGTCGCGGGAGCTGCCAGGCTGCTTGACTGCTGGGCCTACGGTGACCAGCTCCGGGAATGGTTCGTCTACCACCCGCCCGAGATTCTGTCGGGAACAGAAGTCCATCAGCTGGCCGCGCAAACACCGCCGGAAGCGGCAGCCCCCACAATGTCAATGTAAGGAGGATCGTAAATGCCCAGAGAAAAAATAAAGTTCGCCCTGCGGATGTCCCCGGAGACGCAGCAGCTCGTTAAGGAGATGTACCCGAGAGACAACTGCCGCACGCAAAACGAATTCATCGAAAAGGCCATCCAGTTCTACGCCGGATATGTCTCCGGCCAGGACGCCTGTGAGTTCCTGCCCGCCGCACTGACCGCCGCCGTGAGGGGCACCATCCGCGAAAGCGAGAACCGCATCTCCCGTCTGCTGTTCAAGCTGGCGGTGGAACTGGACATGGTGATGAACGTGCTGGCGGCTGGAATGGAGATCCCGCAGGAGGACCTGGACCGTCTCCGGGGCCGCTGCGTCCGGGACGTCAAGTCCACCAATGGCAGCATCAGCCTCAAGGACGCCGTGGATTACCAGAGAGGCGGTGCGTGAGTTGACTCGGACGGACATGACAGTAGGCGAAGTGCGCGAAGCGCTGCGCCGGAAAATAGAACTCCGGTGGAGCGAGCACCAGGCTGAGATGCTCCGCTCCTCCGCCGCGGAACTATTCAGCCGCGCCGGGGAGATCGCCGCCGCTCAGCTCTGCCATGAGCAGCTCACCGAATATCTGGACTGCTACGCAATCGAGGACCTGGAGTATCTCCTGCGGTTCGAAGACCCGCTCGCGATTGTCCGTGACCGGTGGGCCTCGCGGCAGGAGTTCGATCCCAGCCATGAGTTCAAGGAAATGCTGACCGAGCTCCAGGACGAGCAGACTCTGGAACGAGATTATCCGCTGGATGTGGATTGGACGCCGGAGCGGTCCGGCCCGTTCCTGTGCTGACCGCAAGGCGGTGACGCTCTGTGCCGCGGATCATCTTCAAGTGTCCCTACCTCAAACCGGGCCAGCATCGCTCCGCCGCCCACCGTGGGAACTACGTCCGCTACGTCGCCACCCGTGAGGGCGTGGACCGCCTCGACCCCGGCAAAGCCGCCCTGCCCGCTACCGAACGGCAGAAGGAGATGGTCAGCCAGCTCCTCCGGGACTTCCCGCTTTGCCGAGGGCTGTTCGAGTACGAGGACTACCTCGCCTCCCCCACCCGCGGAAACGCCACCGAGTTCATCACCAGAGCCATTGAAGACAACGCGGATTCCCTCGCCAAGCGGGAGAACTATGTGGACTACATCGCCAAGCGTCCAAGGGCGGAACGCACCGGGTCGCATGGGCTGTTTACTGGAACGGATGGCTCCCTCATACTTTCGCAAGTGGCGGAGGCAGTGGCCAATCACCCCGGCAACGTCTGGCTCCCCATCATTTCTCTGCGCCGGGAGGACGCCGCCCGCCTGGGCTACGACAGCGCCGCCGCCTGGAAACACCTGCTCACCAGCTGTGCGCCGCAGCTCGCGGAGGCCATGAAAATACCGATGGACCAGTTTTGCTGGTACGCTGCCTTCCACGACGAGACCCACCATCCCCATGTCCACATGGTCTGCTACAGCGCCGACGGCAGGTCCGGTTTCCTGGACAAGGGCGGCATCGCTACCATCAAGGCCGGTCTGGCAAGGGAAATCTTCCGTCAGGACCTGACGGAGATCTACCGCCACCAGACCCAGCAGCGGGACGCGCTCACCCAGGAAAGCCAGAATACGCTGCAACTGCTCATTGACCAGATGCGGTCCGGGACGCTGGCGAATCCAAACATCGAGCGTCTCATGCTGGACCTGGCGGAGCGTTTGAAAACCACCTCCGGCAAAAAGCAGTACGGCTATTTGAAAGCGACGCTGAAGACCATCGTGGATGGAATCGTGGATGAGCTGGAGAAGGACCCCCGCGTCGCCGCCGCTTATGGGCTGTGGTATCAGTCACGGGAAGAAGTGCTGCGGACCTACAAGGACGATTTGCCGGAGCGTCTTCCTCTCTCCCGCCAGAAGGAGTTCAAGCGGATCAAGAACATCGTGATCGAGGAGGCGGTTCGCCTTGACCGGGAAGCCGCCGCGCTGTCGCCGGAGAATGTGCCGGAGGAGCATGTGGACAATGGCCTGCCGCCGGAAGGTCCTGTTCCTGACAGCGAACCGCCGGACGCCCAGGACGAGGCGCCGCCCATTGTGGCGTGGAGCAAGCGGTACAAGGAGGCCCGGCGGCTTCTGACCGGCGATGGCAAAGAGCCACCGGATTTGGAGAAGGCCCGTCTGCTGCTCCTGGAAGAAGCTCGGGCCGGCAACGCCCTCGCGATATTCGACCTAGGCGGAGTGTGTGCTGACAGCCAGCAGGCCCAGACGTGGTACGCCAAGGCCCTCGCCGCCTTCCAGGCCGTAGAGCGGGAGCGGTCCAACCGCTATGCGGAGTACCGAATCGGCAGAATGTACGCCGCCGGGCTCGGCGCTGAACAGGACTGCGAAGTGGCGGCGCTGTGGTTCGGGAGATCAGTCGCCCAGAATTACGCCTCCGCCCAATACTCCCTCGCCAAGCTGTACAGTGAGGGCTGGGGGGTGGAGCAGAATTACAAAACGGCGCTCCAGCTCTACGAACAGGCAGCAGTCAAAGACTTCCCTTACGCAGCCTGGGAGTTGGGAAAGCTCTATCGTGACGGTGTTGGCTGCCGGCCAGATGAGCGCAAGGCCGCCCGCTATTTCGCTGCCGCCTTTCGCGGCTTTAAGTTCCTGGAGAAACAGAGCCACGACGATAAACTCCAATACCGTCTTGGCTGGATGCTCCTGCACGGCGTCGGGGCGGAGCGCGATGAAACCGCCGCCCGGAAGTGGTTCGAGAAGTCCGCACGGTCCGGAAATGAAAACGCCCAGTATCAACTGGCACGGCTGATCCTGGACAGCGCCAGCTCCACGCCGGAGGAAATCTCTCAGGCCGTGGAATGGCTGACGAAACTCGGGGAGGCTGGTTCGCAATACGCACAGTATGCCCTCGGCAAACTGTACCGGGATGGCGTGCCAATTGAGCCGAATCCCGTCCAGGCGGTGATCTGGTTCTCCCAGGCGGCAGAACAAGGCCACGAACACGCTATGTACGCCCTTGGAAAGCTGGACCTGCAAGCGGGAAACGCCTCCGCCGCCCTTCGATGGTTCCGGCTGGCGGCAGAGTGCGGGAATCAGTTTGCCCAATACCAGCTGGGCAAGCTCCTGCTCCAAGGCGACGGTGTCCCCAAAGATGTCGAGGGAGCTATCCGGCAGTTTACTACCTCGGCAGAGCAGGGAAACCAGTTTGCCCAATATGCCCTTGGCAAACTGTTCCTCTTGGGTAACGACATCCCCCAGGACAAAGACGCCGCCGTCTGCTGGTTCACACTGGCGGCGGCGCAGGGCAATGAGTACGCCCAATACTTCCTGGACCACATGAACGATTCCCAGGGTCCGCCCCTCCTGACCAGTGCCATGCGGCTCCTGCATCATATGAGCAGGATCTTTCGGGACGAGGCTCCGCCGTCACTTCCTGGAATCAATTTTGTGGACAGCAAGCTCCGGCGGAGAATCCGTGAGAAAAAGATCGCCATGGGCCATAAGCCGGACGATCATGAGGAGCAGGGGATCTCGATGCGCTGAAAAGGGACGGCTCCCGCCGTCCCCCTGCGTCTTATACCCGGAAGGTCAGTCTATGGTAGTAGCCGTCACACACCCGAGCAATGGGCTTGTCCGCCACGGCAGGCCGGTCCGGGCCATACAGAAGACGCCCGATTTTGAACAGCTCCCCATTGATGGAGACGGATTCCCCGGCGCTGTGGCTCCCACAGTTCGTCAGCCAAGTCAGCGCCTCGCCTACCGTGCAGCCGCGCCGAAGCTCTCCGCGCTCGTCCCAGAGCGGATCATAGTTGATGCTCATTCTACAATATCTCTCCTTTTGCTTTTTCACAACTGCTAGATATTGTAGCCGGGGCCTTCCTGGAAAGCAATGGAAGAAACAGAGAAAAAGGCGGAGATTTTTCGTAAAAGATTTTTGCGCTCAGGGCTTGACAGCGGCGAAGTCATTCCGCCGCAGCCATTTCATCCGCTGCCAG
Organism: uncultured Oscillospiraceae bacterium; assembly: GCA_948670295.1. Lineage (GTDB taxonomy): Bacteria > Bacillota > Clostridia > Oscillospirales > Oscillospiraceae > Enterenecus. The sequence continues at coordinate 13,902 of CAPOAR010000051.1, read as the reverse complement.
CTGCTCCGCGCATTTCCTCGCGCTGGCGGAGCCGAAGTAGCGAACTGAAATATTTTCCTTCCTTGCCGTGTCGATGATCCGGTAATAGAACTTATGGGAAATCGCGTTGGCCTGAATCCACACGACATCCGCGCTCTTGATGACGTTGACGTCCGGCAGCATTTCCCGATCAAAAAACCGAACATCGGGCAGCATGGGGCGGATGGCCTTCCGCCAGGTATCGTGACCGCCGAAGGCCACAATCCGGCGCTTCGTCTGATATGGAAACGCAATCGCGGCCTCCGCCTCGTCCTCCGGTTGACCCTCCCGCACTCTCAGGTCGAATAGAGTCTCCCGGAGCTGGCTCAGTTCCGCGCGGTCGCGAAGTGCGTCCGCCTCCACGGAGCGCAGATGTTCCTGAAGCTGGCGCATCCCCTGCTCCGCCTCGTGCAGCGCCTTTCGGGATTCCTTCAACTGGCGGGTCAGCTCCGCCGCCTTAGCGGCACTGTCCTCCGTCTCCGTCCCAGCCTCCTCTGCCAGCTCAGTCAATTCCCCATCCAGAGATTTTAGGAAATCCTCAAAATCATCCGGGACATCGAAGGGCATTGGCCGCCGGGCTCTCAGGGCATCCACATATGAGGCGAACCACGCGCCCCACGCAAGGGCCTCCGCCCGGTCCTCCGGCACGCCCTGTTCCTGGAACCAGCCCTTCAAACGGCTAGAGTATGCTTGGTCTCTTGGCAGCGCGTACCCGGTGGCCAGATAAAAAAGCTGGCCCTCCGAGAGAAGCTCTCCCTCCTCGATGTCCGGGTCCGGTAGGTCTTCCTCCTCCGCGTTTTCGTGGAGGTGGTAAGCGTATCGGAGGGAAAGGTCCGGCGCTCCATTTCCATATGGCTCCGCGTAGCTGTATGCCTCGTCCGCACCCCAGGGGAGATGCCGCTCGGCACAGAGAACGACGGCGGCTGTAAGCATATTCAGATCGACCAGGACGTCACCGTCCCGCTCCAGAAGCAAGTACGCCGCGCAAACCGCATAGGGGTCCCGAATCCGAAAACCTTCCATCAGCTCTGAGGACCGGCGGTAGTAAAGCGTCTGCCGTATCTTTTCTGGAGACGCTCCGATCAACAGCGCTGTGTTCGTCAGGAACCACAGGCCGGCGTGATCCTTTGCCGGAGGCCCTGGCAGGTCCGGTTCATACGGTCCTCTCGGGTCAAAATTTTCTCCATAAGACGCCGGGTTTGCCAGCAGCATCGGACTCCCTCCTGAAGTCTGTGCCGCGGAAGGACCGATACGGGCACTGATTTCCAGGAAGCGCTCAAAGTAATCCAGCAGGGCGTCTTTAAACTCCCCTTTGAGTTTCCCGGCGGTTTCCTTGTCCACCAGCCCCCAAAGCTTCCGGAACGACTGGCGGCTGTCCTTCCGATTCAGAAGTACGGACATGACGCCCAGGATTTCGTCGCGGGAATGATCCAGGTCATCTACATCAGGCGCCTCAAAATCGACCTCTTCATCCAGCTTCTCCGGCAGAAGCGGATAGAATTGTTCTTCCAACTCCTGACGCTTCACATAATCCAGAAGCCATAGAGCCGCTCCCAGTATGAAGATCAGCGATTTGCCGAGATGCTCTGCCGACGGCGCCGGAAGCGTAGCCGCTGTGGCCAGCGCCTTCACAATGTCGGTCCGCTGGTATTTCCCTTCAAAATATTTGCAGAAAAATCCAACGGAAACTCTTGATGCCTGCTGCCCTGTCCTTGCGGCAGCCACAGCCCCGGAAAAGCGGTCGAAATTTTCTCTCATCTGGGAGGCGATCTCGCGAAAATGGGAAACCGTCTCCGTGAAAATACGTTCCTCAGCTGGAGACAGCACCGAGAAATATACCGGCTCCCCCGCCAGCGTCCAGCTTTTTGCAGAAGCCGCTTTTTTCTTTCCGCCCATCCCTGGCACCACTCTTTCGTAATCCTGATGTTGTACAGTGTACCATACCGGGCGAATATTGTCACCGATTTGTGAAGCTAAATTTTTGAGGAGGATGCCTATGCCCTATATTGAATTCACCGACAGCCAGAAGCAGCGCGCCGCCGCCGTGGACCTGGAAGCCTTTCTCCTCAGCCGGGGAGAAAGGCTTCTGCGGGAAGGACGGGGAAAGCCGCCTCGCCAGCGACCACAGCGTCACGGTCCGCAGGAACGAATGGTTTGACCACGCCACAAAAGAGGGCGGCGGGCCGGTCACCTTCGTCCAGAAGTTCTACGGCCTCAGTTACCCGGAGGCCATGTCCTGTCTCCTGAACGGCGAGCTGGGCGAGATCCGCTCCGCCCCGCCCAGGCAGAAGGAGAAAAAAGAATTTCAACTGCCGCCGAAAAACGATACCATGCGCCGCGTCTACGCCTATCTTCTCAAGCAGCGGCTTATCAGCCGGAATGTGCTGGATACTTTTGTTCACGCCGGTCTGATCTACGAAAGCCGGGAGCCCTCGAAGGGCGGCAATGACTATCACAACGCCGTGTTCGTCGGACTGGACGAACACGGCGTTCCCCGCCACGCTCACAAGCGGAGCCTCTACAGCACAGGCCCCGGACTCAAGCGGAACGTGGGCGGCTGCGATCCCCGGTACAGCTTCCACCATATCGGGAACAGCGACCGGCTCTACGTCTTTGAGGCCCCTGTCGACCTGTTGTCCTTTCTCACGTTGTACCAGAAGGGCTGGCAGACCCACAGCTATGCCGCACTCTGCGGAACCAGCGAACACGCCATGCTTTGGATGCTGGAGCAAAACCCCGATATCCGAAATGTCCTCCTCTGTCTGGACCACGACGAGGCGGGCATTGAGGCCAACGGACGGCTCACGGAGATCCTTCGGGGCCATGGGTATAACTGTATCTCGGTCCTCCAGCCGGAGTACAAAGACTGGAACGAGGACCTCAAAGCCGCCCATGGCCTCCCCGCTCTTCCGGCGGAGGAGCATCCCCAGCTCATCGTCGTGCCGGACGTCTGTCAGTTCATCGCCGAGAAATGTGAAGAAGTCAAGCCGGACAGCTTGGGAAGTCTCGAAAAGGAGCTTCCCAAGCTGCTTCTATTTTTCCAGAACCATGTACTGCACGATGAGATTGGAAAGGCAACGCTGCGCACAGATGAGGCATCTGCTCTGGCGCTGGCCGTCTATTGCCGGGAGCTGCGGCAGCTTGGCGCTCCAATCGGAACCCCAGAACTCTGTGAACGGCTCTGCGCGAAAATCCTGCCCCACCAGAACCACGCCAGCCTCAAAAGCCGCTACCGGGAACTCAGCGTCAAAACGCAAGCGGTATTAAAGCAGAGTGCGTCCCCGGGCATCCGCTCCACAGAAGGCAAACGCCAGATGGCGGAGGCGTGGCTGGACCTTGCCGCGGACTTCACCAAGGTTTCTGTCAAATATGAGGCGGAGGAACTGAAGAAATGGCAGAAACAGCAGCAGGAAACCAAACAGGTAATGACCATGTAAAGGAGTAATTTCATGGACCAATCCGCAATGATTTTTATTGTCATGGCAGGCGCGGCGTTCCTGTTGATCGCCGCTCTTGCCTCCCACTCCGGCGGTTCCCTCAACGGCATCAAGGCCAAGACCGTCGGGGACGGCCAGCACGGCACCGCCCGCTGGGCCACAAAAAAGGAGCTCAAAAGCACCTACCGGCACGTTCCCTTCCGGCCTGCTCAATGGCGGAAGGGAGAAAATCTGCCCAAGGTCCAGGGCCTGGTCCTGGGCTGCGAGGGAAAAAAGAACGCCGTCACCGCCCTGGTGGACAGCGACGACATCCATTGTCTGATGATCGGCGCGTCCGGTGTGGGCAAGACGGCGTTCTTTCTCTATCCGAATCTCGAATACGCCTGCGCCAGCGGCATGAGTTTTCTGGCTCTGGACACCAAGGGCGACCTGGCCCGGAACTATGGCGCCATCGCCATCAAACACTACGGCTACAAGGTGGCGGTGATCGATCTGCGCAATCCCACCCGCTCCGACGGATACAATCTCCTGACGCTCATCAACCACTACATGGACGTAAGCCGGGAGGACCCCGGCAATCTTGCCGCCAGGGCCAAAGCGGAAAAGTACGCCAAAATTCTCGCCAAGACCATCGTAAACCCGGAGGGCGACGCCTCCAGCTATGGGCAGAACGCGTTTTTCTACGATTCCGCCGAGGGTCTCCTAACAGCGGTCGTTCTCCTGCTGGCGGAGTACCTGCCGCCCAAAAACGCGGGCGATGCGGAGAAACGCCATATCGTCAGCGTGTTCAAGCTGGTGCAGGACCTCCTCGGTCCCAGCAGAGCCAAGGGCAAAAACGGCTTTCAGTTCCTCATGGACGCTTTGCCCGAAACCCACAAAGCCCGCTGGTTCGCCGGCGCGACGCTGAACTCCGCCGACCAGGCCATGGCTTCCGTCATGTCCACGGTCCTCTCCCGGCTGAACGCCTTCCTGGATTCGGAGCTGGGGCAGGTCCTCTGTTTCGACAGCGCCATTGATGCGGAAACCTTCGCCTCCCAGAAGTCCGCCATCTTCCTGGTGCTGCCGGAGGAGGACCCCAGCAAGAACTTCATGGCGGGCCTTATGATCCAGACGCTCTCCCGTGAGCTGTTCTCCGTCGCCGATGAGCACGAGGGAAAGCTTCCGAACCGGGTGGTGCTGTTCTGCGACGAGCTGGGCACCATGCCCGCCTTTGATATCCTGCCTCTATTCTCCGCCGGACGGTCCCGGAAACTGACGCTGGTGCCGATCATCCAGAGCCTTGCCCAGCTGGAAAAAAACTACGGAAAAGAGGGCGCGGAGATCATAGTCGATAATACGCAGGACACGATTTTTGGTGGATTTGCTCCTCAGAGCCAAACTGCTGAAGTACTCTCCAAAGCCCTAGGCAGCCGTACAGTTCTGAGCGGCTCCATTAGTAAGGGAAAGAATGATCCCAGCCAATCTCTCCAGATGATAGAGCGGCCTCTGATGACGCCGGACGAGCTGAAATCCATCCCCAAGGGTCAATTTGTGGTCATGAAAACCGGCTCCCATCCCATGAGGACCCGCCTTCGGCTCTTTCTGGACTGGGGGATCACCTTTGGGGAACCATACATCCTGGAGGAGAAGGCCGCCCGGACCGTAGCCTACGCCAATAAGCAGGAGCTGGAGGACGCTGTTTTTCAGAGCCGGGTCAAGTCCGCCGCTATCCCGGAGCAATCTACGCCCGGAGGGTCGCAAATGGGCAAGCCCACTGGTACCGGACGGGTACTCTGACCGGGAGATATGCCTATGGGATACTTCGATGCAATCTATGCCGCCGAGCTGCCCCACCGGGACGTGGCGGTCTATATGTACCTGAAGCACCGGGCGAACACCGAGGGCCGCTGCTGGCCCTCGGTGCGAACCATCGCCAAGGACCTGAACCTTTCCAGGGCCACCGTCCAGCGGGCTCTGCGGGAACTCCAGCAGGGCGGCTGGATCATGGCGGAACCTCGCTGGAGGGAAAACGGAAGCTGTACGTCTAACAGCTACCGGCTCCTATAGCGTTCAAGAAAGAGCGAAGTTTTCCACCAAGGGAGGACTTTGCTCTTTTTCCGGGCCAGGGGAGCGTCATGGTGAGGCCCCCAGAAGTTACCACCTGAAGATTTTACGTTTAGTACAGGGAAAAACAGATATTGAGCTGCAAATCACTGGATTTCCTGCAAACGTCTGGTGGCGGCGCCCTTTATAGCTACTTGCAGAATATTTGATAGTGAGCCACAAGATACAGGAAGACCCGCATATGCGCCGGGGATTTGCTGAGGTTATATCTGAATGGCTATTTCAATCGGGTGAGATCAAACCGTAATCTTGAAAAGGCGATGTTCTGATCGAATGAATGCTGAAACCATGACATACCGCTTCAAAAATTTTTTGCAAGAGTGTAATATTGAGGCATATTGAATCAACTTACCATATATAAGCCTTTGCCATCCGCACAAAATACCTCTATTTTGTTAAGTTGACATAGGAGCATAAAACATTACATTTCCTACTCAATATTTTACATTTTATCGGCCCCATGCGATGATAAACCTTGAAAGGAAGGCTGCATATGCATTCTCTAACATCCAGAATCGATTGTATCTACTTGCAATATTCTTCTGAGGATGTTCCCAGAAGGAGCGGCAAGCTCTGCTTCCCTGGCGGTCATTTCCGGCTGGGACTTCGGTGCGCGGCCCTGTTCATCACCTTGGCAATATTGACCTGTGCCTGTTCCCCGGTCAAATCCGAAACCGCAGAAACAGCGGAGGATGGACCTTTGACAGCGGAGGAGCTATACATCTTCAACCATCAAGCCTTCAACCAGAACAACAACCGTAACGGCTTCGACCTCAACCAGTTTCTGCTCCTGGCCGTGGAGGCCCCGGAAGACTACCGGAAAATTGACCTCTATCAGCTCTTCTATAACGGAATCTATAACGGAACCGAAAAATTTGCTGACAGTACCGAGGAAGAGCGTCAGGCCGTAGCAGACGCAGGCTATGGCGGTCATATCCCGCAAGTGGATCTCATCAAGTGTCCCGCGGACCAGATGAACGAGGTTTTACAGGAATTCCTGGGCCTGCGCCTGGAGGACATGGACGGGGTGGGTCTGGACCGCTTCACGTACCTTCCGGAATACGGCGCCTATTACGACTTCCACAGCGACGCGAATTGTCCCGGTAAGGTCAACTTCCTTTCGGGAGAGAGGAAGGGCGGCAAGGTTCTCATGTATTACGAAAGCGACTCTTTTCCGGTTCTCAGCAGCAAAGACGGCTCGCTTATCCAGCCTGACGGAACGGGGTTGAACTGCCTGACGCTGGAAGAACAAGAATCCGGCTGGTATCACTTCCTGAGCAACTGGCGCTGCAATAAGCCCTCCCTCCCTACGGCTTACCCGGATGGGGAACCGGAATTAACCATTCCGTTGGACGGCCTGGAGCCCTACAAGCCGGAGGCGGTGACAGTGAAGCGGCATACGGGGGACGTGGCAGAACCCCTCTATCAGGCCAACTTTTCAGGGGATGATTTCAGGGTGGAAGTCTACCGCTCCACAGAGGGCAGTCTGTACGCCGCCGTGGCAACCTCGAATACGGAACGGGACTGTTTCCTTTCCTTCCCGAAGAACGACCACGGCTGGACGGCGGAGCCTTTTGTTAACCTGTTCGATTATCTTGACGACCACCGCGGCTGGGTCTTCTCTTACTACCGCCAGATCGGCGAGAGCTATTCCCAAGTCCACGACTACTTTACCTTTTCTGAAGATGGCGTCCCCTCCCGGCTGCTCCAAACCGTGGGCACCGAAAAGCGGACGGACTTGGATGGCGACGGAATACCGGAGCTGACGGTTTCCAGGCCAGGGGAAAACCAGATGTTGTTTTTCCTGCGGGACAGTGAAATTTATCAGGCGGACGTCACGGCTCTGGTTCAAGATGCCTGGCCCGAGGCAGCGTATTTGGACTGCGGCCTCCGGAATGCGGAAAGGCGTAATCTCCACCTTACCGCTCAGGTTCCCTTCCCTGGCCTGGAGGATGTCCCTGCCACAGCCTCTCGGACACTGTGGTTCGACGGCAAAAACCTTCGGCTTTACAAGGACCATAGTATTTACTCTGACCATGTGAAACTGGGTCTTGACGCTCCGGCGTATGTGCTGGAGAGTGCCCAGGACTTCGTCCAAGGGCAATTTGACGCCTTGGCAGCGGACAGCTACGGCTGGGGCGGCTCCGGGAACTACAATGAGGAAAACGCCGGACCGGGGAACGTGGTCTGGGACGACTGGCAAATTAACGATTTGAGAGGTCCCTATTACGAGACTGCGGGGGATGCTCAGGTGGAAATCTGGAGAATCAGCTATGAGACCCATACTACCACGCCGGACCGGGTCATGCTGGCAGGCGCTTCCTACCGGGATGAGGACGGCTGGTGTATGATCGGTTTTCCATTTGGTGATTACTTGTACTTCCAGCGAGACGCGGAAGGAAACTGGGCGTTCCTGTTTTCAAAATCGGAATATGATTGTTCTCCCGGATCGCCGCTGTTCTGGTGGGACATGGTCCAGCAGATGTTGGGCATGAATCTTCTGCGGCTCTCCGACCTAAGCCCCACTGAACTGCTGGCTCCGCTGGCAGAAAGACGTACCGCCGCCTTTTTCAATCATCTGGGAGAAGCGCCTCAAGCTGAACAAGAACAAATTCTGTCCTACCTAGCGCAAACGATTCTGGAAAACCCTGATCGGACGGAATACGCAGACTGCGTGAACACCCTGCGCGAAAGCGGCGAATATGCCCTTACCGATGGAGGCCAGGCCGCATGGGAATATCTGCAAAGCGCTGTAGCAGTTGGCACACTTGCCCCTGCTCCAGTACGGCCCATCCAGTAATGTACCCAATAGAAAAGGAGATCGTAATATGCAAATCATCTTTCTGTGCTTAGCCCTCATCATTTATATTTCCTTGGTGTTCGCAGTAAAGTTCCCAATAGATTCTGAGGGAAAGTCCCTGGCGCCGTTAATTCGGAGTGGAGGATTTTCCTTGGCGGCAGTACTTGTGCTGTTATTAATTTCACGGCTTATGACAGACTGGTCAGCGGCCCTGGAGGAGTTATTCCAGATACTATATGGCTTTCTCCTGCTGATTTGCCTGTTCTGGTTATTCTTTTCCCTGTTTCTGACCGTCAAATATGGCTGGATTTGCCGAAAAAAATAGTTTATATGTATCTCAAGCACCGGGCGAACACCAAGGGCCGCTGCTGACTCTCGGTGCGAACCATCGCAAAAGCCCTTCGACTTTTCAGGGCCACCGTCCAGCGGACTCTGCGGGAACTCCAGCAGGGCGGCTGGATCGTGGCGGAGCCGTGTTGGAGAGAGAACGGGAACTGTACCTCCAACGTCTATCGACTGCTGCAACGTCTGGGAAAGAGCGAAGCACTCCGAAAAGGGAGTTCTTCGCTCTTTTCCGGCCAGAAGGCATCACGACGAGGCCCCAAGAAGTTACCGCCTGGGGGAAACCAACTGATCACATTTACTATTCGGGTCCTTTATGTTAAAATAAGATTTATGTATTTATCATTTTACATAAAGTAAGGATGTTGTGTATGGCCAGAGTTTCCACGAAAGAAAATAAGAACCTTTACCATCGGACCAGAGAGAGCCTGCAGCTTACCAGAGAGGCCGCGTCTGAACTGCTGGAAAGCATCACTCCCGAGCGAATTGAGAAGATTGAAAACGAGCGGTCTCTGCCGCACCCGGACGAGGTGCTGGTCATGGCTGAGAAATACAAACAGCCGAGCCTTTGCAATTTCTACTGCGCAAATCAGTGCCCCATCGGACAGCAGTATGTGCCGGAGGTAACGGTCAAAGACCTCTCTCAAATCGTCTTGGAAATGCTGGCGTCGCTGAATTCTATGAACAAACAGAAGGAACGCCTCATTGAAATTACAGTTGACGGCAAGGTTTCTGAGGACGAACTAAAGGATTTTATCTACATACAGGAGGAGCTGGAACGGATCTCCATCGCCGTGGAGACGCTGCAGCTGTGGTCCGAACGGATGCTGGCAACGGGCAAAATCGATCCGGAGCTCTATCGGAAATATAGAGAGAAGTAGGAAATAGCCGCGTTGCTTCCCTGCGGCAGCACTTATTCTTCCGTGAACAGCAAATTAGAGCCCCTAATTTGCCGAAACATCTGTTTATTCCTTTGCATCTTTTATATAAAATAGAGGCAAAGCACAGGGCATAAGGAGGAAAGAATATGGTATATGGTTTTGGCTTTGTCCTGTTCAGAATCATGTTTGCCCTTGCATTTTTCCTTGTGATCGGAATGTTCCTTGTTTTCGCTGTCAAAGGGATTGCCCAGTGGAATCAAAACAATCATTCACCGCGGCTGACGGTTCCTGCCGTCATTGTGGCCAAGCGCACGAATGTGATCCGGCATCACCACGGCGGCGCCGGCGGGCACCACCACCATCACACCTCCACCTCCTACTATGTGACCTTTCAGTTTGGCGGCGGCGACCGCATGGAGCTCCTCGTATCCGGCTCTGAATATGGGATGCTCATGGAAGGCGACCAGGGCGATTTGTCTTTCCAGGGAACCCGATACCTGGGGTTTGAGCGGAAACAGGGAGGGTGCTTATGACTTATTACGACGAACAATTGCAGCGGCTCCAGGCACAAACCGCCCGGGCGAAACAGCTGGAATCCATGCTCCGGGAGCTTTGCGGCCAGCAGGCCGCGCTTTCGGCGCGGGTACAGGAACTGGAGGCCGTCAAGCGGAAGGAACAGGTGGATGTCGACCGGCTGGAGGGCCGAAGTCTTGCCGCGTTCTTCTACAATGTGATCGGCAAGATGGACGAACGCCTGGACAAGGAGCGCCAGGAGGCATACGCCGCCAGAGTCAAATACGACGCCGCCGCCAGAGAACTGGAAGGGGTCGAAAGCGACTTGCGCCGTTATGAGTCCGAACTGGCCGGCCTGCAAGGCTGCGAGCATCGGTACGAAACCGTATTAAAAGAGAAGGCCGGCGCAATCAAGGCCACCGGCGGCGCGAAGGGAGAAGAGGTCCTCCAATTAGAGGAGCGCGGCGCCTTCCTTGAAAGCCAGAGGAAGGAATTGCGGGAGGCAATCTCGGCCGGGAAGATGGCGCTTGACACCACGCGGCAGGTGCTGTCCAGTCTGGACAGCGCGGAGGGCTGGGGCACCTGGGACCTCTTTGGCGGAGGGCTGATCGCCGATCTCGCGAAACACAGTCACCTCGATGAAGCGCAAGGCTCCATTGAATGTCTGCAATCCCAGCTGCGGCAGTTCAAAACCGAGCTTGCCGATGTGACCATTCACGCGGATATGCAGGTGAATGTAGACGGGTTCCTGCGGTTTGCCGACTATTTCTTTGACGGCCTGTTTGCGGATTGGGCGGTGCTTGATAAGATCACTCAGTCTCAGAGCCAGGTGCAGCGTACAAAGGGACAGATTGAAAGCGTTCTGTCCCGCCTTGATTCCATGCTGAACGCGGTGGAACAGGAGCAGGCCCAGGTGAGGAACCAACTGGATACGTTGGTGTTGAACACACAATGCTGAAGCGATGAGCTGAATATCGCTGATCCTGCGGATGAGGAGGAAAAGGAGGAACTTTCGTGAAATACGCATCAGACTTTCGGGCGATTGCCCGGGACGCCCTGCGTGGGAAATGGGTAATCGCGGTGATCGTCGGCCTGGTCGCCGCCTTGCTCGGCGCCGGTTCTGACGGGCCGCGGGTCAAATTGAATATCAATGACCACGGAGCGAATTTGAACGTTGGCTTTGCCGGACAAACCATCTATTCCACCGGCGGCAGCCCGCATTCCGGAATCGGCGCTTTTCTGATTGGCAGCGCCATATACATCGTCCTGTTGGCCCTTGTGTTCGCTGCCGTCTACTTTGTACTGGGAAGTATCATTCAGGTTGGCTATGCCAGATTCAATCTGGAGCTGGTAGATCGCCGCGAACCCTCTTTCGACGCGCTGTTTGCGTATTTCCCCTGCTGGAAAACGATGGCGGCCGCCCGGTTTTTGCAGAGTCTCTACGTCCTGCTCTGGTCGCTGCTGCTCATCATCCCGGGCATCATAGCCGGGTACAGCTACGCAATGACGGAATACATCCTGGCAGAGCATCCGGAGCTGACGGCCGGCGAAGCCATCGACTGCTCCAAACAGATGATGTCCGGCAATCGCTGGCGGCTGTTCTGTATGCAGTTCAGTTTTATTGGATGGAATCTTCTCAGCGCGCTGACGCTCGGGATCGGTTCGCTGTGGGTGCGCCCCTATCAGCAGGCCGCGACAGCGGCGTTCTATCGAGAGATTTCCGGAACGGAGCAGGCCGTTGATACTGACCCCGCAGCAGAGTAGAATGTGCCGCAGGGCTTTTGAATCCTACGAAAAGGTATCTCCTCCCCTGCGTTGCCGCGAGGCGTCAGCAAGCAAGTCCCGCAGAGTGGTGAGTAAATAGGCTCTGAGAGAGCAGTGATTACCTTGAGCCGTGGGAGCCTCGGTCAGGAAACGCAGGAATACCTCCTGAGTGATGCTCTCCGCTTGCTCCACGGTAAAACCCGCCCGCATAGCAATCGATACCATCTGAGGCGAATATTGCAGATACAGTTTGTCAAACCAATCGTTCCGTGAATCCATGCGCTGTACTCCATTTTGGACCAAGTTCATCCGGATCATGAGAAGATTTTCTATGCAAAACGGCCCTGGCTTTTGAAGGTCAGGGCCGTTTCTATCATAGGCATTGCGGGATTTCTGAATCAGGGAGACATAAACACGGTAAACCAGCGCCGTGTTTTTAAAGACAGCTTCGGATGACTCTTGAAGAAATCCAGAATCAGGTCGGACATCTCCACATTGATCTCCCGCACGATCGGACACCGCGTATATTCCGGATATCCGCCCGCTCCGCTGGCCCGGTAGCTGTTGAGGCAGATGGTGAATTCATCGCCGTCCCGCACCGTTTTCCCCTGGTAGGTCAGCGCCGTGATCCGCTGTCCCACCGGCTTGGAAACATCAATGGCATAGTCCACACCGGCGTAATAGTCATAGTTATAGTGCTCCACCTTCGGCTTCAGGAAGGAATCCGCCACGCAAAGCCTCCCGTCCTCATCCACGGCGAAGTATTCGGCGCTCCGCTCCATGGCCAGCCGCAAAACCGCGCCGGTCACACGCAGGACCGTCAGCGTATTGGTGTAAGGATACGCCGTCAGCACATCCCGCCTGCGCACGATCTGAGGGAACCCGGCGGCCTCGTTCGCCAGGCTTGTCGCCGCCAGCTGGGCGCCGGAGCAGGACATCTGGACCTCATTGAAAAAGTCCGCGATATCGTTTCCCTCCGCCGCCATAATCAGGGGCGGCCCCGGCAGCAAAGGCCGGTCCAGATGCCCCACCACCGTATCCAGCCAGGTCTGGGCCCCCTGTTCCAAGCTGCCGAAGCGCTCTAAAAGAATGGGATCACAGTCCCCGCCCGCCGGAACCGCTTGACTGTTGCAGATGACATGCCCATTCGCGACGACGGCCTTGAGGGAGATAAACGCCCGGCCGGAATCCGGGGCCTGAACGGCAAAGGTCCCAAAGAGGGATTGTCCCGGAATGCACATGTGCTGATGCCCTGTCAGCAGAATGTCAAAATCCAGCTCCTGGCACAGCCGGTAGGCGATGTTTTCACTGCTTGTGGAAAGCACCTGGCCGGTGTCGAGGTCCCGCTCAAAGCCGCCGTGGTAGACGCAGACGGTGATGTCCGCTCGGCCCTTCAACGTCTCCAGCGCCTCCCGCGCCGCCGGGATGGGATCGGTAATCGTCAGTCCGGTCAGATGCTCCGGCCGCTCCCAGACGTTCACATGATCGGTCACGATGCCGACAATGCCGATTCGAAGCCCGTTTTCCAGCTCATGGACCCGGCTGGGAAAGCGGACGGTCCCGTCGCTCCGCAGGGCGTTCTGGCACACACAGCGGGCGTGCAGCGCGTCCAGGTAGGAGTCCAGATACGCTATGCCGTAGTTGAAATCATGATTGCCCAGGGTCACATAGTCGTATCCGCAGCAGTTCATGATCTCAGCAAAGCCGCTGGCGTCCTCCTGAGAATCATGGCAGAACGCCCCAAGGGGCGAGCCCTGCAAAACGTCGCCCCCGTCTATGATAAGGGTATTGCCGTCTTTTTGAAAGCGGTTGGCACATTTGAAGAGGCCGAGCTCCCGTTCCTCCGCACTGCGGTAATCCGTCGGGTAGATAAACGCGTGAAGGTCGGAGGTAAAGTAAATTTGATGCGCACAAAATCCTGCATAACCTGTTTGGCTGTGACAGGGTCCAGGGCCGCCACAGGTTCATCCGCCAGGATAATTTTTGGATTTTGGGCAAGGGTCCGGGCCAAGGCCACCCGCTGCTGCTGTCCGCCGGAGAGGTT
>CAPOAR010000050.1:0-22599 GCA_948670295.1 uncultured Oscillospiraceae bacterium | reverse complement strand
ATTTTTTAACGCAGCCTGGCGGCAGTTTGGCCCGCAAGGATGTGTGCTGGGGTCTATTGGTACAGCTTCTAGGATGATGGGCACCAGGATCAGCAGGATGACGGGCATGGCCCAGAAGCCCAGCGCCCCCAGCGCACCGCCGCCCACCATGATGGCGATGGACGCGGCCATACCGATCCCATAACCAATCAGCGCCCGCGCGCCCCCCTTGGGCGTACAGCCGCCCAGGAAATACATGGCCCAGGCCTGGAAGGAGATCCAGCCGCCTCCGGCGGCAAGGGGCGGGATGTTGGCGCAGATTGCCTGATTGAGGGCCTGAAGGGCAAATGCCTGGAGGCCGATAAAAAGAGCGATGGGCAGGTATTTTTTTGCGTTCATGGGACGGACCCCTTTCTCAAAATAAAATGGGTCCCCCGCGTTGCAATTTTGGAGCGAATGGTGTATAATAATTGCCGCGAGGGACTTCGCTCCCATCCTCGCCCGATGGGAGCGGCGTTGGTCTTTCGCGCTGCGGGGAGGGCCCTTCGGGGCCCTCCCTATTTATGTAGTTACCGCTGATTTTTCACTTCCTGATAGACCTCATATGCCTGGGCGGGGGTAAAGCCCTCGTGCACCACCCTGCCGATGGCCTGGGCCATGCCGGCGGGGGAATCGGACTGGAAAATGTTGCGGCCCATATCCACCCCATGCGCCCCCTCCTGAATGGCCTTATACGCCATCTCCAGCGCCTCCAGCTCCGGCAGCTTCTTGCCGCCTGCGATGACAATGGGGACGGGACAGGCGGCAGCCACCCGCTCAAAGCCCTCGCAGTAGTAGCTCTTCACCACATTGGCCCCGTTCTCCGCCAGCACCCGGGTGGCCAGCAGGAAAAACTTTTCCGTGCGCGCCATCTCCTTGCCCACGGCCACAACCCCCAGGGTGGGGATGCCGTACCGGCTCCCCGCGTCGGCGGTGCGGGCCAGCAGTTCCAGGGACCGGCTCTCGCCGGGGGCGCCGATAAAGGTCTGCACCGCCATGCAGTCGGCGTTCATCTCAATGGCGCTGTTGATGTCGCAGGCGATGCCGCCGCCGTTGGACATGTCGTCATAGAGAACAGTGGAATCATAGGTCACACGGATACACTTTGCCGCTGGGGCGGCCGGGGAAACGCAGGAGCGGATAGTCCCCCTGGTACCCATGAGCACGTCCACATAGGGGATGAGGGGCGGGATCACCAGATCGATTCGCTCCAGCCCGGCGGTGGGCCCCATGATGTAGCCGTGGTCAAACGCCAGCATGACGGTGTTGCCGGACTGGGGGCGGAACATCCGGGCCAGCCGGTTTTTCATGCCCCAGGCGCAGTGGGCGTTCCCCTTGACGTAAAAGCCCTCCTGCGCGGCGGGCACGTCCAAATGGTAGTCGTGGGCCGCCTTGTTGCCGATGTTGTCAGCCATGGCTCACTCCTTGCTGTAGGCGGGGGTGTGGCAGGGAGCGCCCCACAGGCGGATAAATTCCTCGTCCCACTTGGCGATGTTCATCTGGAAGCCGCCCGCCTCCTGGACGGTGAGGATCTCGCCCACCATGCTGGCCACGACCTCCACGTCCCTGGCCTTCAGGAATTCCACCGTGTCCTTGAACAGCACCAGCATCTCCATCATGGTGGTGGCGCCGCAGCCGTTGATCATGACGAAGGCCTTGTCCCCGGCCTTCAGCTCCAGCTTTTTGCACAGGGCGTCCGCCACCGTGGACACGGTATCCTTGGAGGACATCATAGGCACCCGGACGCCGCCGCCCTCGCCGTGCTGGCCCGCGCCGATCTCCATCAGGTCGGTATCGCCCAGGTCGCCGAAGGACATGCCGTTCTGGGGGTGGGTGGCGTCGGTGGACTTGACGGTAACGGAGGCCATGCTGTCGGCATAGCGCTGGGCGATGGCGGCCACCTCATCCAGGCTCTTGCCCTCCTTGGCCGCTGCCGCCGCGATGTGATACAGGGCCACCGCCCCGGCCAGGCCCCGCTTATTGTCCTCGCCGGTGGGATCGTACTGGATCTCCTCGCCGGTGACTACCTGACGCACGTTCAGACCGGCCTTCTGCGCCAGCTTCATGGCCTGCTTGCCCGCCAGCTGGTCGCCCGCGTAGTTCAGGGTGAGCAACAGCACGCCATGGCCCTTATCAGCCAGCTTCATGGCGTCGAACACCAGCTGGCCATTGGGGGCGGCAAAGATATCGCCCACCGCCTGGATGTCCAGCATCCCCCTGCCCACAAACCCGGCTTGGGCGGGCTCGTGGCCGGAGCCGCCGTAGGTAACGATGGTAACCCGGTCCGCGCCGGCCAGATCCTTGCTGATGACCAGATGGCCGTCCACATCCAGAATGTCGGGATAGGCCAGCCCCAGGCCAATCAGCTCTTCGTCGGTGATGGTCTCGGGGGCGTTGATAAACTTCTTCATTTTCATATGGAATCCCTCTCCTTACAGTATTTCAGGCCCGCGCCAGGCCCTGGAAGAAATAGGACATGGATACCGCTCCGGCGTCCGGGGTGCCGATGGTCTTCTCACCGTAGCTCTTGGCCCGGCCAAATTTGGACACAAACTGCTTGCTGTCCTCCGCCCCCTGGGCCGCAGCCCGGGCGGCAGCCTCAAACAGGCCGCTCTCATCGGCCCCTTTGTAGGCCGCGATGGCCTCGCTGGCGGGGATAAGAGCATCCATCATGGTTTTGTCCCCCACCTTTGCGCCGGACATATCGTTCAGCTCCTCCAGCGCCCGGGCAAACATGGCCTGCAGGCCCGCCACGTCGATCTCGTCCCCCTCCGGGGCCCCCTCCTGCATCCCGTCCAGCCAAGTGTTCCACAGGGGGACCGCACTGCCGCCGTTCAGCGTCATAACGGCCATGGCCGCATCGTCCAGCATGGACTGGATGCCGCCTCCCGGCTGCTCCACCGCGCGGCCAATAGCCCCGGCGATCTTGGCCATGGTTAAGCCGTGGTCGGCGTCGCCAAACCGGGAATCAATTTCCGTCAGCTCTTCCTCCGCCGACAGCACCGCCCCGCAGGCGTTTTTCAGCCGCGCGGCGAATTCGGTCTTTGTCATCCTGCTTCACCTCCTCCGCATTCACATTTGTTACATCCGCAAAAACACAATACCATATCATGTTACATAAGTCAACATCACAAATCACTTTTCCCTGAATTGTACAGAATCTGCATTTTAAAATTGTATGGAATGCACAGAAAAAGGCTCCCCAAATTGGAGAGCCAATTTGGGGAGTTACAAATGTTATCAATTGTCCAGCAGGGCCTTCACCAGCTTTGACCGGGCGGCCAGGTGTGTGAATATCCCGGTTCTCAGGGCGCCCTCCAGCGCCTTGACGCTGGTGTTGGCAGAGCACACCCCGATGATATTGGGACATTGCCGCAGGGTTTCGATGGGAATCTGAATGGCAAAATCCTGCTCGGATTGAATGACCGTGCCTGCCTCGTTAAAGTAATAGACCAGCATCCGTCCGCATGCCCGCTGGCGCTGGAGCAGGCTGCCGTACCGCACCAGGGAGGCGAAATCGGGACTGGAGGGGTAGTCGCCGATGTTGACCAGCGCCGTGTCCAGCCCCTCCCACTGCTGGTAAATTTGGCGGTAGACCTCGGTGGAGCACAGCACCTGTTTTTCCTCCAGGCTGTCGGGCAGGGCGGGAAGATAGAGAAAATGGGGCGTAGCCCCCAGCTGCTGGGCCATCAGCCGGACATTCTCGTTGGATTGGTAGTTTCGGGCGGGGATGCTGGCATTGCCCACCAGTGGGCATATATCGGTAACGGCGCTGTCCGGCCGGGGGTTTTCCTCCAGCCAGGTCACCAGCTGGCCGATGAGATAACCCCAGCCCACCCCCAGCCGCCGGGTGCCCAGCTGGCCCAGCAGCTCCACCGCGCCCTGGGAGAGCAGCCGGTTTGTGGCGTCGTTGTCCTCGCCGTCCTCCACCAGCACGCCGCCCCGGATGGAGCCGGACAGACGCAGCCGGTCCATCAGCCGGGTGGTCTGCGCCCCCGGCTCATGAACTGTGATCTCCACAATCCCCAGTTCCCGGGCCTCAGACAGCATCCTGCTCACCAGCGGACGGGACACCCCCAGTTCCTGGGCGATATCGCTCTGCTTCTGATCGTCCAGGTAATACCGCCTGGCCACATAGGCCAGCTTCTTTTGCTTTTCCAGACTAGATTCCACAAAAACGCTCCTTATGCCCGACATGCCGTTACATATGTTATCAAATTATTTATAGCATAAAAAACGGGGGAATGCAAGTGCGGAAAGGCGCGGTACAGGCCGTAAAGGCTTGCTGCAAGCATCAGGCAGCAAATCATAACAAGCCCGGCGCCATCGAGTTCCCACTGGATGAGGCTTGATAACTCCCCGCCTTTGTGTTATGCTGGGCACAGAAAGAATTTGGAAAGGTTGGATCGTCATGGCCAAGAAGATACTAAAGTGGGCGGGGCTTGTCCTGGGCGCGGTGGTGCTGGCCGCCGTTGTCCTGGTGGCCTGGCTCACCATACGGGAATACAAGCCGGATGCGGTGGAGGGTGTGGAGATCGCCGCCTTTGCCAATCAGGCCGTCGCCCCGGGGGACAGCTTCACCGTATCCACCCAAAACACCGGCTACGCCGGCCTGGGCGCGGATTCCGACTTCTTCATGGACGGCGGAGCGGACGTAGCCCCCACCCGGGAGCAGATGGAGGCCAATCTGGCGGGCCTCTCCGGCCAGCTGGCCGGGCAGCAGGCCGACGTGTATTTCCTCCAGGAGGTGGACACCGGCTCCTCCCGCACCTACGGCGTGAATCAGAGCTACCTCCACACCCTCAACGAAGCCTCCGAGCGGTGCTATTCCTCTTCCTATGCCCTGAATTACTCTTGTGATTTCGTCCCCTTCCCCTGGCCCCCGCTGGGCAAGGTTCACAGCGGCCTCCAAACCCTCAGCCGGTTCAATGTGGACAAGGCGGAGCGCATCGCCCTGCCCTGCCCCTTTTCCTGGCCGGTATCCGCCGCCAACCTGAAGCGGTGCCTGTTGGTGAACTATGTGCCGCTGGAGGGCTCGGACAAACAGCTGGTGCTGGTCAACCTCCATCTTGAGGCCTACGACGACGGCGAGGGCAAGGCCGCCCAGACAAAAATGCTTATGGATTTCCTCACCGGCGAGTACGCGAAGGGCAATTATGTCATTGCAGGCGGCGACTTCAACCAAACCTTCCCCGGCGCGCTGGACGCCTACCCCATCCAGGACCCGTCCCTGTGGACCCCCGGCGTGCTGGAAAACGCCATTCTCCCCGAGGGCTGGCAGTTTGCCTGCGACCTGTCTACCCCCAGCTGCCGCCTGCTCAACCACCCCTATGACCCAAACCCCGCGGGCAATCAATTCTACGTCATCGACGGCTTTATCCTCTCTCCCAACGTCAGGCTTGACCGGGTGGAAACGATGGACCACCAATTTCAATACACCGACCACAACCCGGTGATTATTGAGGTCACTCTGGAATAAAACAGCCGGGCCGCAGGGCCGTGAGAGATGCTCACAGCCCTGCGGCCCGCCGTCCTTTCAAGGTATCATATACACCTGCGTGTCCTCCACGCTCTTTTCGTAAAACACCATCCGCCACTCCGCCGGCCCTCCTGGCCGGAAGCGCAGAGCGGAGCAGGCAGCCTGCCGCCGGGCGCTCCCCCCATTGGCCAGCACCACCGCCGCAGGGCCGTCCGCGCCCCCGATCACCCCCAAGGCCACCGCGTTGAACGCCGTCGGCCCCATAGGGTTCGGGGGCGTTTTTCTGCGGGGCCGGTCGCCCTCCCCGCAATCCCGGATGTCCACCGCCCCCTGGGGTAGCTCCGGCCACACGGCGTAGGCCATGGCGGTGAAGTGGGTGGGATATTCCCACTCGTCATCGTCAAAGCTCGTATCCAATACCCGCTGCTCGTACTCCTCCACGTGTAAAATGTGCTCCCGCCCTGTGATCGGATGGGTAAACGGGAACTCCTCCCCCACCCCGGACACGGCGAACCGGGGCCCCGGCTGCGCGGCGGGGGACTGGGATAGGGTAAGCGTCAGGCTTTTCAGCTTGGGCTTTGTTTTTGTCGCCCAGGGAAAGCACGCCCGCCAGAACAGCCAGCACTTTTCCTGATTCAGACCATAGTGCTCCAGCACCCACAGCCCCTCATAGTTCTGCTGGTTCCGTTCCCCCTGCCCTTCCCAGTCCGGGCGGCAGCCCGGCGGCGTCCAGCCAAAGCCGGAGCCGCTTTCCTGCCGCAGCGCCCTGCCGTTGACACACGCCTCGATGTCAAAGCTCACGCCCATGGGGTTGTCCGCCTCCTGCCGGTCACTCTCCTCCGGGGTGAGGGCCCGGCCCTCCTCCATCCATGGCCGCCACTTCTCCCAGAACTCCCGCATCTGCTCCGGCTCAATCTCCATGCAAAGATCCGCCACCAGTCCCTTTCCGCAGAGGTACACCGCCGGGACATGCCAGACGCTGCCGCCCCACTCAAAGGTTTTGTCCACCGGGATCTCCTGCCCCGGCCTCTCCCGGCCCCCGCCTCCGCCGTACGTCACCCGCCATGCCGGGGCCTGAGGCGGCGGAGACGGTCTGCCCACAAAGTCCCAGTAGTCCTCCCCGAAGCGTAACGCGCCGTAGTCAAAGGAGGACTGTATTCCCTTGATATACCCGTAGGGGTCGTCCATAGGAGCCAGCCCCATCCCGTCCCCCAGCGCGTCCAGGGCCGCCCGGCGCTCCCCGTCCGGCGGGTACTGCGCCAGGTATTCGTCAAACTGCACCCGGCTCCAGCCGTGGGCCTGCTCCGCCGCGTCTATGCCGCCGCAGGCCAGCACCAGGCGGATAAAATCCGCAAAGCTCCCGGCCAGCGGCTGCACATAGTCCCCCGGCAGGTTGGCGGGGCTGACGGCAAACACCATCTCTCCAAAGCCCTCCACAAAGCAAAAGTGGATGCCGTCCACCCCCGCCCAGCCGATGACCTGCGCCCCCAGCGGGGTGCAGAAGTAGTCCCCGCGCGTATCTCCCCGCTCCAGCCCCAGCCAGGATCGATCCAACTCCAGCGCCTGAAATCTCTCATATGCCGTCATGTGCCATTCCTCCCCTGGTCCTTTGCGGAATAAGGATTCCAAGTGTATTTCTAGATTTTTCAACGCGGCCGGCGGCAATTTTGGACGCAAAGCTGGGTGCTGAGGCTATTGGTACAGCTTCTTACGCCAGCACCGCCCGGTGAAATACCTTTTTGCCCTTTTTGATGATGACGCCCTCCCCGGCAAAGCGCTCCTTCGGGAACTGGGCGGCGGGGTCGGACACCTTCTCATCCGCCACCATCACGCCCCCCTGCTGCACCAGTCGCCGGGCCTCACCGTTGGAGCCCGCCAGACCACACTTTACCAGCAGTGTCAGCGCACCGATGGAGCCGCCGGTGAAATCATCCCCGGACAGCGCGGTGGACGGCATATCGGCCGCGTCCCCGCCGGTGGAGAAGAGCGCCCGGGCGGCGGCCTGGGCCTTATCCGCCTCCTCCCTGCCGTGAACCATGCTGGTCAGCTCCCAGGCGAGGATCTCCTTAGCCTGGTTGAGCTGGGCGTCCTTCCACTGATCCATCTCATCGATCTGCTCCAGGGGGAGGAAGGTGAGCCAGCGCACGCACTTCATCACGTCCGCGTCCCCCACGTTGCGCCAGTACTGGTAGAAGTCATAGGGACTGGTCCTGTTGGGGTCCAGCCACACCGCGTTGCCCGCCGTCTTGCCCATCTTGTTCCCCTGGGAATCGGTGAGCAGGTTGATGGTCATACAGTGGGAATCCTTCCCCAGCTTGCGCCGGATGAGCTCGGTCCCTCCCAGCATATTGCTCCACTGGTCGTTGCCGCCGCACTGGAGGTTGCAGCCCACCGTCTGGAACATGTGGTAAAAGTCGTAGGACTGCATGATCATATAGTTGAACTCCAGGAAGGACAGCCCCTTTTCCATACGCTGCTTGTAGCAGTCCGCCCGGAGCATGTTGTTCACCGAGAAGCAGGCCCCCACCTCCCGCAGCAGGTCCACATAGTTGAGACTGAGCAGCCAGTCGGCGTTATTGAGCATCATGGCCTGTCCGGGGCCGTCGCCAAAGTCGATAAACCGCTCCATCTGGCGCTTGAAGCACTGGGCGTTGTGGTCGATGTCCTCCCGGGAGAGCATCTTGCGCATGTCGGTACGGCCGGAGGGGTCGCCGATGGTGGTGGTGCCCCCGCCGATGAGGGCGATGGGCTTATTTCCCGCCTGCTGGAGCCGCTTCATCAGCGTCAGGGTCACAAAATGCCCCGCCGTCAGGCTGTCCGCCGTGCAGTCGTAGCCGATATAAAAGGTGGCCTTGCCGTTGTTGATGAGGTTTTTCACCTCGTCCTCGCTGGTGACCTGGGCCACCAGGCCCCGGGCCACGAGCTCGTCGTAAAGCGTCATAATTTTTTCTCCTTTTGTAATTTTTTGTAAAGCTCCCAGGCCGCTCCCATGGCCCAGGCCTGATAACGTAGGAACGTGGTTTTTTGGAACTCCTCCACGGAAAGCCAGACGAGGCGGTGGTCCTTCTCCGACGGCTCCGCCGTTTTCTCCCCCAGCTCCGCCAGGTACACATGGCCGGTGGGATGATAGGGATTGCCGCTCAAATCCGTAGTATATTCCTCCCCCACGCAGGCCTTCTCCCTCACCGTGACGGCGCGGCCCGTCTCCTCCAGGGCCTCCCGGCGGACGCAGTCCGCCTCGCTCTCCCCCGGCTCCATGCCGCCGCCCAGGAGGAAAAAGCCCTTGCGTTCACAGTAGACCACCGCCGCCCGGCCCCGCCCGTCGAAGGCGATGCCATAAGCCCCGAGGCGGTCCCGGTATGCCAGCCCCGGCTGGGGCTCGCCGAATACCTTACGCTCCATATTATGTTCCTTTCCTCATCAAAACGCCCCCTGTCCCTTTGGGACAGAGGGCGAAAGCTCGCGGTACCACCTCTGTTTTGCCGCCCCCTCGCGGAAAGCGGCCTCAGGGGGTCCCAAGCAGAACCCCGGCGCTGTACCGGGCGCACCCGTCCGGCCCTACTGGGGAAACTCCCGTTCAGACGGCCGCTCCGAGGGGTATTCGCCAACGTTTCCTCTCCCCCTTCCACCAAACGGGGGCTCTCTGGGCAGGAGACCGATGGGTACTATTCCTCATCTACGCATTGTCAGGATGATATCACAAGGAAAACGCTTTGTCAAACCATTTTTAACCCGGCAGCAGCCCGAAGTGCCGCAGCGCCTTGGACACGCCGCCGTTGTCCACCGTGTCGGTGACATAATCCGCCATGGCCTTTACCGCCTCGTCTCCATTGCCCATGGCTACTCCAGTCCCGGCCAGCGCCAGCATGGTTATATCGTTCTCCCCGTCGCCGAAAGCCATGACCTCCTCCGGGGCCAAGCCATAGCGCTCCATGGCCGCCCGGACGCCCACGTCCTTGCCGCCGTCCCTGGGAATCACGTCGATGCCCAGGGGGTGCCAGCGGGTATAGGTGCATCCCGGCATGGCGTCCAGAAACGCCCCCTCTTCGTTTGGCGGGACGAAGGGGACAAACTGGTATACCTTCCCCTCCAGCATCCACTCCAGCGGACACACGGGGTAGAGCGTGGTATGGAGAAACCGGTAGATATCCCGCACCCGGTCGTTAATCTGGGTAAGATAGCTCTCCCCGTTCCCCTCCAGCAGGGCGGGAATCTCAGGGTTGCTGCGCAGCACCTGATAGGCGCCCCGCATGTCCTCCAGGTCAATGGGCCGATCCCGGAAGGGAACGCCCTCTCCGTCGCAGCAAAACTGCCCGTTGATGGTCACATAGCCATCAAACCGCGCCCCCCGGAGCATCCCGGTGGTCTCCAAATCCTGCAACGCCCGGCCTGTGCTGAGGAAGGTTTTGATTCCCCGTTCCCGCAGGGCGTTCAGATCGGCCATCAGCCCGTCGGGCAGAAACTTCTGGGCAAAGGACACCAGCGTCCCGTCTATATCAAAAAATACCGCTTTGATCATCGTTTCTTCTTGGCTCCCGTCTTGTAATCTTGGGCTGTGGCCAGCAGCTCCTCGGCCCCCTCCAGCATCACCGCCGTGGCCTGGCCGCCGCTGAGCCGTGCCAGCTCCTCCCTGCGCCGGGGGCGGTCCAGCCGCTCCACCCGGGTGAAGGTGCGCCCGTCGGCCTCCCCCTTCTCCACGGAGAAGTGCACGTCCCCCATGGCGGCAATCTGGGGCAGGTGGGTGACGCACAGCACCTGCCGGCCCTTGGACACCTCGAACAGTTTCCGGGCCACCTTCACCGCCGCCCGGCCGGACACGCCGGTATCCACCTCGTCGAAAATGAGGGTGCTCACCTGCTCCGTCTCCGCCAGCACATTTTTCAGCGCCAGCATGATCCGGGACAGCTCGCCGCCCGAGGCAATCCTGTTAATGGGCTTGAGCGCCTCCCCCAGGTTGGCGGACATGAGGAAGCGCACCGTGTCCATGCCGGTGGCGTCCATGCCGTCGGGGGCGTCCTTGGGGGCGAACTCCACCTGGAAGCGCACCTTGGGCATGTCCAGCTGGGTCAGCTCCGACTGGATGCGCTTTGCCAGCTCCTGCGCCGCCTTATGCCGCCGGGCGGACAGCTCTCCCCCCGCCTTGACCGCCCGGGCCAGCGCTTTTTCCAGCTCCTTGTCCAGCCGGTTTATCCGATCCTCGGAAAACTGGATGGCGTCCAGCTCCTCCCGGCACCTATCCAGGTAGGCCAGCATCTCCGCCACCGTACCACCATACTTCTTTTTCAGCCGGTACAGCCGGTCCAGCCGCTCCTCAATCTCGTCCAGCTCACCGGGGTAGAAGTCCAGCGTTCCCCGCAGGTCCCGCACCAGCTCCGCCAGGTCGTCGGCATCGCAGCGCAGCTGCTCCGCTTTTTCCGAGAGCTCCCGCAGCCCTTCGCTGTACCGCCCCCCCTGGGCCAGGCGGTTCCCCGCCTCCATCAGCAGCGACACCGCCCCCTCTCCGTCCTCCCCGCCGGTGAGGGCCTGCCAGGCCCCGTCCACCGCGTCGGTGAGCCTCTCGGCGTTGCGCAGCACCTCCCGGCGCTGGGAGAGCTCCTCGTCCTCTCCCTCCCGCAGCTCCGCCTTTTCCAGCTCCTCAATCTGGTAGGTAAGGGTGTCCATCCGCCGGGCCTTCTCCCCGTCGTCCATCTGGAGCTTATCCCGCTCCCGGCGCAGCTCCCGCACCTGGGCATAGGCTGTGGAAAATGCCTCCAGAACGTCCTGTGTCCCCCCGAAGCTGTCCAGGTAGCCCAGGTGGCACTCCTCGTCCAGCAGCTGCTGGCCGTCATGCTGCCCATGGACGTTCACCAGCTGCTGGCCCAGCTCCCGCAGCTGTGTAACCAGCAGGGGCCGGCCGTTCACCCGGCAGGCATTTTTCCCGTCCGCCTGGATGGACCGCTCAATGAGCAGCTCCCCGTTTTCGTCCGGACCCATCCCCTGCTCCTCAAACCAGGGCAGGGCGGGCAGATCCCGGAACAGGGCGGACACCCGGGCGGATTTCGCCCCCGTTCGGATCAGATCCCGGCTGGTGCGCTCCCCCATGATGGCGCCGATGGAGTCGATGACGATGGATTTGCCCGCGCCGGTCTCGCCGGTGAGGACGTTAAACCCCTGGTCAAAGGTGATGTCCGCCTGGGAGATCACCGCGATATTCTCAATATGCAGCAAACTGAGCACGTAACCTCACCCCTCCAGCATGGATTCGATTTCCCGGGTCAGCTCCTCCGCCACCCGGCTGGTGCGCATGATAAGGATAGCGGTGTCGTCCCCCGCCAGCGAACCCACAAAGCCGTCCAGCTCCATGCCGTCCAGAGCCGCCGCCGCCGCGGGGGCCAGCCCGGGCATGGTCTTGACCACCACAATGTTCTGGGCCGCCTCGCAGGAGGCCACCCCCTCTTTAAAGATGTTTTTCAGCCGCCCGGCAAAGCTGTGCTCCGCCGGCTTGGGGGCAGGGCACACGTAGCGGTAGTTCCCGTCCCTCCCCGGCTGCTTGACCAGATTGAGCTCCTTGATGTCCCGGGAAATGGTGGCCTGGGTGGCCCGGATTCCCCGCCGGCCCAGCTGGTTCAGCATCTGTTCCTGGGTTTCCACATCCTGCTCCCGGATGATCCGCAGGATCTCCGCCTGACGCCTGCCCTTCAAATCCCTCACGCCTTTCCCAGTTTTTGATTGATCCGCTCGTAGAAGCTGCGCCCGGTGAGCTTCACCAGCTGGGTGGCCTGCTTGGAGCGCCGGCACTCCACCCAGTCCCCGGGCTGGATGCGGAAGGCCCTTCCCCCGTCCACCGACAGGTAAGCCGTCTTTTTGCCCCCCGGCGTCAGCCGTACGCCCACCGACCGGCCCGCACCCAGCACAAAGGGCTTGGCGTGCAGGGAATGGCCGCAGATGGGCGTGATGATGATGTTCTCCGCCGTGGGCTCCACGATGGGCCCCCCAGCCGCCATGGAGTAGGCGGTGGAGCCGGTGGGGGTGGACACCACCAGCCCGTCCCCGGCAAAGGACGAGATAACCGCCCGGTCCCCCGTCACCTCCAGATCCAGCACCCTGGCCACCGCCCCTTTGGTAACCACGGCATCGTTGAGCGCCTGCTCGGTAAAAACGCTGTGCCCCTCCCTGCGTACGGATACGTCCAGCATCATTCTGCGCTCAATGCTGAACCGCCCCCCGGCCAGCCGGGTCAGCAGGGACAGCTCGTTGTGCTCCAGCTCCGCCATGAAGCCGATGCTGCCCAGATTGATGCCCAGCACCGGGATGCCTCTGGCGTTGGCCTCATGGGCGGCGTGGAGGATGGTGCCGTCCCCGCCGAAGCATGTCAAAATGTCCGCGTCGGACAGCTCCGCCTCCAAATTGCCTAAGGCCACATTGGAGGGCAGTTCCAGCCGTCCCCCCTGCTCCACCTCAAAGGGCAGGCAGATGGCGGTGGACGCCCCGGCGTTCTCCAAAATGCGCTGGGCGGCCTGGGCGGCCCGAAGCCCCCGGTCCCGGAAGGGATTGGGACTGAGTACGATTTTCATGCTTCCCTCACCCCTTCAGCGCCTGGTGGGAGCGTTCCACCAATTCCCTCAGGTCCAGCGCGGCCCGCTCCCCCGCCCCCGCCTGGAGGAAGCCCAGGTACTCAATATTCCCTTCCGGCCCCCGAATGGGCGAGAAGTCCAGCCCCAGCACCGCAAAATCTGCCTGGGCCGCGTGGTCCAGAAAGTGCTCCAGCACCTCCAGGTGAACCGCCGGATCC
Organism: uncultured Oscillospiraceae bacterium; assembly: GCA_948670295.1. Taxonomy (GTDB): domain Bacteria; phylum Bacillota; class Clostridia; order Oscillospirales; family Oscillospiraceae; genus Enterenecus. The sequence continues at coordinate 9,331 of CAPOAR010000050.1, read as the reverse complement.
CGAACCACACCCTTTTTGCCCACCTTCTCCTTTCCTGCCTCGAACTGGGGCTTTACCAGGGCCGCCACTTGTCCATCCCGGCCCATCAGGGGGCGCAGGGCGGGCAGGATCAGCCCCAGCGAAATGAACGACACGTCGATGGAGGCAAAGTCCAGAGGCTCGGGAATCTGCTCCCGGGTCAAATACCGGGCGTTGGTGCGCTCCAGGCACACCACCCGGGGGTCGTTTCGGATGGACCAGGCCAGCTGGCCATAGCCCACGTCCACGGCGTATACCCGGTTTGCCCCGTTTTGCAGCATACAGTCTGTAAAGCCGCCGGTGGACGCGCCGATGTCGGCGGCGGTACAGCCGGTCAGGGTGATGGGAAAAACCTCCATGGCCTTTTCCAGCTTCAGCCCGCCCCGGCTGACATAGCGCAGCCTCCCCCGGACCTCCAGGGGGGCGTCCTCCTCCAAAGTAAGGCCCGGCTTGTCGCAGCGGCGCTCCCCGGTGTAAACCTGTCCCGCCATGATGACGGCCTGGGCCTTCTGGCGAGTGTCCGCCAGTCCCCGCTCCACCAGAAGCAGATCCACGCGCTTTTTAGCCACCGTCCATCACCTCCGCCGCCCGCCGGGCGATGGACGCCCCGTCGATACCGCACAGGGCGCGCAGCTCCGCCACGGTACCCTGCCGGACAAAACGGTCCCCCAGGTTCACCAAGGCCAGTTTGAGCCCAGCCACGCCCCGGAGCGCCAACTCGGCGGCCAGCCGCCGCCCCACGCATCCCGCGTCCACGCATTCTTCCGCTACCACCAGCCGCCCGGTCTTTTTCGCACAGGCGGCCACGGTGTCCACGTCCAGGGGGGAAATGCTGTTGAGCTTCACCACCTGGGCGGACCTTCCCTTTTCTTCCAGCAGCCGGGCGGCCTCCAGCGCCTCATTTGCCATCGTCCCATAGGCGGCGATGGTCACGTCCGTGCCGGGCCGGATGACGCTGGCCCCCTCAATACCGCACAGGGCGCGGAACTCCCCCTCGCCCCCCCTGGGATAGCGCACCGCCACCGGGCCCCGCACCTTCTCCACCGCGTAGCGCAGCATGGCGCGCAGCTCCTCAAAGCTGGCGGGGCAGTAGATCTTCATTCCGGGCACGGAGCTCAGGTAGGCTATGTCGAATACGCCGTGGTGGGTCTCCCCGTCCTCGCCGGACAGCCCGGCCCGGTCCACGCCGAAAACCACATGGAGGTTTTGAATGGCCACGTCATGAATCAGCATATCGTAGGCGCGCTGCAAAAAGGTGGAGTAGATGGCCGCCACCGGGATCATGCGTTGCTTGGCCATCCCCGCAGCCATGGAAACCGCGTGCCCTTCGGCGATGCCCACATCAAAAAAGCGGCTGGGAAACTCCCTGGCAAAGCCCGTCAGCCCCGTGCCGTCGGGCATGGCGGCGGTGATGGCGGCCACATCGTCCCGCTCCCGGGCCAGCCGGCACAGGGCCTCCCCAAACACGCAGGAGAAGCTCTCCCCGCCGGGGCTCAGGGGCGCGCCGTCCTCTACCCGGAAGGGCCCAACCCCGTGGAAACGGTCCGGCTCCCTCTCCGCCGGGGCATACCCCTTCCCCTTGATGGTCTTGATGTGGAGCAGCACCGGGCTGTTCAGCTCCTTGGCGTACCGCAGCAGCCGGGTGAGGTAGTTCACATCATGTCCGTCCACCGGCCCCAGGTAAGTAAAGCCCATGTCCTCGAACATACTGCAATGGAGCACGGCGTTTTTCACCGCCTGCTTGGCCCTGTGGGTAAAGCGGTACAGGCCCCGGCCCACCGCCGTGGCGCCCGTAACCCTGCGATAGAACTTTTTGAACTGCAGGTACTGGGGCTTGAGCCGCTGCTGGGCCAGGTGCTGCGCCACCCCGCCCACATTTTTGGTGATGGACATCCCGTTGTCGTTGAGGATGACCACCAGCTGCTCCCTGCTCTGCCCGGCGTCGGACAGCCCCTCATAGGCCAGCCCGCCGGTCATGGCCCCGTCCCCCAGCATGGCCAGCACGGAATAGTCCTCCCCGCTCAGCGTCCTGGCCCGGGCCATCCCCAGGGCCACCGACACCGCGTTGGAGGCATGTCCGGCGATAAAGGCGTCCGCGCGGTGCTCTCGGGGCTTGGGGAACCCGGACAGCCCCCCCAGCTTGCGCAGGGTGCCCATCTGATCCCCCCGCTGGGTCAAAATCTTGTGGGCATAGCACTGGTGGCCCACGTCGAACACCAGCCGGTCTGTCTCCAGATTGAATACCCGGTGGACCGCCACCGTGGCCTCCACCACCCCCAGGCTGGAGGCCAGATGCCCCCCGGTGCGGGACACGCTGGAGATGATCTGCCCCCGCAGCTGGTCGCACAGCAGCTTTGCCTGAATGTCGGTGAGGGTATTCAGCTGTTCGGGACCCATGGCCGCCCCTCCTCTCCTGTCGGTTCGTCTGTCCTCACGGCCCAAAGGCAATCAGGCTGCCCACCAGCCCCACCACGATGCCCAGCACCGAGCCCACCGCCACCTGGAGGGGAGTGTGGCCGATCAGCTCCTTCAGGTCCCGTTCAAAGTTCTCCGGCTTGAACTGCTCCCAGTTGTGCAGAATATAGTTGAGCACCTTGGCCTGCTCCCCCGTCTCCCGGCGGACGTGGGCGGCGTCGTACATGACGATAAAAGCCATCACGACCGATATGGCGAACACCGCCGAGTCAAACCCGGCGCTCATGCCGCACGACACGGCGGCGCCGCACACCAGCGCCGAGTGGGAGCTGGGCATACCGCCTCCGCTGGTGAGATAGCTGATATCAAACTTTCGGTAGACCGCAGTGGTAATGAGCAGCTTCAGCCCCTGGGCCACCGCCCAGGCGGATATGGCAATCAACAAGATCGGGAACATCACACATTTCTCCTTGGTCGCAGGGAGCTGCGGGCGTCCGCCGTTCCCCCCTTAATTTTTTCTCTGTGCCATCAAGTCGGCCAGGCCGCACAAAAACGCCGGGCGCGGAAAAGCCCCCCGCACGCTCTGTTTGGCCTCCTCCGTCAGCGTCTCCACCAGCTCCCGGCACTTGTCCAGGCCGTACAGCGCGGCAAAAGTCGTTTTCCCGTTCTCCGCGTCCGACCCGATGGGCTTGCCCAGCTCCTCCTCGGTGGATTCCACGTCCAGCATGTCGTCCCGGATCTGGAAGGCCAGCCCCAGCCGGCGGGCGTACCGCTCCGCCGCCGCCCACTGCTGCGGGGACGGCTCCACCGGGGAGGCCGTCAGCCCCAGCAGGCAGGCCGCCTCCAGCAGCGCGGAGGTCTTCCACCCATGGATTTGATCAAGCGCCTCCCCGTCCAGCTCCCGGCCCTCATTGACGATATCCAGGTACTGTCCGGCGCACATGCCCGCGCAGCCCGCCGCCTTGGCCAAAATGGCGCAGGCCCTGCCGTTGGCGGCGGGGCTGGTCCGCTTGGAGCCGGCCAGCCGCTCAAAGGCCGCCGCCTGCAATGCGTCCCCCGCCAGCAGGGCCAGCCATTCGCCGTATCTCACGTGGCAGGTGGGCTTGCCCCGGCGCAGCCCGTCGTCGTCCATACAGGGCAGGTCGTCGTGGATTAAGGAATAGGTGTGAAGCATTTCCACTCCACAGGCATAGTCCAGCGCCGGCTCCATCTCTCCGCACAGCGCCTGGCAGAACTTCAGCGCCAGCACGGGCCGCACCCGCTTCCCCCCGGCCAGCAGGCTGTACCGCATGGCGTCCAGCAGCTCCCGCTGGGGCCCGTCCTCCCGGAAGCAGCCCTTCAGCTCCCCCTCCGCCAGGTCCAGGGCCTCCCGGTATTCCCTGTCAAATTCCATCATCTTCCTCCCCCTCGAAGGGAACCTCCCGGCCGTCAGCCAGCAGCAGATTCACCTTCTGCTCCGCCTGGTCCAGCAACTGCTCGCACTGCCCCGCCAGCTTGGCCCCCTCCTCAAACAGCTTCAGCGACTGGTCCAGGCCGCACTCGCCCTTTTCCAGCTGGGCCACGATGGCCTCCAGGCGGCCCATGGCCTCCTCAAAGGACTGCTTTTTCACCGCCATGTCCTCTCCTCCTTGTCCTTTACAACGCAGTTCAGCACGCCGCCGGCCACCAGCACGTCCAGCCGGTCCCCGGCCTCCACCTGGGCGCAGGAGGATACCACGTCCTCCCCCCGCCGGGCGATGGCGTACCCCCGGCCCAGCACCTTCAGCGGGCTCAGCGCGTCCAGCCCCGCCGACAGGCGGCCCAGCGCGGCCCTTTTTTTCACGCTCTGGGCCCGCAGCGCCATGGGCAGCCGGGCCTGACACGCCGCCAGCGCCCCCCGGCCTCCGTCCGCCTCGCCCCGGAGGGCCAGCGCCAGCCGCCGGCGCAGCGCGTCCACCGCCAGCCGCCGGTCCTGAATGGGGGCCTTCAGGCTGCGCAGGGCGCGGCTGCTTTGCAGCCTGGCCAGCTCCCGCCGCGCCGCCGACAGGCGGCCCGCCAGCGCCCGGGCCAGCCGGGCGGACAGCTGGGCCAGCCTGCCCCGCTCCTCCGCCTGGTCCGGCGCCGCCAGCTCCGCCCCGTTGGAGGGGGTGGCCGCGCGCACATCCGCCACATAGTCCGCAATGGTCACGTCCGGCTCATGCCCCACAGCGGAGATCACTGGGATGTTGGACAGGTAGATGGCCCGGGCCACCACCTCCTCGTTAAACGCCCACAGGTCTTCCCTGGAGCCGCCCCCCCGCCCGGTGATGATGAGCTCGATATCCGCCCGGTTGTTGAGGCGGTGGATGGCGGCGGCGATCTCCCCCGCCGCCTGCGTCCCCTGGACCCGGACGGGGGCCACCAGCACCTGGGCCAGCGGCCACCGGGCCCCCAGGATGCGCAGCATGTCCCGCACCGCCGCCCCCGCCGGTGATGTGACCAGCGCGATCTTCCGGGGATATCGGGGCAGCGGCCGTTTATGCTCCCTGCTGAACAGGCCCTCCGCCTCCAGGCGGCGGCGGAGCTTTTCAAACGCCTCGTCCAGCGCACCCCGTCCGTCCTGCATCAGCTCGGCGCAGTAGAGCTGGTACTGCCCGTCCCGGGGAAAGGCCGACACCCGGCCAAAGACCACCACCCGCATCCCGTTGGCGGGGCGGAAGCGCAGCCTTGCCGCCTCTCCCCGGAACATGACGCACCGCAGGGAGGCGTTTTCGTCCTTCAGGGAAAAGTAGTGGTGGCCGGAGGGATAACACTTGTAATTGGACACCTCTCCCCGCACCAGCAGCCCGGCCAGCAGGGGATCGTCGTCCATCAGGTCCTTCACGTAGCCGTTGACCTGAGATACAGTATAGACCGGAACGCCGGCGGTATTCACTCTCCTGCCCCCCGCTCCAGCGCCCGGCGGGTGAGGATGGCCACCCCCAGGGCATTATCAACGGAGTATTGGGGCTGGGCAAACACCGCGCCGCACGCACGCTCCATGGCGGCGCGCAGCTGCCGGTTGGATGCCACCCCCCCCGAGCACAGCACCGGCAGCCCCGGCCAGCGCATTTGCGCCTCGTGGGTAGCGCGGATCACCACGCCGATGATGGTGTCCAGTGCGAAGCGGGCGATATTGGCGGGCTTCTCCCCCTTTTCCGCCAGCGCCTTCACCTGGTTTTCCATGCCGGACAGGGAAAAGGAAAGCCCGTTGAGCTTCACGCGGAAGCCCAGCGCCGCGTCCGCCTCGGGGTACAGCGCGTCCAGCGCCTTGCCCGCCGGGAAGGGCAGGCCCAGCAGCACCCCCGTGCGGTCGATGAGCTGGCCGGCGGCGATGTCGCTGGTGCCGCCCACCACCTCCGCCCGGACGCTGTGGCCCTCCGGCTCCACCCGGAGCAGCTCCGTGGTGCCGCCGGACAGGTGCCAGGCCAGGTGGGGCCTGTCCAGCAGGTCCTCCCGACCCGCCGACCAGGCCGCGGCGGCCACGTGGCCCTGCTGGTGGGAGCAGGGATAAAAGGGGACTCCCAGCGCCGCCGCCAGCGCCCGGCCCTCCCCCTCGCCCACCAGGAAGCAGGGCATATATGACCCCTCCACCTCCCTGGGGCGGGTTGACGCCCCCACCGCGGCAATGCTTCCGACCACCCCATCGGCGCGCAGCTGCTCCACCATCTGATGCAGCCGCTTCACATGCTGGAATAAAGCGTCGCTCTGCCGCAGACCCAGCGCCCCCTCGGGCACGGTGAGCAGCCTTCCTCGGTTTTCCGCCCTGCCCCCGCCGAACACCGCGGCGGAGGTGGTATAATTGCTGGTGTCAAAGCCCAGGCACTGTGCGTCCATTCCCCTCACCCCTGCTCCGGCAGCTCGGTGCGCACAAAGGAGCCCAAAATGCCGTTGATAAATTTCACCACGTCGTCGTCCACGTACTTTTTGGCAATCTCCACTGCCTCGTTGATGGCCGCCTTGTCGGGCACGTCGGGCATATATAAAATCTCGTACATGGCCACCCGCATGATGGCGGAGGCCACCCGGTCAATGCGGGAGAACTTCCAGCCCTTGGCGTACTTGTCAATATAGCCGTCCAGCTCCGCGCCGTGGCCGTCCACCCCCCGCACCAGGCGGGTGATGTAGTCCAGCTCCCCCTCGCCGGGGAACTGGGCATAGATGGGCTCCTCCCTGCCCCGCAGGGCAAATGCCTCCGGCGTAAGCTCCCGCGCCAAAAGCGCCTCTGCCCGCTCGTCGGAAAAGGCCAGCTCAAAGGCAAAGTGGACGGCGATCTCCCGGGCTGTACTTCTGTTCATGAGGCTCCTCCTCCCCCGGCGGGGCTTCCGCCGGTATGTATCCTGACGGGCACACCGGCCCATTTTGTATATTCGCCCTATTATACACGAATTGCTCCAAAAAAGAAACCCCTTTTTTCTATGCCGCCGCCCCGCCCAACGCCAAAAGAGCCGGGGCACAAAGCCCCGGCTCCCGGTCATGTCCTTTCCAAAGCGTACCAATCGCCCCGGCACGCATCCTCACGGCAAAAGCCGCTGCGGACAGCGCAGCCGGGCCCCGGCCATTGGCGGCAGCCTCTCACTTCTGGAAGCTCACGCCCACCACCGTGACGTTCACCTGGGCCACCTCCAGCCCGCTGGTGTTCTCCACGGCGCTGAACACCGCGTCCTGCACCGCCCGGGCCACATCGGTGACCACATAGCCGTACCGAACCAAAATGGGCAGATCCACGCTCACCCGCTCGTCCTCCACCCAAAGGCGCACGCCCCTGGTCAGCGCCTTGCGGTTGGCGGGATCGGCCAGATCCCGGCCCACGCCGTTGCCCAGGCAGCTCACGCCCTCCACGTCCACCGCGGCGGCGGCGGCGATGACAGCCAGCACCTCCTCAGAAATGCTCACGCTGCCCAGCTCACCCTCACGGGAGATATATTCCTTGCCGTCGGCCATAAAGCCTCACGCTCCTTCACTCATGCTGAAGCTATTATAGCACCCTGTCCCCTAAATTACAATGCCTATTTTGCTGCGCGGCTGTCCTCCGCGCTTCTATTTACGGCTCGTTCTCAATCACCGTGATTTTGTCCGCCGTCAACCCGGTCTCCTTTTTGACGATCTCCATAATCTTGGTCACATCGTTTTCGCTCAGGCCGTTTTCTGTGGAGGATACCACCACGCTGGCGCTGTTGTCGTTGATAAAACACACGCAGTCGCCATAGCCCTTGGCGGTAATCAGGTTCTCCACATTGGCCTCCGACATGGTGAGCGCCGCCATGGCCTGAATCGAGGCGTTGGCCTCGTCAATGATATCTTGCTGGGCCCCCGCGTCCGCCGCCGCCTGCTGGAGCAGCTGCAGGGCGCTGTCCCTGGCCTGCTGGCGGTTGAGCCGGGCGGACGCAAAATACCCCGTCTGCTCCCCCGACGCGCTGGGCTTGGCGCTGGGATCGGCGCTGGGCTGCGCCCCCGTCTGGCCGTCCTCCCCCTGCTTGCCGTCCTCCTTGCCGTTGACCAGGGCCGCCTGACCCAGCAGCTTCCCGCTCCCATCCGAGTCGGTGCCGCCGTTATTGGCCGCCGCCTCCCTGCCATAGGACCAGTTCAGATAGACCGCCGCCCCCACAAAGAGCACAATGGCCACCACAACCGCGTTTCGTTTCCACACACTCATTGTTCCGCCCTCCAGTTCATGTTTTGTTTCACGTGAAACATCAGTTCCACCTCGTGCCCCGCCGCCACGCTTCGCCTGTTGGCTATAGCCCGGACGAAAACCGCCCCGCTGCGGGGCGGCCGGGTTTCCGCCTTCGCTCCGCCCCATCCGCGCTGCTCACGACGGCTCAGCGCTTCCTTTGCACACCGTAATCCGATCCGAGCCCAGCCCTGTCAGCGCCGACACCGCCTGGGTCATGGCCAGACGCACCTGCGCCTGGTCCGCTCCCTCGCACACCACCAGCGCCCCTTGAAAAACCGGGTAGCGCTGCATACGCACCACCGCTTCCTGGCCTGAGCCGGTGCTCACCACCACCGTCTTTTCCTCCACCCGGTTCTCCCGCTCTCCGGCGGAGGTGGACCGGTCTGTGGCAGGCACCTGCTCCATGCCGTTTTTGAGGGTGAGGGTCACCGTCACCTTTCCCGCCCCCTCCACCTGGGACAGGGTGCGGGAGATCTTCTCCTCCAGCGCCGTCAGATCGAACGCCTCTGCAGCGCCCTGCGAGGCGTCCGGGGCAGGCTGCGCCTTCTCTCCCGCAGGCCACGACAGCAGCAGCACCCCCGCCGCCAGGATAAGCAGCACGTATTTGTACTTGTCCAGCAGCTTCCACAGCTGTTCCGGCTTCCATTGCACCCTCATGGCAGTATCTCCTCGTAATATTGCCGCCGGACGGGCACGCCCAGCTCCTCTTCCAGCAGCCGCTCCAGCCGGGAGCGCTGCTCCTGCGTCCAACTCCCCCGGGCGGTGACCTCCCAAGGGCAGGGTACGGCCTGCTCGTCATAGCCGCAGGTCACCTCCACCGCACATTCAAAGCCGAATTCCTTCGCCTTGTCCATAACATATGCGGCGGTCTCCCGCTCTATGATAGCCAGATACATCTGCCCGCTCTCCTGCGCCAGCTCCTGCTCATAGCGCTGTGCCCGCTCCCGCCAGCCCCCGGCGGTTTGGGCGGCCGGCTCCCCGCCGGTCATGCCGGCCAGCGGCCTGAGCGCCGCCAGCAGCAGGGCCAGCCCGCCCGCCAGGCGGCACACCTTCTTCACGCTTCCCTCCGGCGCCAGGGTCTCGGCCAGCGCCACCACCAGGGCGGCGGCCGTCACCCCCAGCAGCCAGCTGCGCACCACCCCCATCACGCCGCCCCCACCGACACGCAGGACACCAGCGCGATGAGCAGCAGCAGGCAGCACGCCCCCGTCATCCCCAGCACCA
>CAPOAR010000049.1:0-23094 GCA_948670295.1 uncultured Oscillospiraceae bacterium | reverse complement strand
TCTTCATCCCACTCTCCCTAACCGCTGACCCGCCCACTCTTTCTACCGAAGCCTCCATTGATTTTCTTGTGTTTTTGGAAGTATCGTTATCTAACACCGTCTTTCGACCGCCCCGGGTTCAATCAGATGATCGCGGACGCCACAGCGGGGAAGATTAACCTGGTGCTGTGTAAGGACCTCTCCCGTCTGGGGCGGGACTACATCGAAAGCGGAAAATATACGGATGTTGTATTTCCCAGCCTCGGCTGCCGCTTCATTGCCCTGAATGACGGAGTGGACACTATTCACAAGAATAACGAGATGCTGGTCATTCTGAAAAATGTCATGAACGACCTGTACGCTCGGGATACCAGCAACAAGATCAGGGCTGTCAAGCAGTCTACCTTCAAGAGTGGGAAATATGTTGGCTGCTACGCTCCCATCGGCTATCTGAAAAGCCCGGAGGATAAGCATGTTCTCATCATCGACCCTGTAACCGCTCCTGTGGTGACGCGCATCTTTGATCTGCGCTGCCAGGGGTACAGTTACCGTAAGATCGCCACCACGCTGAACTCAGAAAATGTGCCTACGCCCACAACCTTCTACTACATGAGACAGGGTAAACCCAACATTCGCAAAGATGGCGATTTCTGGGCGCCGCCCACAGTGAAATCTATCCTCCGAAACGAGGTTTATCTCGGTCACATGGTACAGAACAAAACGGGCAATCTGTCCTACAAGGTTCACAAGCAGATCGTCAAGCCGGAGAGTGAGTGGATCAAGGTGGAAAATACCCATGAGCCGCTGGTTTCACAGGAGGCGTGGGATTTAGTACGGGAGCTGGATGCCCGGAAAGCAAAATTTCGGAGCAGCAAGACCGGTGAGACAGCGTTATTCACAGGTTTCCTGTTCTGCATGGACTGCAAATCCCCTATGCGGCACTATAGGGATGGCCGGAAGCGCAAGGACGGAAGTCCCTCCACCTATCAGAGCTATGCCTGTAACCGCTATGTCACTGGTGGTAAGACCGTTTGCTCAGGCCATATCATCAATCAGAGGGTGCTGATTGAACTGCTACTGATTGACATCTGTTTCAAAGCGGCGCTGGCGCAGAACCATCCCGACACTTTCAAAGATAAGATCATGGCTCAAAAGAATGCTGCCGGGCTGGAGCAGCGGAAAACGCTCCAGGCAACCATGGACGCACTGGATAAACGACTGGCGGAGTTGGAAAAGCTGGTGGTTGCGGCCTACGAAGACAAGGTGAAGGGTGCAATCCCGGAGGCAGTATGTGTCCAGTTGCTGAAGCGGTATGAAGATGAACGTGCCGAGAAACTGGAACAGCGGACAAGGTTGGCCGCCCAGTTGGAAACCTGCCAGGAGGACGAGAAGGCCGCTGACGATTGGCTGGCGATGATCCGGGACTACTCCAAGCTGGAGGAATTGGATCGTCCAACGCTTCTGCGGCTAGTGAAGCGTATCGAGGTAGGGGAGCGCAAAACGGTCAACGGCCACGATGAGCGTGACATTAAAATCTATTACAATTTTGTCGGATTTGTAGAGCTGTAATTGCATCATTCTTTATGGAAAATACTCTAACGATTTTTATGCCAAGGATACCTCAAAAAAGGTCCGTTCCGTCATGAAAGCCCGTGGCACCAGCGGCAAGCATCTGGGCGGTCCGCCCTACGGCTATCGTTCCGACCCGCAGGACAAGGACCGCTGGATTCTGGACGAGGATGCCGCTCCGGTGGTCAGGCGCATCTTTGATTTGACGATTGCCGGAATTGGCCCGTCCCGGATTGCACGAATCCTAGAGGCTGATGGGGTGCTGACTGCCAAAGCCCTCTATGCCCAACGCAAGGGCAAACCTGTGCCGGAGCGCCCCTGTCACTGGCATGAGCAGTCTGTGGTTGGGATCCTGGAACGGATGGAGTACACCGGCTGTGTCTGCAACTTCAAAACCTATTCCAAGTCCTATAAACTCAAAAAGCGTATCCCTAATGCCAGGGAGGATATGTTCATCCTGCCCGATGCACAGGAGGCCATCGTCCCGCAGGAACAGTGGGAGCGGGTACAGGAACTGCGGAAGAACAAGCGCCGCATCACCAAGGGTGAACGGCAGGGACTGTTTTCCGGACTTCTCTTCTGTGCCGACTGCGGAAGCAAGCTAAACTTCGCCACTTGCAAAAGGTTTGAGGGCGGGCAGGACCGCTACGTCTGCGCCAAGTACAGAAGCGGACGCGGTGCCTGTTCGGGGCATATTATCCGGGAGGAAGTGCTACTGGATGTGGTTCTGGAGCGTATCCGGGCTGTGACAGAGATGGTCCGCTCCGATGTGGAGGGGTTCCAGGAGGACTGGCTCCAATGCCGGAGAGAGGACCAGGAGAAGTCTATCCGAGAGGATAAGCGGCGGCTGGCCCAGGCCAAGAAACGGCTGGCGGACATTGACATACTGATGACTCGAATTTATGAGGACATGGTCTTGGGGAACCTGAGCCAGGAACGCTACCAGAAGATGGCGGAAGGCTACGAGACGGAGCAGGCCAGTCTGAATAATGAGATCATCGGCCTGGAGGACTGGGTTGCAACCCGCGAGGAAATGGACGACAGCTTTGACCAGTTCGCCGCTCTGGTAGAGAAGTATGTAGACATCCCGGAGCTGACATCGGCCATTGTGAACGAGTTCATCAAGAAGATCGTTGTCTATGCGCCGGAGAAACAAGGCACCAGGCGGATTCAGAAGATCAGGATTATCTTTAACTTCTTGGACGAGCTGTATATGCCGGAGATCGGTGAACCTATCGTCACGGAAACTACCTATGGACGCAGAAAGACGGCGTGACACTCGATCACGCCGCCCTCTGCGGTAATAGTTCCTTATTACCTTTAAGCCTTGCAACGCAAGGGTTTTCCGATTCGTCCTTATTATGCCATAAGGGCATACATATGCGGTTATGGCGATTCAATCCGGGGATGACATTAAGACGGTGCAGGAAAACCTGGGACACGCTACCGCCGCCTTTACGCTGGACGTTTACGGACATGTCACCGCCCAGATGAAACAGGCCAGCGCTGACCGGATGGAAAAGAAGATTCAGGCGGTTTCCGGCCTGTAAATTCCAATAAGGGAAAAAGCAAGGGAAACCGCCTCTCCCAAAGCAAGGAAAACACCCCTCAAAGCCTTGCGGCTCTGAGGGGTGGGTGTGGTTGCGGAGACAGGACTTGAACCTGCGACCTCCGGGTTATGAGCTGTGCTTCAAAGTACGGTTTAGACGTTTTGGGCACTTTCAGAAGCTTTACTGCCCGATGCGAAATGCTTTCCAAACCTCTTTGCTCCATTGTCTCCACCGCTTTTTTCCTGTTCTGGGTCAGCTTATGGGTCAGACGGAGGTGGGAGGGCAGGAGTGCGGACAAGGGCTTCATGGATTGTACCACCGTCTTCAAAGAGAGATCACTCCCAGCCATAGGAGAATACTGTGCAATTCATTTGGTTTTCACTTCCGCTTTCTCTGTTTTATTTTTGAAAACCACCTGACCTGAGGAGGCGTTGGTGTTGTTCTGTTTGCTGCGCCACCGCTGAACTCTGACCACTGGAGCAAAGACTGGGTCTACAACTTATTTTCGATAAAGCAGAATAAGATCAAGATGATATTTCGAACGTTTTGCCGAATAGAGACGATAAAGTAAACTGTGATAAGTAATCGGCGATAAACCCAGCATTCTCTGTCCCTGAAAGGGAGAAGAAAACGGAGCACAGCAGAAAGCAACGGGGACACCGATGCCGGAACTCCCACGTTTCGGGCCGTAATCCGCCATGCGCGATTTCGCGAGAGGACAGCACCCCCGACTGATCGGAAATATAGTTTTGCGATAAGCGCGTGAGAGACCTTTTTGCCTTTGCCCGGATTTTATAGCGCTTCGCGCCACCTGTCGAATTTGTTTTTCACAAAAATCCGTCATCGCGCATTGACATAGCGGCGGACTTTACGGTATAATCTCTTCCAGAGAGAGCAAAGGCGCCCCCTCAGGGGGTGTCTTTGCTCTTTTTATGTCAGGTATTATCTCAATTAGCGGGCCTTGGGCCGAAAGGGGCACAGAATGGAAGGATACACCAGAGAGGAGATCCTCCGCCTGATCCAGGAGGAGGACGTCCAGTTTATCCGGATGCAGTTTACCGATCTCTTTGGACAGCTGAAAAATGTGGCAATTACGGTATCGCAGATTGAGCGGGCACTGGACGGGGAGATCATGCTGGACGGCAGCTCTATCCAGGGCTCCGTCCGTGTGGAGGAGTCCGACCAGTATTTGAAGCCGGATTTGAATACGTTCGCCATCCTGCCCTGGCGTCCGCAGTATGGCAAGGTGGCCCGGATGATCTGCAATGTCCACAACCCGGACGGCTCTCCCTTTGCCGGAGATCCCCGGAACGTGCTGAAGCAGGCACTGCAGACGGTAGAGGATATGGGACTGGCCCTGAATGTGGGGCCGGAGCTGGAGTTTTTCCTCTTTCTCACTGATGAGGAGGGGAATCCCTCTACCAGGACCGCCGACAGAGCGGGATACTTTGACCTTGGTCCCCTGGATCACGGCGAGAGCACCCGCCGGGAGGTGGCTCTGGCGCTGGAGAAGATGGGAATCGGGGTGGAGGCCAGTCACCACGAGGTCGCTGCCGGACAGCACGAGATAGACCTGAAATACGCGGATGCCCTTACTGCCGCCGACAACATTATGACTCTCAAACTGGCTGTGAAGACCCTGGCTCAGAAGAACGGACTCCACGCCACCTTCATGCCAAAGCCCCTGCGGGATGCGGCGGGCAACGGGATGCATATCAACCTCTCTCTGTTCCGTGAGGGACGGAATATGTTTTATGACGAAAGGGATCCACAGAGATTGTCCCTTCTGGCCCGGCAGTTTATCGCGGGCCTTCTGGAGCACGCCCGGGGATTCTGTGCGCTGGCCAATCCGCTGGTGAATTCCTACAAACGAATGGTGGCGGGCTACGAGGCTCCCTGCTGCCTGACCTGGTCCTCCGGCAACCGCTCTGCGCTCATCCGAATTCCCGTTTCCAGAGGGCAGGGGACCCGCGTGGAGCTGCGGAGCCCCGACCCCACCTGTAATCCCTATCTGACGCTGGCGGCATGTCTCGCTGCGGGGCTGGACGGCATCCGGCGGGAGCTGGCGCCGCCGCCGGAGATTGCCGGAAACCTCTACCACATGTCGCCGGAAGAGCTGGCGTCGCGGGGAATCCGGAATCTGCCCTCGTCGCTGGAGGATGCCCTCCGGGCTATGGAGGCGGATCCGGTGGTAATAAAGGCGTTGGGGCCTTATGCTGCGCGGTATATTGAGGGCAAACGGCAGGAGTGGGAGGAATACCGAACACAGATATCCCAGTGGGAGCTGGACCGCTGCCTGATTACATGGTGAGCCGCAGATGGAGCGAGCGATTGTCGCTTTTGCAGATGAGCGCATCCGGCAAAAGAGCCTGTGCCTGCTGAGCAGGGAGGGCTGGGAAACCATGGCCTGCGCTTCCGGTGCGGAGGTGATCCGCATGGCCCGGCAGCTGGGCAGCGCCATGGTAATCTGTGGCTTTCACCTGCCGGATATGACGGCGGATACCCTGGCGGCAGAGCTGCGGGGAACAGCGGTGCTGCTGGTCATAGCCAGGGCTTCCTATTTGGACCTGTGCGGCGGAGAAAATCTCTACAAGCTGCCTCTGCCCGCCACACATGCTGAGTTCATGGCCTCGTTAAGGCTGCTTTTGGATTTTGAGAGCACACATCTCCGCCACCCTGTTTCCGGGAGAGGAGAAGAGGCCCAGCAGCTGATCCGGAAGGCCAAGGAGCTCCTCATGGATGTAAACCGCATGAGCGAGGAGGAGGCCCATCGGTTTCTCCAGCGCCGGGCCATGGACAGCGGCATGAAGCTGGCGGAGGCCGCCCGTTGGGTTGTGGAGTCTTACAATGTATGACGTTGGGTGAATTGTATAATTTTGCAAAAGTTTTTTGTGTAGATACTCTAATATCTTGTATCCCCCTCTATTGACGGAGCTGCCGGCGCCGTGGTAAAGTGTGCCCATCACAAGGGCAAAGGCGTCCTGAGAGCGTGACTCTCGGACGCCTTTGCCCGTTTCATTTAAGGAGGGAGTACTATGTATTCATCTGTCAGCACCATCTGGGTTCTGCTGGGAGCGGCTCTGGTCTTCCTGATGCAGGCGGGCTTCGCCATGTGCGAGGCAGGCTTTACCCGAGCCAAGAACACCGGCAATATCCTGATGAAGAACCTCATGGACTTCTGCATTGGCACACCTACTTACTGGCTTCTGGGCTTTGGATTGATGTTTGCCGGGCCCGGGGCCATCATCGGAGGGCTGGACCCCTTCGTCCGAGGGGACTATTCCGCCGTCCTGCCCGCCGGGGTGCCCCTGTTTGCCTACCTCATTTTCCAGACGGTCTTCTGCGCCACGTCGGCCACCATCGTCTCCGGGGCTATGGCGGAGCGGACCAGGTTCATTTCCTACTGCCTCTACTCTTTCTGCATCTCCGCCTTCATCTATCCCGTTTCCGGCCACTGGATCTGGGGCGGCGGCTGGCTGAGCCGATTGGGATTCCATGACTTTGCGGGTTCCACGGCGGTTCACATGGTGGGCGGCGTGTGCGCCTGCATCGGCGCAGCTATCCTGGGTCCCCGGATCGGCAAATACGACGACCAGGGCAGGCCCCGGGCCATCCTGGGCCACAGTCTGTCCCTGGGCGCTCTGGGTGTGTTTATCCTCTGGTTCTGCTGGTTTGGTTTCAACGGCTGCTCCACCGTGGGCATGGAGGGGGATGATGTGATCGTCAGCGCGGGGCTGATTTTTGTCACCACCAACATGGCCCCGGCGGTGGCCAGTGTCGTGACTATGATCTACACTTGGGTTCGCTACAAGAAGCCGGATGTGGGCATGACCCTTAACGCCGCCCTGGCGGGGCTGGTGGCAATCACCGCCGGCTGCGACGTGGTCTCCCCGGCGGGAGCCGCCGCCATCGGCGCCATCGCTGGACTGCTGCTGCCTGTCTCCGTGAATTTCTTTGACTCCGTTTTGAAGATCGACGACCCGGTGGGCGCGATTTCCGTCCACGGCATCTGCGGCGCAGCGGGGACCATCCTCACCGGCCTCTTCTCCACCAGCGAGGGTCTGCTTTACGGCCACGGCGCCCATTTCCTCCTGATCCAGTGTCTGGGCGCAGTCTGCACGGCCCTCTGGGCGGCGGTGATGATTACCATCGTTTTCCTGGTCATCAAGCACACAATCGGGCTTCGCGTCTCCCAGGAGGAGGAGCTGAAGGGCCTGGACATCACGGAGCACGGCCTGCCCTCCGCTTACGGTGGCTTCGCCTTCGTCTACGACGATACGCCGGACGGCCTGCCGGTCCCTGCAGCGCCCGAAGCCGTTCCCCTGCAGGAGGCGGTACCGGTGGAGACCGTGCCCCCCGCCGTCTCCGTTGAAGCATCCCGGGGCGGCGTGAAAATAACCAGAGTGGACATTCTCTGTAAGATGGAGCGATTCGACGCGCTGAAGCGGGCCATGTTCAATATCGGCATTACAGGCATGACGGCAACCAATGTCATGGGCTGCGGCGAGCAGCGAGGCAAGACGGAGGGCTACTTCCGGGGCGCCAAGGTGGAGGCCACCATGCTGCCCAGCATCCAGATGTCCATCGTGGTCAGCAAGGTGCCGGTGAGTCTGGTGGTGGAAACCGCCCGGAAGGTGCTGTACACCGGCGCTTTCGGTGATGGAAAGATTTTCGTTTACAACGTGGAAAATGTGGTGAAGGTACGCACTGGCGGGCAGGGCTATGACGCTCTCCAGGACGAAGAGGCAAAATAAATCGGTGCGTATGTGAATGGAGAACATTCGTCCGCAGCGCATAAATGCACAAAGAGTGCTGACACAAAAAGAAATCTTTTGGCGCAGTTACTGAAAACGGGAGAATAGCCCGATATTTTCAGGAAAAAGCGTTGACAGCTGCGTATTTTTGCACGTATAATAAAAAATATGAGAGAGCAACGGGGCCTCCCAAGGGGTCCCGTTGCTCTTTTTTTATTTTGCCAGCGAACGGAGTGTTTTTTATGTCATTTGTGTCTCCGCTGTACAGCTCCCGGTTTGAGCACGACGCCTGCGGCATTGGCGCGGTTGTGGACATCCGGGGACGAAAATCCCATGGGACGGTGGACAGCGCTTTAAAAATCGTGGAAAAGCTGGAGCACCGCGCCGGAAAGGACGCCGCCGGAGAGACCGGCGACGGCGTGGGCCTGCTGCTCCAGGTGCCCCACAGGTTGATGGTAAAAGCCGCCGGTAACCTCGGAATTGCTCTGGGGGGTGAACGGGATTATGGCGTGGGGGTGTTCTTCTTCCCCCAGGACAGGGTCAGGCGGGCCCAGGCCCAAAAGATGCTGGAGATCATTGTGGACAAGGAGGGACTGGAGTTCCTGGGCTGGCGGGACGTGCCGGTCCATCCGGAGGTGCTGGGGGAGAAGGCGAGAAGCTGTATGCCCCATATCTGCCACTGCTTCGTGAAGCGCCCGGAGGACTGTGCCCGGGGTCTGGAGTTCGACCGGAGGCTGTATGTTGTCCGGCGGGTATTTGAACAGTCCAATGTCAATACCTATATCCCCTCTTTCTCCAGCCGGACGATTGTCTATAAGGGAATGTTTCTGGTGGAGCAGCTGCGGCAGTTCTATGCCGATTTGACGGACCCGGACTGTCAGAGCGCCATCGCCCTGGTCCACTCCCGTTTCTCCACCAATACCTCCCCCTCCTGGGAGAGGGCGCACCCCAACCGGTATATTCTCCACAACGGGGAGATCAATACCATCCGGGGAAATGCGGACCGGATGCTGGCCCGGGAGGAGACCGTCTCCTCTCCCGTTATGGATGACGATATGGATAAGATTCTGCCTGTTGTGGACCAGAACGGGTCAGACTCCGCTATGCTGGACAACACCCTGGAGTTCCTGATGATGAACGGTATGGAGCTGCCTCGGGCCGTCATGCTCTGCATCCCGGAGCCGTGGGCTAAGGATAAGCGGATGGACCGGGAGAAGCGGGATTTCTACCACTATTACGCCACCATGATGGAGCCCTGGGACGGGCCCGCCGCCATCGTCTTCTCTGACGGCGACACCGTGGGGGCGGTGCTGGACCGGAACGGACTTCGGCCCTGCCGGTGGTATCTCACAGACGATCAACAACTGATTCTCTCCTCCGAGGTGGGAGTGCTGGATGTGCCGCCGGAGTGCATTGTAAAAAAGTCCCGCCTTCAGCCGGGACGGATGCTGCTGGCGGACCTCCGGGAAGGCCGGCTGGTGGACGACGCAGAGCTCAAATCCCGCTATGCCCGCCGCCAGCCCTACGGCGAGTGGCTGGACGCCAATCTGATTCACCTCCGGGACCTCCCCATTCCCAACAAGCGGGTGGAGACCCATCCTCAGGAGCTGCGGGACCGGCTGTATAAGGCCTTCGGCTACACCTATGAGGAGGTGAAGGATGCCATTCTCCCCATGGCCCGGGATGGGATGGAGCCCACCTCCGCCATGGGGGTGGACACGCCGCTGGCAGTACTCAGCGAGCGCCGCCAACCCCTGTTCAACTACTTCAAGCAGCTTTTCGCCCAAGTGACGAATCCCCCCATCGACGCCATCCGGGAAGAAATTGTCACCGACACCACCGTTTATGTGGGCCCCAGCGGCAACCTGCTGGAAGAGAAAGCGTCCAACTGTACGGTTCTTCAAATCCAAAACCCCATTTTGACCTCGGTGGACCTGATGAAAATTCGGCATATGGACCGCCCGGGCTTCCATGTGGAGACCGTTTCCCTGCTGTACTACAAGGGATCCCCTCTGGCCAACGCCTTGGACCGTCTGGTGGTGAATGTGGACCGGGCCTATAAGAAGGGCGCCAACATTATCATTCTCTCGGACCGGGGCGTGGATGAAAATCACGTGGCGATTCCCTCTCTCCTGGCGGTGAGTACCCTGGAGCAGCACCTGGTTCGGACCAAAAAACGGACAGCGGTCTCCATGGTTCTGGAGAGCGCGGAGCCCCGGGACGTCCACCATTTTGCAACGCTTCTGGGATACGGCGCCCAGGCGATCAATCCCTATCTGGCCCAGGAGTGCGTGGAGGAGCTGGTGGAGCGGGGACTGCTGGACAAGGAGTCCTCCGTGGCCGTCAGGGACTACAATGAGGCCATTCTCCACGGAATTGTGAAGATCGCCTCCAAAATGGGAATCTCCACCATCCAGTCCTACCAGTCCGCCCAGATTTTTGAGTGCGTGGGCATCAACAGGGCCACTGTGGATCGGTACTTCACCAACACGGTCAGCCGTGTGGAGGGCGTGGGGCTGGAGGAAATCGGAGAAGGCGTAGAGTGGAATCACAGTCAGGCTTTCGACCCTCTGGGTCTGGGTTTTGACTCCACGCTGGATTCCGCAGGGATTCACAAGCTCCGTTCCGGACCGGACAAAGAGGACCATATGTACAACCCGCGCACCATTCTCCTTTTGCAGAAGGCGGCGCGGGAAGGGAGCTATGAGATTTTTAAGGAGTACAGTGCCCTGGTGGATTTTGCCGACAAACCCCACACGCTGCGGGGCCTGTTGGATTTCCGTGTTTCGGAGGACGGGGGAATCCCCCTGGAAGAGGTGGAACCGGTGGAGAGTATTGTCCGGCGGTTCAAGACCGGGGCCATGAGCTATGGCTCCATCTCCCGGGAGGCCCACGAGTGCATGGCTATTGCGATGAACCGCATTGGCGGAAAATCCAACTCCGGCGAGGGCGGCGAGGCACGGGAGCGGCTGAGCAGTGACCGCCGCTCCGCCATCAAACAGGTGGCCTCAGGCCGCTTCGGCGTCACCAGTGAGTATCTGGTCAGCGCTGATGAGATTCAGATCAAGATGGCCCAGGGGGCCAAGCCCGGCGAGGGGGGGCACCTGCCGGGGAAAAAGGTATATCCCTGGATTGCCAGGACCCGGTGTTCTACCCCCGGCGTGACCCTGATCTCCCCGCCGCCCCACCATGACATCTACTCCATCGAGGACCTGGCCCAACTGATATATGATTTGAAAAACGCCAACCGGTTCGCCCGGATCAGTGTCAAACTGGTCAGCGAGGCGGGAGTAGGCACGATTGCCGCCGGCGTTGCCAAGGCCGGGGCGCAGGTGGTGCTGATCTCCGGCCACGACGGCGGTACCGGAGCGGCCCCCCGCAGCTCCATTCAGGGGGCGGGCCTGCCCTGGGAGCTGGGGGTGGCGGAGGCCCATCAGACCCTGATACAAAACGACCTCCGCCAGCAGGTGGTGATTGAAGCCGATGGCAAGCTGATGACAGGCCGGGACGTGGCAATTGCCTGTATGCTGGGGGCGGAGGAATTCGGTTTTGCCACTGCGCCCCTGGTGGCCATGGGCTGCTGCATGATGCGGGTGTGTAATCTGGACACCTGTCCCGTCGGTATTGCCACCCAGGACCCAGAGCTCCGGAAGCGGTTTTCCGGCAGGCCTGAGTACGTGGAGAACTTTATGTATTTTGTAGCGCGGGAGCTGCGGGAGTACATGGCCTCCCTGGGCGTACGGACCGTGGACGAGCTGGTGGGCCGGTGCGATTTGCTGCGGGTTCGGGAAAAACTGATAACTCGCCGGGCGGAGGCCCTGAATCTGGACGCACTGCTGCAAAATCCCTGTGGTGACCATGTGCCCCACTTCGACCCCGCCGCAGTCTACGACTTTCAGCTGGAGAGGACGGCGGATATGCGGGTGCTGATGGAAAAACTGGGAAAAAGTCTCAGGGACAGGAGGAGCGGGCGTCTGGATATCCGGATTTCCTCCACGGACCGGGCTTTCGGCACCCTGTTCGGTTCAGAGATCACCCGAACCTGCGAAAACGGCCTGCCGGAGGACAGCTATGTCATCACCTGCCGCGGCGGCGGCGGGCAGTCCTTCGGGGCATTTATCCCCAGGGGGCTGACGCTGGACCTGGAGGGGGACTGCAACGATGGATTCGGCAAGGGCCTCTCCGGCGGCAAGCTGATTCTGCATCCGCCGGCGGGGGGGACCGGGTTTAAGCCGGGGGAGAACATCATCGTGGGCAACGTGGCTCTCTATGGAGCCACCGGCGGCAAGGCCTTCATCAACGGTATGGCCGGAGAGCGCTTCTGCGTCCGCAACTCCGGTGCCTCCGCTGTGGTGGAGGGCGTGGGCGACCATGGCTGCGAGTACATGACCGGAGGCCGGGCAGTGATCCTGGGGCCCACCGGGAAGAACTTTGCGGCGGGCATGTCCGGCGGCGTGGCCTACGTGCTGGACGAACGGCATGATTTGTATCTCCGCCTCAATAAGGAGCAGGTTCAGGCTGCGGAACTGACAGAGGCCCACGATATTGCGGAGCTTCGTGCCCTGATTGAGGAGCATGTAGCCGCCACCGGTTCCCCCAGAGGGAAGCAAATTCTGGCGGCGTTCCAGTCCTATATTCCCTGCTTCAAGAAGGTCATGCCCAGAGACTATGACCGGATGCTTCGGGCTATTGCCCAGCAGGAGGAAAAGGGCATGAGCCGGGAGCAGGCGGAGATCGAGGCGTTTTATGCCACCGCGAGAGGATAAGGAGGGGTGACGATATGGGAAAGATCACTGGATTTTTGGAATATGACCGGCGGGAGCCGGCGGACCGCCCGCCGCTGGAGCGGGTCCGGGACTGGGAGCCCTTCCGCATCCCCCTGACGGCGGATGCCCGCCGGGAACAGGGAGGGCGGTGTATGAACTGCGGCGTCCCATTCTGCCAATCCGGCATCCGGTGGGAGGGGCGGGACTTTGGCTGTCCCCTGCATAATTTGATTCCCGAGTGGAACGACATGATCCATGCGGGGAACCCCTCTCATGCCCTGAGCCGCCTGCTGAAAACCAATAATTTCCCGGAGTTCACCGGGCGGGTCTGCCCTGCGCCCTGCGAGGAGGCGTGCATCTGCGGAATGTACGGCGATGCCGTGACCATCCGGGACAACGAGCTGAGCGTCATAGAGGAGGCCTTTGCCGCCGGGGCGGTGCGGCGCCGCCGTCCGCCTCAGTGGTCGGGAAAGAAGGTGGCGGTGGTGGGTTCCGGCCCGGCGGGCCTGGCGGCGGCGGACCAGCTGAATCACCGGGGCCACTCTGTCACCGTTGTGGAGCGGGAGGAGCGGCCCGGAGGGCTTTTGACCTACGGCATTCCCAATATGAAGCTGCCCAAGGACATCGTAAAGCGCAGAATTAACCTGATGACGGACGAGGGGGTCAGCTTTGTCACCGGTGTGGATGCGGCGGACCCCCAGGTGGCCCAGAGGCTGCTGCGGGACTATGATGCGGTAATCCTCTGTTGCGGCGCGGAGCGGCCCCGCCCCCTTGGATTGGAGACAGAAGGAATCTCCGGCATCTGCTACGGCACGGAGTTTTTGAAGGCCGCTGTGGAACAGCGGCAGTTTGGTAAAACGCCCGCCGTTCCCACAGCGGAGGGGCGGGACGTGATCATCATCGGTACCGGCGACACCGCCTCCGACTGCGTGGCCACGGCCCTGCGGCAGGGATGCCGGTCCATTGCACAGCTGGTGCGCCGTCCGGAGGCAGACTACCTGCAAAACGGTGTTCTGCCCCGGGACTGTGCCCATGAGGAGGCTGCTGCCCTGTTTGGAGAGGATCCCAGGCGGTTTGGCGTGCAAATTAAGGAGATCCGTGTGGAGAACGGCGCACTGACCGCCGTGACCACCACGGAGGGAGACGCTCTGCCCTGCGGGCTCCTGATCGCCGCCACCGGCTTTGCCGGATGCGCGGGCGAAGTGTGCAAGGCCTTCGGCGTGGCCTGGGATGAGACGGTCCGGACTTCGGAGGGCGGCTTTGCCACCACCGTGGAGAAGGTCTTTGCCGCCGGGGATATGCGCCGGGGCCAGTCTCTTGTGGTATGGGCCATCGCGGAGGGGCGGAGTGCCGCCGCGGAGGTGGATGCGTACCTCAATGGCTGCACCAATCTTGTACGGGTGGTATAGGTTCTGGAAAGAGAAATGCCCATCGTGGAAAGTTCATGAAAAAATTTTCGCGGCAGCGGAATTTTCCGGTGTTTCGGCCAAGATTTCTGAAACCCCTGAAAAATGATTGACAGGGCCCCGGCGAGGGCGTATAATGCCCCCATAAAGGCAAAGGCGTCTTTAGGGAGTATTCCCGGAAGGCGCCTTTGCCCTTTTTATGCGATGATCGCGGAAAGGGTGAACGAACATGGCAGCACTGCCAGAGTATTTCGGAAGTTTGGTATTTGATGATCGGGTGATGAAAGCGAATCTGTCCGCCGAAGTGTACCAGTCTCTTCGCAGGACCATTGATGAGGACGCGAGGCTGGATATTGGCGTGGCCAACGCGGTGGCCTCCGCTATGCGGGATTGGGCGGTGGCCCATGGGGCAACCCACTTTACCCACTGGTTTCAGCCCCTTACCGGTGTTACCGCCGAGAAGCACGACAGTTTTATCTCACCCGCTCCGGACGGCGGCGTCATCATGGAGTTCTCCGGCAAAGAGTTGATCCGAGGAGAGCCGGATGCCTCCTCTTTCCCATCCGGCGGACTGCGGGCCACCTTTGAGGCACGGGGCTACACCGCGTGGGACCCCACCTCCTACGCGTTTATCAAGGACCGTACATTGTGCATTCCCACCGCTTTCTGCGGCTACAATGGTGAGGCGCTGGACAAGAAGACGCCTCTGCTGCGCTCCATGGAGGCGCTGAACCGACAGGCGCTGCGCATTCTGCGCCTGTTTGGAAACACGGAGGTAAAGCGGGTAAGCACCGCTGCGGGCCCGGAACAGGAGTATTTCCTGGTGGACGCCAAGCTGTGGGAGCAGCGCCGGGACCTGCGCTTCACCGGACGCACGCTTTTCGGCGCCCGGCCTCCCAAGGGACAGGAGATGGATGATCACTACTTTGGCACGATCAAGCCCCGGGTGGCCGCCTACATGGAGGATCTGAATCAGGAGCTTTGGAAGCTGGGCATCCTGGCCAAGACCCAGCACAACGAGGTGGCTCCGGCTCAGCATGAACTGGCCCTCATCTACTCCACCACGAATGTTTCCACAGACCACAACCAGCTGACTATGGAGATCATGCAGAAAGTAGCCGCCCGCCACGGCCTGGTCTGTCTGCTCCACGAGAAACCCTTTGAGGGCGTGAACGGCTCCGGCAAGCACAACAACTGGTCGTTGTCCACTGACGCCGGCGTCAATCTCCTCTCTCCCGGAGAGACGCCCTATGAAAACGCCCAGTTCCTTCTGTTTTTGTGCGCCGTTATCCAGGCGGTGGATGACTTTCAGGACCTTCTGCGCATCTCAGTGGCTACCGCCGGAAATGACCACAGACT
This sequence comes from uncultured Oscillospiraceae bacterium, assembly GCA_948670295.1. Lineage (GTDB taxonomy): Bacteria > Bacillota > Clostridia > Oscillospirales > Oscillospiraceae > Enterenecus. The sequence goes on along the minus strand of CAPOAR010000049.1, from coordinate 7,711 downwards.
GGGAGCCAACGAGGCTCCGCCCGCCGTGGTGTCCATGTTCCTGGGCGAGGAGCTGACGGCCATTCTGGACGCAATCGAGCATGACGCGCCCTACACCGGCGTGAAGGCGGGGAAGGTGAAGCTGGGAGCGGACGTTCTGCCCCGGTTCCGCCGGGATACCACTGACCGCAACCGAACCTCGCCCTTTGCCTTTACGGGAAATAAGTTTGAATTCCGCATGGTGGGTTCCTCGGACTCCATCGCCTGTGCCAACATTATGCTCAATGCCGCCATGGCCGAGAGCCTGAAGCGCTTTGCCGATCAGCTGGAGGGAACAGGGGACTTTGAATCCGCCCTGCAGGGCCTGATCCGTGATACCATTCGTGACCACAAGCGGATTATCTTCAACGGCAACGGCTACGATGCCGCCTGGATCGAGACGGCTGTCGGTCAGAGGGGGCTGATGAACTACCCCAGTACGCCGGACTGCGTTCCCCATCTGCTGGACCAGAAGAACGTGGATATGCTCACCTCCCACGGCGTGTATACCAAGGCGGAACTGGTTTCCCGCTGCGAGGTCACGCTGGACAACTACTGTAAGACCATTTTCATTGAGGCCAGGACCATGGCGGACATGGCCCGTACCGAGATCCTTCCCGCCATACAGGCATTTGCTGCCGACACCGCAAGGGCAGCGGCCGGCAAAAAGGCGCTGAGTCCCAGCTGTGCCTGTGCGTATGAGATGGCGTTGGTAGAGAAGCTGTCCGGTCTCACAGATCAGATTGACACCGGGACAGCGGAGCTGGAGCGGCTGGTGGAGGAACTGGCAGGAGCTGGCGATATAAGGACGGAGTCCGAGCGCATCCGGGACCGGGTGCTGCCGCAGATGGAACGGCTGCGCCGGGCTTGCGATGAGGCAGAGACCGTCACCGCAAAGAAGTACTGGCCATTTCCCAACTATGGCGACCTGCTGTTTAGTGTGAGATAACAGGGGGAACAGGGCCGGGCGGCAATATCCTCTGAAGAGCAGGAAGCTGTTTGGGATATGGGGAACAGCAGTTTCCAAATAACTAAAAAAACTGCAAAAAGCCGCGGAGTTCTGTCGACTGACAGGACTTCGCAGCTTTACATGGAACACAAAAATAACAGCCTCATTTTCTTGAAAACGTGGCCAATGATGTTCATATAGCACAGTCCCTCCGCCGATTTCTTTTATGCTCCAAACGCAGTTTGGTCTGGGCCGTGCCGAAGGCGGACATGTCTTCGGCAGCGCCCTGGCCCGGGGAGATGTGGAAGTAGTCGGAGTACATCACCTGGTGGGGCGAGGTGATGATCAGCACCTCCGGCTCCCATGCGGCCACCTGCTTTGCGGCAGTCCGGTATGCATCGATGGTAGACTGGACTTCCTGCTCCCGCCCGCGTCCTACTGTGGGAATGATCAGCGGCGGGTGAGGGACGATCACTGCGCCAAGAATAGACATATCGCTTCCTCCTTGTCCAAATAAGCTGCACCAGTGTCTCCAAAGATAGGGCCGCGCTCATTGGCGGTTCAGTTCCTCCCGCAACCGTTCCGCAATAGCGGCCTTCTCGTCCTCTGTCTTTGCTCGCTCATACTCTGACAGCGCCTCATCCCGGAGCTGCTCGGACTCCGTCTCCCATGCCAGAAAGTCTGGCTTGGTCATGGTGCCCTTTTTTGTGCGGGCAAAGTATTTTTTATAGGCCCGCTGGTGGACGGCCCAGATCTTATTGTTGAGCACCTTGGCCCGGAAACTCTTGCTGGAGCCCACCTCCCGGCAGGTCTTACCCTCCTCGCTGTTGGGTGCGGGCTGGTCGCAGTAGTTGTAGCTGGCGCCCGGCGTTTGCAAAAACCACCTGCCGCAGTTGGCACATCGCTTGGGGACAAAGCCTCGCTGCAGGCCTCGCATCAATTCCACATAGACGAAATCTTCCAGTCGGTCGAAGTACAGCTTCTCCACCAGCTCATGGTGTTCCTCATCGATCTCCAACACGGCGTACTGAATGTTCACCTGGGGCGCGTCCACATCCGGCGACTTTCCCAAGCTCACACCGCTTACAAAAGCGTCCAAACAGTTTTCATAGATCTGCTGGGCCAGAGGAACCTTCCTCTGGCCCTTCCTTTTTTCAAAGGCCTTCCGCTGGAATGCTTCCGTTAAAAACCAGGAGTACCTCTCCCGGATGAAGCAGATGGCGCTGACCTGCTCCCGCATATAGGCAGCATCCTTTTTTCCGCCATCGTTGAGCTGGCGCAGATCAGACAGGAACAGGCGAAAATAGGGAAGGGAAGACAGCCCCTTTACCGCATCCATAAATGCCTGCGGTGCTGTCTGGTCGTCCTTCTCCTCTATGGCCTGTTCCAAAACGGAGATCGTGTGCTCATACGGTGCGACATCGTAGTTCAGCAGCTCAGTCAAGACCTCACCATAAGGATGGGGCGTTGGGTCATGCTCCACCCAGTAGGTATTCTGCCCGAACTGTACTTTGACGTGTGTGCGCGGCCGGTCTATGTCAAACAGGTCTTTTCCCAAAACACCCATGTCCCTGCCTCCGATAGATAATGTAACCCGTCTAATAGTGTATTCATTTATATGATACAAAACCTATTGACGAATGTCAAGTGGGATGTTAAGCTGAAAGCGCGGGATAGAGAATGAGGTATAGAAGAACAGAATCAATCACGCAAACTGTACCTTGACAACTGAATACCCACCACCGGAGTTCATACTCCCTGGGAGAAGCAGCGCGAGGACCTCCATAGATGGAGCGAGCGTGTCAACAGAGTGAAAACGCCGCAGTTCAAAGGGACCCCCACAAAGCTGTAGCTTTGTGGGGAGAGGAGGAGCAGCGCAATGAGTGAGCTTCCGCCGCAAGGCGGAAGCGAAGGATATGAAGCTTGCGACGACGAGGGGCAGGAAGGTGTACGGTGCGTGGCCAAAATCAAAAAAAGAAGAAAGGAACCAACATGAAAGTATCTCAATTCAAAGACTACAGCGAGCTACCGCTATTCCTCAACGCAGAGCTGGTGGCAAAGGTGCTTGGCGTGTCACCGTCCAGCAGCTACGAGCTGATGCACGAACCTGGATTCCCAGTCTTAAAAATCGGCAGCCGTATGGTCGTACCCAAGGAGAAGTTTATTCAGTGGGTGGAGCAGAACACGACCGGAGGTGGTAACTGATGATACGACGATCCACTCCCATCGGCTGGCCTCGCCGTGACCCAAGACACTACCGATTCGCTATACCCAACGCAGTGTGGGAGTATCACCTCAAGCCTGCTGAGTTCGCAATTTTTTCTTATCTCTGCTATCACCGCTCCACTGATACTCTCACTCCAGAAATGATTGCGGAAGGCGTTCACCTATCGGTGAGTACAACGAAAAAGTATCTGAAGGCTCTGGTGGGCAGAGGACTCGTCACTGCTGAATGGTCTCTCGCTCTGAACAATCAGTACATCACCAGCGAAAAATTTTTCACTCTGCCCAACGAACTGTTCCTGCTGAAGCTCTCGCCCTCTGCGTTTATGATTTACGCCTATCTGCTGTTGATTGAGGACCGCCGCACCCACACCTGCCATCCCAGTTACAACACCATCGCCGCCGCAACAGACCTGGCTAAGAACACTGTGATGAAAGGCATCAGCACACTGTCGGAGCTGAACCTTATCACGGTGGAGGCCAGTAGCTACTTTGACAAGCGCGGGATGAAGTGGAAGGGCAACAACCTCTACACAATCCTGCCGGTGAGAGCGGCGGTGGATACGTTCCATCAGCGGCAACTCCGTCAACTGGAGTTGGATGTGGAGCGTAGGCGTGTTATCCGGCGACAACAGGAATACGACCGCCGTCACCCCAGAGCGGCACTGTGTACCCCGGCTGTCGCTGAGGCAGCACTTGACCCAGCCCAATCACAAGAAGCGCTGTGCGCCCGTTGAACGCCAGCGTACAGGGGGACGATAAGGAGCAGGATAAAAGCGTGGCGTCTTTCGCCGCCCCGCCGACCACTTCTGCCCGCAGTGCGGGCAGTTTACGGGGGACGGGAGTGGGGTCAAAAGCAGAGAGAAAACCCCAAATTGAGGTCGCCCAAAGGCGTGATCCGCCTGTTGCAAGGCTTTCGGATGATGTCTTTGAGCGGGAAAGGACGGGAAAGGAAGTCTTTTGATGGATAACAAGAATGAGAACCGATTTCCACTGCGGCTGGATGATGTGACCCAGTGGAAAATTGAAAGCTGGTACAAGAAGGATGACTGCCAGAGCCGGAACGAGTTCGTGGTCAAAGCGGTGAATTTCTACGCAGACTATTTGGCGGGACAGGTAAATGGCGTTCTCCCTGTGGCCATCCAGTCCGCTATTGATGGGCGGCTGGGGATGTTCGAGGACAGACTGGCTCAGCTGCTCTACAAGCTGGCAGTAGAGACAGATATGGGGATCAGCGCCGTCCTGGACTGCATCCGAGTGGATACTGACTACTTGCGAAAACTGCGAGCGGACAGCGTGAAGAATGTGAAAGCAACCAACGGGCTGCTGACCTTTGAGCAGAAGGCCAGAGAGCGTGAGGAAAGTGCTGAAGGTGATGAGCAGTGGCAAGGCTGATCGTCAAGAGCCCCTACATCAAGGGCGGCGGCGCTGGTGGTGGTCCGGGAGGTTACCTGAAGTACATCGGTACCCGCGAGGGCGTGGAGCTGCTGCCCGCCGGCTATATGGAGTACATGGCGGAGCGCCCGCGCTCTCACGGCCTCTTCGGTGATGAGGATAACGTGGATATGGACGACGTCATGAAAGAGCTGAACGAGTGCCCCGGCAACATCTGGACGCACATTATTTCCCTCAAACGGGAGGATGCCGAGCGGCTGGGATACGACCACGCCGCGCAGTGGCGCAACCTGATCCGATCCCACCGCAATGAGATCGCCGCTGCGATGAATATCCCGCCCGGCGCCTTCCGTTGGTATGCTGCCTTCCACGACGAGGGCGGCCACCCCCACATCCACATGATGGCGTGGTCGGGGAAGCCGGGACAGGCCTATCTCTCCAAGGACGGTATCCGCAAAATGAAGTCCGCACTAACCAACGATATTTTCAAACAGGAGCTGCTCCATACCTACGAGCAGAAGTCTTCCTCCAGAGATGAGCTGGTGCGCAGGGCGAGAGAGGAAATGAACGCTCTGGCACAGGAAATGCGCATCAGCCTCGGCAACCATCCGGAAGCGGAATCGCTGATGATGACGTTGGTCGCTCAGTTGGAGTCAGTAACAGGTAAGAAAAAATACGGCTATCTCCCGAAAGCCGTGAAGAAAACGGTGGATGAGATCGTTGATCTAATGGAACAGCTGCCTGTCATCAATGAGTGCTATCAAGTCTGGTGGGCTCTCCAGTGTCAAATAGAAGATTTTTACTCGGAGAAAGAGCGCCGGCGTCCGCCACTCTCTGAACAGAAGGAGTTCCGATCTATCAAGAACGCGGTTATTCAGGAGGCGGAGAACATCCGCATGGGCAAAGTCACTTTCGAGGATGAGGGGATGGAGGAGCCTACAGAGTTCCCCGGCCTGTCATACGACTGCTGGGAGCTGTGGATGGTCACCCAGGATGACACTGCTCCGATGGCAGACAGAGATGAAGCGGCAGCTCAACTCATGGGCATGGCTGAAAATGGTGACCCTGACGCGCAGTATCTCATCGGCAGGCTTTATCGAGACGGCCCGGTGCTGATCCCGGACAGTGTGGAGGCGGCAGCTTGGCTCGACCGGGCCGCTCGTCAAGGTGTAGTTGCAGCGCAGTATGAGTTGGGTGTGTTGCTTCTCTCTGATGATCCGGAAGTGCATGACGCCGAGTTGGGAGTTCAGTGGCTGGAGTACGCCGCCCGCAACAGGAATGACTGTGCGGACTATCGGTTGGGCAAGGAATATCTCAAGGGAGAGGTTGTAAGTCGAGACACGTTCAAAGCAGAGGAGTATCTCACGCAGTCTGCTAACACTGGAAACCAATATGCCCAATACGCTCTCGGCAAGCTGTACCTGGAGCGCAACGATAAAGCGGAAGCCCACTATCGGTTCACACAGTCTGCCGCTCAGGGAAACGAGTGTGCGCAGTTCTTTCTAGACCGCTGGGACAGCCTGAAGCCTCCCTCGGTCATGCTGTCCGTCACGCGGCTGCTGCACCACATGAGACATATCTTCCAAGAGCAGATACCTGCCCCAACCATCCCCGGCGGAATCCAGATCGACCGCAAGCGTCTACAGCAGCTCAGAGAAAAGAAAATCGCTATGGGTCACAAGCTGGACGATCATGAGGAGCAGTCTCAGGGGCAGTCGATGACGATGGGATAATCAGATGCGGTTATCGATTGCACCACTGTCTCCAAAGAGGTCTGCAAAGATTTTTTATACAAATTCTAATGGTTTATAGGCGTTTCTGTTCCATTTTATTTACTCTCCGGCACTCTTTGAAAACAGTGTTTCCACGAGTTCCATGTCTGTCTGTGGCTGTTTATGTGGTCAAGAAAATCGTCACACCGAAAGAGCCCCTTCACAAACACAACAAAGTACTATGTAATACGCTTAATTTTCACCCCTGTATTTCTCCGTTTATCCCTATCGACTTTCCTCTTCTGTTTCGATATTGTGTCACTTGCGAAACCTACACAAAATACAGAAATCAGGAGGAAATGCAAATGACCAGTACGAAAAAGCGCATCACCGCAGCATTGACGGCAGCCATCCTCACAACAACCCTCGCCATCCCCGCCATGGCGACAGAAGCGCCTGACGAACCTGTCCGGGTGAGCAGTTACAAGGGAAGTACCCTGGAGGTAGGAGACCGTAGCGGACTCATTATTGGCCCCAGCGGTACGGACTACACTGTTACCTCCAGCAACCCGGACACAGTGGCGGTGGAGCAGGTGCTGACCTTCTGGGTTGCTGTCGCCAAAGCGGAGGGGACTGCGGAAATCACGGCAACCAACAGCGCCGGGGAACACGGGAGCGTGACGCTGACGGTCGGTCCCGCTACTCCAGCTATGCCGGAAACCCCCGCCAGCGGGGACAGCGCTGGCCTGACAGACAACATGGAGATACGGCAGGAGATGATCCGCCTCATCAACCAGACCAGAAAGGCCAATGGAGTGTCAGAGTTGGCGGTCAATGAGGCCCTGATGAACGCCGCCCAAGCCTGCTCCAACCAGCGCTACACCTGGCACCACGCTCCGGAGGAGAGCAAAGCCGCCGCAGATGCCGGTTACCCCTATGGCTTCGGTGACAACCTCACCGTGTTCACCGGCACAGCCGACGCTGCCCAACACGCTGTCGACAACTGGATCAACTCGCCGGGCCATTTCGAGACGATGATCGACTCCAGATGTGACTGCATCGGCGTGGGCGTGACCCAGTACGACGGCATCACCTACTGCTATATGTTTGTCGGGATCCCCAACAGCGTTAACTTCTATGCGTAAGAGAACAGTACTCAAGGAGGGCCGTCCAGGAAGCTGGATGGCTCTCCTACATAGCGGCAAAAGCAGAGTACAGACAGGAAAATATGACACCCGGAAGCGCAGACTTCCTGCTCAAATTTTGCATAGCAGAAAACAATGAATTAGGGGCCAATATACCAGAGCTAAATTCTATCAATGATTAAAAAGCGGCAGAAAACAAAACTCCACACAAAATTCATAATTCTCTGCTATAATCGCATCGGTGAGGTGAATCACATGGCAAAAATCTT
>CAPOAR010000048.1:0-23103 GCA_948670295.1 uncultured Oscillospiraceae bacterium | reverse complement strand
GGGGCCTGCGGCTTCCCCGACGTGAGCTTCCACGGCACGGCCCCCTGGCAGGAATCCTTTGGCCCCCAGGACCGCTATGTGGGCGTGATGTTCGCCGGGGCGGAGCGCAACGTAGGCCCTCAGATCGTCTATGTGGCCTCCAACGCCTATTGGGAGGAGCTGAGCGCCGCCTTGCCCCAGCTGCCCGCCTCCATGCGCTGGGAGCTGGCGGTAGACACCTGGGACGCGCAGCAGCACGCCCGCCCGGTGGATGGGAACTGCTTTGCCATCGGCCCCCGGAGCGTGAAGGTATTTGTGGCGAAATAATAAAAGGGCCCTCCGCTGCCGGTAGCGGAGGGCCCTTTTCGTTTTAGAACAGCCCGGAAATGACCCCGTTCTCGTCCACGTCGATCTTCTCCGCCGCCGGAATCCTGGGCAGCCCCGGCATGGCTCCCCACGGGGCCTGCCCCGCGGGGGCCCCTCAATTTATCTCAAACCGTCGGAACTGAATTCCGCCTGTTTCAAGGTTTTCGCTACGCGAAAACGCTTGTGCGCCGCACCTGCGGCGGACATGACCATGCCTGGCTCAAAACAGCCCGGAAATGACCCCGTTCTCGTCCACATCGATCTTCTCCGCCGCCGGAACCTTAGGCAATCCCGGCATGGTCATGATATCCCCGGTCTGCACCACCACAAAGCCCGCCCCGGCGCTCACCCTCACCTTGGACACAGTGACGGTGAAGCCCTCCGGGCGGCCCAGCTTCCCCGGGTCGTCGGACAGGGAGTACTGGGTCTTGGCCATGCACACGGGGAGGCCCCCAAAGCCCATGGCCTCCAGCCGGTCCAGCTCCCGGGAGGCGGCGGAGGAATAGCTCACCCCGGCCCCGCCGTACACCCGGCGTACAATGGCCTCAATCTTGTCCCGCAGGGGGAGGCCCAGCTCATAGGCGAAGCGGAACTGGTGGGGCTGCCCGCACAGCCGCAGCACCTCCTGCGCCAGCTCGACGCCGCCCGCGCCGCCCTTTGCCCACACCTCGGACAGGGCTACATTGACGCCCAGCGCACCGCACCTGTCCCGGATGAGGGCCAGCTCGGCGTCGGTGTCGTTGACAAAGCGGTTGACGGCCACCACGCAGGGCAGGCCGTACACCTGGGTGATGTTCTCCACGTGCTTGAGGAGGTTGGGCAGGCCCTTCTCCAACGCCTCCAGGTTTTCCGCCCCCAGCTCCCCCTTGGGCACGCCGCCGTTATACTTCAGCGCCTTCACCGTGGCCACGATGACCACGGCGCTGGGCTCCATCCCCGCCGCCCGGCACTTGATGTCCAGGAATTTTTCCGCCCCCAGGTCCGCGCCGAAGCCCGCCTCGGTGACCACGTAGTCCGCCAGCTTGAGGGCGGTGTCGGTGGCGGACACGGAATTGCAGCCGTGGGCAATGTTGGCGAAGGGCCCGCCGTGGACCAGGGCCGGGGTGTTCTCCAGGGTCTGGACCAGATTGGGCTTTATGGCGTCCTTCAGCAGGGCGGCCATGGCCCCCTGGGCCTTCAGGTCGGCGGCGGTAACCGGCCTGTCGTCATAGGTGTAGCCCACGATGATACGGGACAGGCGCTCCTTCAAATCCTTCAAATCGGAGGCCAGGCACAGCACCGCCATAATCTCGGAGGCCACGGTGATGTCGAAGCCGTCCTCCCGGGGCACCCCCTGCATCCGGCCCCCCAGGCCGTCCACGATGTTTCGGAGCTGCCGGTCGTTCATGTCCACGCACCGCCGCCAGGTGATTTTCTTGGTGTCGATGCCCAGGGCATTCCCCTGCTGGATGTGGTTGTCCAACAGGGCCGCCAGCAGGTTATTCGCCGCGCCGATGGCGTGGAAGTCCCCGGTAAAGTGAAGGTTGATATCCTCCATGGGCACCACCTGGGCATGGCCGCCCCCCGCTGCGCCCCCCTTCACCCCGAACACCGGCCCCAGGGAGGGCTCCCGCAGGCACAAAAGCACATTCTTGTCCAGCCTGCTCAACGCGTCCGCCAGGCCCACGCTGGTGGTGGTTTTGCCCTCCCCGGCGGGGGTGGGATTGATGGCGGTGACCAGGATGAGCTTTCCCTTTCGCGGACAGCTGCGCAGGGGGGTGGTGTCAATCTTGGCTTTCACCCGGCCATAGTGCTCCAGCAGCTCCCCGTCGATGCCCGCCTGGGCGGCCACCTGGTCGATGGGCAGCATGCTGGCGCCCTGGGCGATCTCAATGTCGGTTTTCACGGCGGTTCCTCCTCTTCATTTGGTTTCCATAATAATGCTCATAACTCCTGATACGGAGAGTTATCCACAGCTTCCACAAGGTTTTCAACAGCCTCAATCCGTGTAGTTCCAATAGACTTACATAAATTCAAATATTTATTCAAACCGGGAAACCCTAGTTTTTTCGCAGGCTAAAGCGTGTTTTTAGTTGACATAACACAAAAGTTATCCCCTTCCGATATCCAGGCTGGCCCTCGCGTTCAGCTCCCACCCGGCGGTATGCCCCGCCAGGTACTCATAGTACCCTTGGCTGCCGATCATGGCAGCGTTGTGCTCCCCACGGGGCAGGCCCCGCGGGGCCCCCCATTGATCTCAAATCGGCGGAAATGGATTCCGCCGATTTCAAGGTTTTCGCTGCGCGAAAACACTTGTACGGCGCGAGCGCCGCCCCGCTTTGCGGGGCCCCGGCGGCAACGCCGCTAAACCGTCAGCCTTTGGCAATATCCAAACTTGCTTTCGCGTTTAACTCCCATCCAGCGGTATGCCCCGCCAGGTACTCGTAATATCCCTGGCTGCCGATCATGGCGGCGTTGTCGCCGCACAGCGACAGGGGCGGAAGCCACAGCCGCGCTCCGCTCCCCCGGCAGGCGGCCTCCAAATCCGCCCGGATGCGGCTGTTGGCCGCCACACCCCCGGCCACGGCAATCTTGCCATAGCCCGTCATCTGATCCGCCTCCATCACCCGTGGAACCAGGGAGTCGGACACGGCGGCGGCAAAGGAGGCCGCCAGATCGTGGAGATTCAGCGCCTCCCCCTTCTGGTCCGCGTGGTGGATGACGTTGAGTACCGCCGTCTTGAGCCCGGAAAAGGACATATCCAGGGGATGGTCGGCCACGTGGGCCCGGGGGAACGCATACGCCCTGCTATCTCCCCCCTGGGCCATTTTATCCATAGGCCCGCCGCCGGGGTAGCCCAGGCCCAGCACCCGGGCGGTCTTGTCAAAGCACTCCCCCGCCGCGTCGTCCCGCGTGGAGCCCAGCTCCTCAAAATGGGTATAATCCTTCACGTCCACGATGGCTGTGGTGCCGCCGGACACGCACAGGCACAAAAAGGGGGGCTCCAGGTCGGGATGGGCGATATAATTGGCCGCGATGTGCCCCCGGACATGGTGGACAGGGATGAGGGGCACCCCCAGCCCAAAGGCGGCGGACTTGGCGAAGGACACCCCCACCAGCAGCGCCCCGATGAGCCCCGGGGCATAGGTCACCGCCACGGCGTCGACCTCCCTTTTTGACAGGCCGGCCTGCCGCAGGGCCTCGTCCGCCAGGCCGGAAATGGCCTCCACATGCTTGCGGGAGGCGATCTCCGGCACCACGCCGCCGTAGATGGCGTGCATGTCCGCCGAGGAGGCGATGACGGAGGACAGTACCGTCCGCCCGTCCCGCACCACGGCGGCGGCGGTCTCGTCGCAGGAGGATTCAAAGGCCAGAATATTCATCTCTCACACGCTCCTATTTCAGAAAGCTCGCATTCCAGCTTGCAGTCGAAGGGCTCCGCCGCCGCATGGCCCTGGTGGATGAACTGCGCGTCCACACAGCCCATGGCCCGGTAAAACGCCTGGGTCTCCACGGCAGAGTGGGCGGAAATATACAGCTTTTTCCCGCCGTGCGCCCACGCCCAGCCCTTTGCGGCCTGGAAGAGCTCCCTCCCGATCCCCCGGCCCCGCACGTCCTCCGACACGTGGATGGAGCTCAGGTCCAGATACTCCCCCTCCGGCCCCATGGGCTCCGGCTCCACCGACGCAAAGCCCTTCAGCACCCCGTCCAGAAACGCGGCGTATGCAAACCCACCCCGTTTTATGGTGCGCCCCAGGCAGTCCGTCAGGACGCGGTAGTCCTCTTCCGACCAGTCGTCGACAAAGGGATCGTCCCGCACCACCCAGGCGCCGTTTTCCCGGCGGCGGCACTGTACCACCACCTGCCGCCGGACAAAGCCGCCAAACAGGGCCCGGGACAGCTCCTCCTCCCGCAGGCTGCGGTACTGGAGCCCGCCGGGGAACGCCTCCTCCACCCACTCCGGCGCGGGCTTCACCGCCTCCCCCGGCTTCAGGGGCAGCTGAATATACCGCTCCATGTGCGCCGGTGAAAAATACTCTGCGTATACCCCCCGGTGAAGGGCCTCCACCTTTCGGTCGTCGGCCTCCGGGCCCCGGTAGAGGCAGTGGAAGCGCACCCCGAACAGGGCACACTGGTAGTCCAGCACCCGGAAGCCGTTTCGCTCATAGAAGGCGATCCGCCGCCGGCGCAGGCCGTTCTCCGCCGGGGAAGCGTCCGCGCCGGGGGCCTCCGCCTCGCCGAAGAGCTGTCCGTAGCGGTCCGCCAGCAGGGCCAGAATCCTCGTCCCCAGCCCGCCGCTGCGCTTCCCCCGCAGCACGCCCAGGTATTCCAGCAGCGCACCCGCCCGGTCCCCGGCCAGCCACAGCATGGCGTAGCCCACCGTCTGGCCGTCCTGCACCACCAGCAGGGGGTCGTAGCGGCCCAGGTCCATCAGCCGCAGCATGGCCGCCAGGGGCTTCAGCTCCGACCTGGGAAAGTCGCCGGTCATCTCGTTCTGGTAGAGGGCGGTGAGCCCCTCTTTATTTAACAGCCGTAATTCCATGGGTTCTCTCCTAAAATGTCAAAGTCATCAAAACCGCGTCCTCCCGGGGGGCGCTGTAGTAATTTTTCCGCCGTCCCACAGCGGCAAAGCCGTGCTTTTCATACAGGGCGATGGCCGGGGCGTTGGACGCGCGCACCTCCAGCATGAGCGTGGACAGATGCTCCCGCCCAAAGCCGGTGAGGACCCCCATCAAAGCGTCCCCCACTCCCTGCCGCCGGGCGGACGGGGCCACGGCGATATTATCCAGGTTCCCCTCGTCCAGCACCGCCGACAGCACGGCGTAGCCCAGCAGGGAGCCGTCCTCCCCCTGGGCCAGCAGCACCGTCACGGCGGGGTTGTCCAGCGCCTCCCGGAACAGCGCCTCGCTCCAGGGGTCGGCGGGAAAGCAGATCTTTTCCAGCGCCGCCGCCTGGGGCAGATAGGCGGCGGTCATGGGAACAATGTGAATATTCATGCGTCCGCCTCCGTCCGCCGGAACAGCAGCTGCCGCCAGATGGGCATGTCGGAGGCCAGCTCCCGGCAGTAGGAAAACCACCTCTGCGCCGCTCCGATCACCTCGTCCGGGGTGTGGGCGATGAAATTGCGGTCGTACCGCTCGCCGTCGATCTCCCGCAGGCTCCACTCTTCCAGCCTGCCGCGCCCCTCCCGGATGGATGCCAGCACATAGCCGCCGGGACGCACCGCCGCGGCCATCCGGGCGAAGGCCCGGGGCAGGTCCGCCGTCTCCACGTGGACCAGCCCGGCGGACAGCAGGATGCCGTCCACCATGCCCACCCGGGAATAGTCCCCCAGCATATCCCCCTGGAAGAAAGGGATGTCCGGGTTGCGCTGCCGGGCGATCTTCAGGCTCTCGCCGCTGAAGTCCAGCCCCAGGGCCTCAAAGCCCCGCTCCCGGATGCGCCCGGTCTCGTATCCCGCACCGCAGCACAGATCCAGCACCCGCCCGCCGGGGGGCAGCAGGGAAAGGAATTCGTCCAGACAGGGCAGGTATGCCTCGTCGCCGTACCCCTCCGCCGCCCACTCCGCCGCGGTCTTGTCGTAATACTCCTGTACTCCCTTCATCCTGTCCACCCCTTCACAGCCGCGCCGCCGCTTCCAGCGCGACGCGCAGATATTTCTCGTAGTCCGACGCGGGCACCGCCCCCCAGGTGCGGGCGTCCCACGCCTCCCCGTCCAGGCTGTCCTCGGCGTAGAGGAACTGGTACACCTCCGCGCCCCGGAACCGCCCCACCGCCATGGCGGAGGCGCACTCCATGTCCACGGCGATGCAGCCGTCTCCGCGGCGCCTGTCCGCATTGGCCCGGGTCTCCCGGTACAAGGCGTCGGTGGTCCACACCCGGCCCTTCACATAGGGCAGGCGCAGCCCGTCAAAAATTTCTCCCAGCCGCCGGGCTGTGGGTATGTCCACATAGTCCGCCGGGGGCAGGTAGTGGTAGCTGGCCCCCTCGTCCCGGTAGGCGGCGGTGGGCAGAATCAGCCGCCCGGCGGTCAAAGCCCCGTCCAGCACACCGCAGGAACCGTAAAGCAAGATCTTTTTCGCGCCCAAAGCCAGCACCTCCTCCACCAGCGCCGCTGTGGCCGCGCCGCCGATGAGGGCCTGAAGCAGGCCCAGTTCCCGGCCGTTCCAGCGGAATTTGTAGACGGGGATGTCCCGCCCGCCCTTGAGGGTGGCGGCCGTCTCCGTTCTACAGAGGCTTTGCAGGACCTGGAGGGACTTCTCCTCAAAGGTCAGGACTGCCGTCTCCGGGAAGCCGTCCACGGGGCGGATCATGTGGGAGGGCTTCAATATCTCCTCGGAAACCGGGTCGAAGGTGTCGAATAAGCTCATTTTGAAATCTCCTTCATGCAGGGGCGCATACTTTGCGCCCAAAATAGCCGCGGCCGCAGGCCGCCCCAGCCGCGAGCCCAGCGAAGCGGACTTTGCGACGAGTCAGTGGCACTGCGCCCAGGTGCGGCCCGCCTTGGCGTCCGCCACCAGCGGCACCGACAGCGCCGCCACCCCCTCCATCTCCTCCTGGAGCAGGGCGCGCACCTGTTCCGCCTCGCCCTCGGGGCACTCCACGATCAGCTCGTCGTGGACCTGGAGGATCAGCCGGGCCTCCAGCCCCTCCGCCCGGAGCCGGGCATCCACCTTTATCATCGCCAGCTTGATGATATCCGCCGCCGTGCCCTGGATGGGCATATTCAGCGCCACCCGCTCCCCGAAGGAGCGGGTATTGAAGTTGGAGCTTTTCAGCTCCGGCAGCCAGCGCCGCCGCCCGTACAGGGTGGACACAAAGCCGTCCTCCCTGCCCTGCTCCACCACCCGGTCCATATAGGCCCGCACGCCGGAGTAATGCTGAAAATACTTTTCCATATACTCCTTGGCCTGGGGCACGGACACATGGATATCCTCCGACAGGGAATAGGCGGATATGCCGTACACAATGCCGAAGTTGACGGCCTTGGCCGCCCGGCGCAGCTCGGGGGGCACCTGGTCCTGGGGCAGGGAAAACACCTGGGAGGCGGTGGCGGTATGGATATCCACCCCGGAGTGGAAGCCGCCGATCATGGCGCTGTCGCCGGACATATGGGCCAGCAGCCGCAGCTCAATCTGGGAATAATCCGCATCCACCAGCACCTTCCCCCTGGGGGCGGTGAACATCTTGCGCATCTCCGCCCCCAGGGGGGTGCGCACGGGGATGTTTTGAAGGTTGGGCTCGGTGGAGGACAGCCGCCCGGTGGCGGTGACGGTGTTCTGGAAGCTGGTGTGGATGCGCCCGTCGGCGGCGATGACCTTGCCCAGCCCCTCCACATAGGTGGAGTTGAGCTTGGTGAGCTGGCGGTAGTCCAGCACCGCCCCCACAATCTCGTGGCGGGGGCGCAGCTTTTCCAGCACTTCCGCGTTGGTGGAATACCCCGTCTTGGTCTTTTTCACCGGGGGCAGGCCCAGCTTGTCAAACAGGATATGCCCCAGCTGCTTGGGGGAGAGGATGTTGAACTCCTCCCCCGCCAGCCGGCAGATCTCCGCCCTCAGAACGTCGATGCCGGTCTGGAGCTGTTTCCCGAAGTCGGCCAGGGCCTGGCCGTCCACCAGCACCCCCGCCCGCTCCATCCGGGCCAGCACCGGGCACAGGGGCAGCTCAATGTCCGTCAGCACGGACAGCAGGCCGTATTCCTCCAGCCTGGGCCGGAACAAATCGTAAAATGCCTCGATCCAGGCCGTGTCCTCATACCAGGCGGTCTGGGCCTTCAGCCCCTCGTCCAGCAGGGAGAAGGCGGTCTCGTCCTTGTAGGCGGCGGCCAGCTCCACTTCCTTTTTGAAGTAGGATGCCGCCAGCTTCCGAAGCTCATAGCTCCCCGCCGTGGGGTTCAGCAGGTAGGCGGCCAGCTCCGTATCGAATACAAAGCCCTCCGGCTCAATCCCCTCGTCCAGCAGGGCGCGGCACAGCTCCTTGACACCGTGGGCGGCTTTTTTTACCGTGGGGCCAAACAGCGCCGCCAAAAGGGCGTGGTAGTCCCCCCCATACCGGCCGGCGCGGATGTCGTACAGGTACGCCTGCCTGCCGCCGTCCCCGGGCAGGGACACCGCCACCCCCGCCAGCCCCGGCAGGGGCAGGACGGTGACGCACGCCGCCCCCTCCCATTTGGCCAGGGCGGCGGCGAAATCCGCCTCAGCGAGGACGGGCACGTTCGTCACCCGGACCTCCTCCGGCCCCTCCTCCGGCGCGGCCCCTGCCGGGCCGGGGGCGAGCTTCAGCTTATCGATGAGCTTACTGAACTCCAGCTCCAGCAGCTTCTGGTGCAAAACCGGCTCGTTAAAGGGCCGCCTGGCCGCGTCCTCCGGGTTAAAGTCCATGGGGGCGTCGGTGCGGATGACGGCCAGGTCATAGCTCATCCGGGCGTCCCCCTCCCCCTCCATGAGCTTTTTGATGACGCCCGGCTTGGCGTCAATATCCGGGAGCTTTTCATAGATGGCGTCCACCGTCCGATACTGCCGGATCAGCGCCATGGCGGTCTTCTCCCCCACCCCCTTGACGCCGGGGTAGTTGTCGGAGGAATCCCCCATCAGCGCCTTTAAATCAATCATGTGGATGGGGTCAAAGCCGTACTCCGCCCGGAACTCCTCCGGGGTGACGTTCCGGGTGGTGGTCTGGCCCATGCGGGTGGACACCAGCTTCACGGTGGTGTGGCTGTCGATCAATTGCAGGGCGTCCTTGTCCCCGGTGACGATCACCGTGTCCCCCCCCTGCTCCCCGTTCCGCCTCGCCATGGTGCCCAGCAGGTCGTCCGCCTCCCAGCCCTCCAGCTCGCAGCGGCGGATGTTCATGGCGTCCAGCACGTCCTTCAGCACCGGCATCTGAACAGCCAGCTCCTCCGGCATCCCCTTACGCTGGGCCTTGTACTCGGCAAACGCCTTATGCCGGAAGGTGGGCGCCCGCATGTCGAACGCCACCGCCAGCCCCTGGGGCTGTTCCTCGTCCAGCAGCTTGAACAGGATGTTGAGAAAGCCGAAGATGGCGTTGGTGGGCAGGCCCTCCTGGGTGGTCAGATTCTGGCTGACGCCGTAAAAGGCCCGGTTGACGATGGAATTGCCGTCGATAACCATTAGCTTCATAAAGGGGACACCTCACTGTGTTGATTGGGAAGCGGCAGATGATAACGTAGAATTATACCATTTATTTTCAAAGGAAGCAAGGGTGGGGCGCCTAAGTCCCTGTCCAAGAAAAGGATTGCCGGGTTGATGCGGCGATTTCCGTGTGCTATAATCAGCTAGACGCTGTTTTGAACGCTGTGTAGAGCATACCGTTATGAGGAGGGCCTTCCATGGACACGCTGAACATCGCCTTATTGCAGATCGCCCCCGGCCCCACCCTGGAGGAAAACCTGGAAAAGGGGCTGGCCGCCTGCAAAAAGGCCAAGGACCTGGGGGCCGACATCGCCCTGTTCCCCGAGATGTGGAGCTGCGGCTACCAGATCTACGGCCGCCCCGTGGAGGAATGGACCGCCCGGACCATCCCCGCCGGCGGCGGCTTCGTCCGCGCCTTCCAGTCCCTGGCCGGGGAGCTGTCCATGGCCATCGCCCTCACCCTGCTGGAGGAGCACCAGGGCGGCCCCCGCAATTCCCTGCTCCTCTTCGACCGCTTCGGCGCACTGCGGCTTTCCTACGCCAAGGTGCACACCTGCGACTTCGATGTGGAGCGCCATCTCACCCCCGGGGACGGCTTCCATGTGGCGGAGCTGGACACCGCCGCAGGCCCGGTGAAGGTGGGCGCCATGATCTGCTATGACCGGGAGTTCCCGGAGAGCGCCCGCATCCTCATGCTCCAGGGCGCGGAGCTCATCCTGACGCCCAACGCCTGCCCCATGGAAATCAACCGCATCTCCCAGCTCCGGGCCAGGGCCTTTGAGAATATGCTGGCCGTGGCCACCTGTAATTATCCCCAGGACGTGCCCGACTGCAACGGGCATTCCACCGTGTTCGACGGCGTGGCCTACCTGCCTGAAGAGGAGCACTCCCGGGACACCTGCATTTTGCAGGCCGGCGGCGGGGAAGGGATCTACCTGGCCCGGCTGGATCTGGAACGGCTGCGCCGCTACCGGGAGAGCGAGGTGCACGGGAACGCCTACCGCCGCCCTGCCCAATACTCCCTCCTCACCGCCGCAGGCGTCGACCCGCCCTTTGTCCGGGCAGACCGCCGGCCCTGAAGCCCGTCCCTTCCGGGCGGAAACCAGGAAAAATTTTCGCCGGGGGGTTGCAATCCGCCGGCGGGCGTGGTAAAATGGCTTGACTGTTAGAGTAAGAAAGGAGTGAGGCGCGCGCCTCACTCCTTCTTTTGGAAGTGCGGGAATAGCCGCGCGGGGGCGCTTGGAGCAAAGCGCAGGCAAACGCCGAAATCTGCCTGCGCCGGTGAGAAGGCGGCCCGGCCACGCGGCCACCCGGCATGACAGCATTTTGGAAAGGAGGGCCCATCATGGCAAAGGTAACCGACGCGGTGGCCGCCCTGGCCCTGCCTATCGTGGAAGGGGCTGGCTGCACCCTTTGGGATGTGGAATACGTCAAGGAGGCCGGGGAGTGGTTCCTCCGTGTTTATATCGACCGGGAGGGCGGCGTGGACATCGACTGCTGCGAGGCGGTCTCCCGCCCGCTGTCCGACGCACTGGACGACGCCGACCCCATCCAGGGCAGCTACACCTTCGAGGTATCCTCCGCCGGGCTGGACCGGGCGCTGCGCAAAGACGCGCACTTTGCCCAGTGCATGGGCCGGCAGGTTGACGTAAAGCTTTACCGCCCTGTGGACGGACGCAAGGAGGTCTCCGGCGTGCTCACCGGGTATGCGGACGGGGCCGTTGTGGTGGACGGCGTCCGCTTTGAGAAGAAAGACGTGGCCCAGGTTCGCCTCCACGTCGAGTTTTGAAGGAGTTAAACGACATGGCTAAGAAAAAAATTGCCGCAAAGAGCACGGAGCTGGACGCCAAGGAATTTTTCGCCGCCATCTCCGATATTGAAAAGGACAAGGGCATCCCCAAGGCCTACATGCTGGAAAAGATCACCCAGGCCCTGGTGGCCGCCTACAAGCGGGACCACGAGGGCATCACCGATAACGTGGTGGTGGACGCCAACGAGGAATTGGAAACCGTGCGCATGTTCGTGAAAAAGGACGTGGTGGAGGCGGTGGACAATCCCCACACCGAAATCAGCCTGGACGACGCCCAGCGCGCCCTGCCCAGGGCCCAGCTGGGGGACGTGCTGCGCATTGAGATCAAGCCCAAAAATTTTGGCCGCATCGCCGCCCAGACCGCCCGCCAGGTCATCATCCAGGGGATGCGGGAGGCGGAGCGCGGGATGGTCTTTGACGAGTTCTCCGCCAAGGAGCACGAAATCTTGACCGGCTCCGTCACCCGGGTGGACGAGCGCAACGGCTCCGTGTCCATCCGCCTCACCTCCGGCTCCGAGTTCACCGACGCGTTTTTGTCCGCCGGCGAGCAGGTCAAGGGGGAGGTCATCCGGGAGGGCGACCGGGTGCGGGTGTATGTGGTGGAGGTCCGCCGCTCCACCCGCGGGCCCCAGGTGCTCATCTCCCGCACCCATCCGGGGCTGGTCAAGCGGCTGTTTGAGCTGGAGGTGCCGGAGATCTACGACGGCACCGTGCAGGTCATGTCCATCGCCCGCGAGGCGGGCAGCCGCACCAAGCTGGCCGTGTGGAGCGACGACGAGAACGTGGACCCCATCGGCGCCTGCGTCGGCCCCCGGGGCCAGCGGGTCAACGCCGTGGTGGAGGAGCTGCGGGGCGAGAAGGTGGATATCATCAAGTGGTCGGAAGACCCGGGCCAGTACGTGGCCGCCGCCCTGGCCCCCGCCGACGTGATCAGCGTGGTGGAGCTGGAGCCGGGCAAGAGCTGCCGTGTGGTGGTGCCTGACGACCAGCTCTCCCTGGCCATCGGCAAGGAGGGGCAGAACGCCCGGCTGGCCGCCCGTTTGACGGGCTTTAAGATTGACATACGCCCCGCCAGCGCACCCGAGCCCCCCGAGGAGGAAGCGGGGAGCGCGGAGGATAGCCGCGCAGGGGAGCTTGCAGCGGAGTGAGGCCAGACGCCCGGGGCCGCCATGACAGGGCCGGGTTTTGACACAGCCGCAGCGTGACAATGCCGGGAAAAGGAGAGGGGGAACGCGCCGTGCCCAAAAAAATACCCATGCGCCAATGCCTCGGCTGCCGGGAGATGAAGCCCAAGCCGGAGCTGATCCGGGTGGTGCGCGCCCCCGAGGGGGGGCTGTCGCTGGACTTCCGGGGAAAAAAGCCGGGCCGGGGGGCCTACCTGTGCCCCGACCCCGCCTGTCTGACCCGGGCGAAAAAAAGCCGCGCCATTGAGCGCGCCCTGTCCGCCCCCACGCCCCCCGAGGTGTGGGACGCGCTGGAGGCGCAGATGAAGGCGGGTGACGGCGGTGACTGACAGCGCCCTATCCCTGCTGGGCCTGGCCCTGCGGGGCAATCACCTGGCCGTGGGGGAGCAGCCGGTGGCCGACGCCTGCAAGGCCCGCCGGGCATTCCTGGTGGTGACCGCCGCCGGCGCGGCCCAAAACAGCGTGGAGCGCGCCCAGCGCTGGGCGCACTTGGGAGGCGTCCCGTGGCTCCCCGTCCCCTGGGACAAGGAGCGCTTGGGCCGGGCCCTGGGCCGCGCAAGCTGCGCCATGGCGGCCCTTACCGACCGGGGGCTGGCCGGGGCCCTGGCGGAAAAGCTGATCCGGGCGGACGAGGGGCTGCGCCCCACCCTCGAACCCCTGCTGCATGAGAAAAAGAATGGGCGGGCTCAAAGGCCCGCTGTGCCTGAAACTTAGGAGGTGGCCTGTTTGAGCCTTGCGAAACTGAACGCCCGGGATGTGGCGAAGGATTTTGGTATGCAAGCCAAAGCTATTACCGCGATTTTGACCGAGCATACCAAGGAGACGGTGTCTCCCACCAAGATCCTGACCGACCGGGAGCTTTCCATCATTTTTGAGCACCTGACCCAGCACAACCAGGTGGACTCCATCGAGTCCATCTACGCCGACGTGTACCATGAGCCGTCCAAGGCCTCCCAGGCCGCGCCCGCCCCCAAGGGGGAGCCCGCCAGGCAGAAGGACGGCAAATCCGCCCCCGTCAAGCCCCAGGGCAAAGACGCCCCCGCCCCCGCCGCAGGGCAGAAGGAGCAGCCCAAGGCCGCCCCCGCCAAGCCCATGAGCCGCACCCCCGAGAAAAAGGTGGTGGACACCCGCAAGGGCGGCGGCGTCAACCTGGAGAAGTACGACCAGCGGCTGGAGGACCTGGCCCCCGACAAGGCCAACCGGATGCAGACCGGAAAGCAGAAGTTCCAGAACCGGGGCGGCAAGAACCGGGGCCAGGGCTTTGGCAGCAAGCGCAGGCAGGAGGAGCAGGACCGGATGCGCCGCCTCCAGCTGGAGATCGCCAAAAAGACCCCCCTCACCGTCAAGATCCCCGACGAGATCGGCGTGGGCGAGCTGGCCTCCCGGATGAAGAAAACCGGCGCGGAGGTGGTCAAGTGCCTCATCCGCAACGGCGTGATGGCCTCCCTCTCCGACATCATCGACTACGACACCGCCGCCCTTGTCGCCATGGAGCTGGGCTGTAAGGTGGAGAAGGAAGTCATCGTCACCATTGAGGAGCGGCTCATCGACACCGCCGAGGACAAGGAGGAGGATCTGGTCTCCCGTGCCCCGGTGGTGGTGGTCATGGGCCACGTGGACCACGGCAAGACCTCCCTGCTGGACCATATTCGGAACGCCAACGTGGTGTCCGGCGAGGCAGGGGGCATCACCCAGCACATCGGCGCCTACCAGGTGGAGGTGAACGGCAAGCCCATCACCTTCCTGGACACGCCGGGCCACGAGGCGTTCACCGCCATGCGCGCCCGGGGCGCCATGATCACCGACGTGGCCATCCTGGTGGTGGCCGCCGACGACGGCATCATGCCCCAGACCATCGAGTCCATCAACCACGCCAAGGCCGCAGACATCCCCATTATCGTGGCCATCAACAAGATGGATAAGCCGGAGGCCAACCCCGAGCGCATCAAGCAGCAGCTCACCGAGCACGAGCTGGTGCCCGACGAGTGGGGCGGCGACACGGTGATCTGCCCCATCTCCGCCAAGACGGGCCTGGGCATTGACAACCTGCTGGAAATGGTCACCCTCACCGCCGAGATGCGGGAGCTGAAGGCCAACCCCAACCGCACCGCCCACGGCGCGGTCATCGAGGCCCGGCTGGACAAGGGCCGGGGCCCCGTGGCCACCCTGCTGGTGCAGAACGGCACCCTGAAGCAGGGCGACGTGATCATCGCCGGCATGGCGGTGGGCCGCGTGCGCGCCATGACCGACTACAAGGGGAACAAGGTCACCGAGGCGGGCCCCTCCGTGCCCGTTGAGATCATCGGCATGGGCGAGGTGCCCGGCGCGGGCGACGATTTCCACGCCGTAGCCGACGAGCGCATGGCCCGGGAGCTGGTGGAGCAGCGCAAGATCGAGATGAAGAACGCCACCACCGGCGCGGCCAAGCAGAAGGTATCCCTGGAGGAGCTGTTCAGCCAGATCCAGGCGGGCGAGATGAAGGACCTGAACGTCATCGTCAAGGCGGACGTGCAGGGCAGCGCCGAGGCGGTCAAGGCCAGCCTGGAGAAGATCTCCAACGAGGAAGTCCGCGTCCGGGTGATCCACTGCGCGGTGGGCGCCATCAACGAGTCCGACGTGATGCTGGCCGCCACCTCCAACGCCATCATCGTGGGCTTCAACGTCCGCCCGGACAAGAACGCCGCCGACTCCGCCGGGCGCAACAAGGTGGATATGCGGATGTACCGGGTGATCTACGACTGCATCAACGAAATTGAGTCCGCCATGAAGGGTATGCTGGCCCCCAAATTCAAGGAGGTGTCCCTGGGGCAGGCCGAGGTGCGCCAGGTGTACAAGATTACCGGCGTGGGCTTTGTGGCCGGGTGCTACGTCACCGACGGCAAGGTGGCCCGGAACGCGCAGATCCGCCTGGTCCGGGACGGCATCGTCATCCACGAGGGCGTGATGAACTCCCTCCAGCGCTTCAAGGACAGCGTGAAGGAGGTCGCCCGGGGCTACGAGTGCGGCATTGGGATCGAGAAGTACAGCGATATCAAGGAGGGCGACGTGATCGAAGCCTTCATCATGGAGCAGATTGAGGTTTAATTTGCAGGGGCGGGCGGCTTCGCCCGCCCCGTTTTCCTTACCGCAGGGACGCCCCCAGCCGGAAGCCGCAGGCAAAGGCCGCCTCCATGTCCCGCAGGCGCAGCTCCTCCGCGCAGTCGTACAGGGCGGACACACGCTTCCACAGGTCAGGCGGGCTGAGTTCCTTCAGCTCGGCCCGGTTCTGTTCCATGGCGCAGGTGCATTCCTCCCGGCCCTCTTGCCCTTCCCGGCCGTAGAAGGCTTCCAAACGGTAGCTGCTGGCGTATTCCCAGAGAACACGGGTTAATTCGTCCATTTTATTCCCTCCACAAAACGAATTGCGAATCATATATCACGCTTATAATATACATGAAAAGTTTATCGTAGTCAAGGGAGTAATCTCATGATTTTTAATGACCGCATAAAAGCATTGCGAAAAGAACGGGGCATGACACAAGAACAGACTGCACAGGCACTGTCCATCACGCTGCGCAATTATCAGCGAATCGAAGCCGATGGAAATACGCCGAATTATATAAATCTTGTCCGTCTTGCGGATTTCTTTGACGTTTCCATGGACTACCTCGCGGGCCGCACGGACAAACGCGAGGTCAACCGCTGATTTCGGATATACTAACCTCTCAAAGGAGGAGGAATTCTTATGCCAAGCAATCGAATCGGACGCATCAACGAGGAAATCCAGCGGGAGCTGGCCTCCCTCATCCCCACGGTGAAGGACCCCCGGGTGGCCGGGGCCGGCATGGTGTCCGTCACCGCTGTGGAGGCCACCCCCGACCTGAAATACGCCAAAATCTACGTCAGCGCCCTGAATAAGGACAGCAGCGCCCAGCTTTTGAAGGGGCTGAAGTCCGCCGCGGGCTACCTGCGGCGGGAGCTGGGCCGGGCCCTGAACCTGCGCAGCACCCCGGAGCTGTCCTTTGTCCGGGATGACTCCATCGACAAGGGGGCGCACATTCTGGACATGCTGCGTAACCCCCAGGTGGTCAAGCCCCCCAACCCCGCCAACGAGCACATCGTACTGGGCGAGGAGGAGTGAGCCATGGACTACCGGGAAGCGGCGGCGTTTCTGGCCGCCCATGACAATTACCTGATTTTGACCCACAAGCGCCCCGACGGCGACACCATCGGCTGCGCCGCCGGGCTGTGCCGCGCCCTGCGGAAGCTGGGCAAGACCGCCTATGTGCTGCCCAACGAGGACGCCACCAGCCTGCTGGCGGGCTATCTGGACGGTCTCACCGCCCCGGACGGCTTCACCCCGGACACGGTGGTCAGCACCGACGTGGCTACAGAGAACCTGCTGCCGGACAGCGCGGCGGGATACAAGGGGCGCATCGGCCTTGCCATCGACCACCACCCCTCCCAGGAGTTTTTCGCCAAAGAGACCTGCCTGGAGGCGGACAAGGCCGCCTGCGGGGAGATCATCTGGAAGATCTGCGGGGAGCTGGGGACCATGGACGGGGAGATCGCCGTGCCGCTGTATGTGGCCATCGCCACCGACTGCGGCTGCTTTGTCTACGCCAACACCACCCCCCACACCCACCGGGCGGCGGCGGCGCTGATGGAGCAGGGGATCGATTTCCAGGCGCTGAACAAGCGGCACTTCCGCACCAAGTCCATGCGGCGGATGAAGCTGGAGGGGCTGATTTTGCAGAATATGCACCTGTACCATGGGGGAACGGTGGCGGTGGCCCCTATTTCCCTGGACATGATGGCCCAGGCCGGGGCCACCTCAGAGGACACCGACGACATCGCCGCCTTTTTAGGCCAGATGGAAGGAGTGCTCCACACCGCCACCATCCGGGAGCACGAGGGAGGGGAGTACCGCATCTCCGTGCGCACCGACGCCAACCTGCTCAACGCCACCCGCGTATGCGCCCGGCTGGGGGGCGGAGGACACCGGGCCGCTTCCGGCTGCACTATCAAGGGGACGGTGGCCGAGGCGGAGCGGGCGATTCTGGCCGCCATCGACGATCAGCTGGCCCAGCCCACCCAGGATTGAGGAAAAGCGCGGAGAAGCGGACAGCGAGGAAGCTTGGAACGGAGCGAAAGCAAAAGCCCAAGGCCCGCACAGCGGGACTGGGTTTTGCTTGAGTCGCAGCGAAAGCGACCGAGCGTTCTGGCCGCTTTGCAGCGTGACAACAAGGAACCAAAAGGAGCTTTATCTTATGCCAAACGGCATCATCATCATTGACAAGCCCCAAGGCTGGACCTCCATGGACGTGTGCGCCAAGCTCCGGGGGATATTCCACGAAAAGCGGGTGGGCCACGCGGGCACCCTGGATCCCATGGCCACCGGGGTGCTCCCCGTGTTCATTGGAAGGGCCACCCGGGCGGTGGAATTCGCCGCCGGCTCCGATAAGGAATATGTCGCCGGGTTAAAACTGGGCGTTGTCACCAACACCCAGGACATTACCGGAGAAATCCTGGAGCAGCGGCCTGCGGAAGTGACCCTGAAACAGCTTCTGGCCGTCCTGCCCCGGTTCACCGGGGCCATTGAACAGGTGCCCCCCATGTACTCCGCCATCAAAATAAACGGCAAGAAGCTCTACGAGCTGGCCCGAAAGGGCAAGGAGGTGGAACGCAAGCCCCGGCCTGTCACCATCCACGCCCTGGAGATTCTGGACCAGGCCCCTGCCCAGGGGACGGATTACCTGATTCGCGTGGCCTGCTCCAAGGGCACCTATGTGCGCACCCTCTGCCATGATATCGGGCAGGCGCTGGGCTGCGGCGGGTGCATGAGCTCCCTTCAGCGGGTAAAGGCAGCAGGCTTTACCCTTGCCGACAGCGTTACATTAGAGACGGTCCAGGAGGCCGTGGACCGGGGGGAGGGGGAGTCCCTGCTGCTGCCGGTGGACTGCTGTTTTGCCGGACTGCCGGTGCTGGTGCTGAAGACCGCCGGGGCGGAGAAAAAGATCCGCAACGGCGCGGCCCTGCCGGTCCGGGATGTTCCCGATGGGGAATACCGGGTATACGGCATGGATAAGACATTTTTGGCCCTTGGACGTGCGGTGGGCGGAAGGCTCACCAACGTCAAAAGTTTTTTCGAGGTGTAGTAATCCATGGATAAACAACGGCGAGTTATCGCCCTAGGCTTTTTTGACGGGGTGCACCTGGGCCACGGGGCGCTGCTGCGCAGGGTGGCCCAGCGGGCAAAGGAGCTGGACGCCCTCCCCTGCGCCTTTACCTTTGACCGCAGCCCCGCCGCAGCCCTCACCGGGCGGGCGGTGCCCCTGCTCACCGGGGTGGATGATCGGACGCAGCTGATGCGGGAGCTGTACGGCATCCGGGAGGTGGTCGTGGCCCCCTTCCAGAGGATGCGGCAGATGGACTGGCAGGACTTTGTGGGGCAGTACCTCCAAGAGGAGCTGGGCGCGGTCCATGTGGTGGCGGGCCACGACTTCCATTTCGGCTACAAGGGGGAGGGCAATCCCCGGCGGTTGGCGGACAAGTGCGTCCAGCTGGGGATGGGCTGCGATGTGATCCCCAGGGTGGAGCTTGACGGGGTGACCATCTCCTCCACCCACATCCGCACCCTGGTGGAGGCGGGGGAGCTGGAGCAGGCCGCCCGGTTTCTGGGCCATCCCCATATACTGTCCGGGGCGGTGGTCCACGGCAACGAGATTGGCCGCACCCTGGGCTCCCCCACCGCCAACCTGCCTGTGCCCCAGGGCGTCATCGCCCCCGGCTTCGGGGTGTACGCCACCCGAGTGCATCTCCCGGACGGGGACCATCCGGCGGTGACCAACGTGGGCGTCCGGCCCACGGTGAGCAGCCAAGGCCGGGCCGTCATTGTGGAGCCGTGGATTTTGGACTATCACGGCGACCTGTACGGCCAAAATATCCGGGTGGAATTCCATACCCGCCTGCGGCCGGAGATGAAATTCCCCGACCTCCAGACCCTGCGGCGCGCCATTTTGGACAACGCCGCCCAAACCCGGGCCTATTTCGCCGCAAAGGGGGACTTGTGATGCCGGCCACGGTCATCAACGTCATTTTGGTGCTCGCCGGCAGCGCCGCGGGCCTGCTGTTCAAAAACCTCATCAGCGAACGCCTCACCTGCGTCCTCACCCATGCCCTGGGCCTGTGCGTGCTGGGGATGGGCATCGGCTACCTCACCGGCACGGCGGACATGCTGTGCGTCATCGTGTGCATGGTCATCGGGAGCATCCTCGGTAGCGCCATCGACATTGAGCGCCGCCTGGAGGGCGCCGGGGAGCTGCTCCGCTCCAAGCTGGTCAAGGGGGAGGGCGGCAGCCGCTTCACCGAGGGATTTGTCACCGCCTCCCTGCTGTTCTGCGTGGGGGCCATGGCCATCACCGGCTCCATCGAGGCCGGGCTGAATCACAATTATGAGATCATCATCTCCAAGGGCGTCATCGACGGGGTGACCGCCGTGTCCTTTGCCGCCGCCATGGGCGCCGGCGTGGCCTTTTCCGCCCTCCCGCTGCTGCTCTACCAGGGCGGGATCACCCTGCTGGCTGGGTGGGTGGGGCCCTATCTGCCCCAGGCGGTGGTCACAGAGATGAGCGCGGTGGGCGGCGCGCTCATCATTGCCATCGCCATCAACATGCTGTCCCTTGGCCGGGAAAAAATCAAAGCGGGCAATATGCTGCCCGCCATCTTTCTCCCCATACTGTACATCCCCGCCGCCGGATGGATCGCCGGGGCCTTCCCTTTTTTCTCCTGAATTTCGCGCCGCTCCCGCCCGGGAGCGGCGCTTTTCTCCCCATGGGGAATTTGGGGAAAGTTTAAAAGAAAATCCTTGCAATGAGCAAGGAAAGGCGGTATACTTATGTGAGAATATAGGGAACGATCCTCTCCCTCCCCCACGCGGCATGGCCGGCGGTCTGCGCCCGGTTTCCTGCCGCGCGCCTTTGCCCTTTGTTTGTTAAAAAAATGGCGAATTTTGGAGGCGGCGGGGCGATGGTTCACTGTCTTCTTCCAACTTTTCATTACTTAAGGAGGCAAACTGATGTCATTTGTGAATGTTGATCTACAGGGCGCTGTGGCGGTTCTCACCATTGACCGGCCCAAGGCTCTCAACGCGCTGAACCCAGAGGTGCTGGCCGACCTGAAGGCCGCCTTTGAGGGCCTCGACCAGAATACCGTGCGCTGCGTGGTCCTCACCGGCGCCGGGGACAAGAGCTTTGTGGCGGGCGCCGACATTGGCTCCATGTCCACCATGACCCGCGCCGAGGGCGAGGCTTTCGGCAAGCTGGGCAATGACATCTTCCTGATGATCGAGAGCTTCCCCCTGCCCGTCATCGCCGCAGTGAACGGCTTTGCCCTGGGCGGCGGCTGTGAGCTGGCCATGTCCTGCGACATCCGCATCTGCTCCGACAACGCCATGTTCGGCCAGCCCGAGGTGGGCCTGGGCATCACCCCCGGCTTCGGCGGCACCCAGCGTCTGCCCCGCCTGGTGGGCATGGGCATGGCCAAGCAGCTGCTCTACACCGCCCGGAACATCGACGCCGCCGAGGCCCTGCGCATCGGCCTGGTCAACGCCGTCATCCCCCAGGCCGAGCTGCTGGACGCCGCGCTGAAGATGGCCGGCCAGATCGCCAAGAACGCCCCCATCGCCGTACGCGCCTGCAAGAAGGCCGTCAACGAGGGAATGCAGGTGTCCATCGACAAGGCGGTGGAGATCGAGGAGAAGCTCTTCGGCGGCTGCTTTGAGACCCACGACCAGGTGGAGGGCATGGCCTGCTTCCTCTCCCGGGAGAAGCCCAAGCCCAAGGCTGTCTTCACCAATAACTGAGCGCGAGGGCAGACGTGCCGGTTCGGATGGACTGGAGCGAAGACAGAAGCCCGGGCGGCATATGCCGCCGGCTGTAGTCTGAGCCGTAAGGAAGCCGAACCGGACAGCGCGTCCAGCCCGAGCGTGACAACAACTGAGCGTGAGGGCAGACGCGCGGTCCGGGCGCAGGTGAAGAGAGCGGCGCGTCCGGCACGGCGCAATAAAGTATCGCAGCGTACTTATTTATTTATCATATTTTTTGTAAAGGAGTCTTTATCATGAAAAAAGTTGGCGTGATCGGCGCAGGCACCATGGGCCAGGGCATCGCCAAGGCCTTCGCCCAGAGCGGCTGGGCCGTGGCCCTGTGCGACATCAAGCAGGAGTGGGCCGACGGCGGCAAGGCCAAGATCCAGAAGGGCTATGCCAAGCTGGTGGAAAAGGGCAAGATGGACCAGGCCAAGGCCGACGGCATCGTGGCCGCCATCACCCCGGGCCTGAAGGAGGACCTGTGCGCCGACTGCGACCTGATCGTGGAGGCCGCCTTTGAGGACATGGGCGTGAAGCAGACCACCTTCGGCGAGCTGGACAAGATCTGCAAGCCCGAGTGCATTTTCGCCTCCAACACCTCTTCCCTGTCCATCACCGAGATCGGCAAGGGCCTGAGCCGCCCCATGATCGGTATGCACTTCTTCAACCCCGCCGACCGCATGAAGCTCATTGAGGTCATTGCCGGCGCCAACACCCCCGCCGACACCGTAGCCGCCATCGTGGCCATCTCCGAGGAGCTGGGCAAGACCCCCGTGCAGGTGAATGAGGCCGCCGGCTTTGTGGTCAACCGCATTCTGATCCCCATGATCAACGAGGCCGCCTTCATCAAGATGGAGGGCGTGTCCAATATTGCCGACATCGACGCCGCCATGAAGCTGGGCGCCAACCATCCCATGGGTCCCCTGGAGCTGGGCGACTTCATCGGCCTGGACATCTGCCTGGCCATTATGGACGTGCTGTACAATGAGACCGGCGACAGCAAGTACCGCGCCTGCCCGCTGATCCGCAAGATGGTCCGCGGCGGCAACCTGGGCGTCAAGTCCGGCAAGGGCTTCTATGTCTACAACGCCGACCGCACCAAAACCGCCGTTGACGAGCTGTAAAAGCCGTCCGGCAAGCTATAAGGAGGGAAAAACTCATGGATTTTAAACTGTCCAAAGAACAGCTGATGCTCCAGAAGATGTACCGTGAATTCGCGGAAAACGAGGTCAAGCCCATCGCCGCGGACGTGGACGAGGAGGAGCGCTTCCCCGAGGAGACCGTGAAGAAGATGGCCAAACTGGGCATGATGGGCATCTACCTGCCCAAGGAGTACGGCGGGGCGGGCGCTGATTACCTCAGCTACGTGATGGCGGTGGAGGAGCTGGCCAAGGTGTGCGGCACCACCAGCGTGGTGCTGTCCGCCCACACCAGCCTGTGCTGCAACCCGATTTTTGAGTACGGCACCGAGGAGCAGAAGCAGAAGTACCTGCCCAAGCTGTTCTCCGGCGAGTGGATCGGGGCCTTCGGCCTCACCGAGCCGGGCGCCGGCACCGACGCCCAGGGCCAGCAGACCACCGCCGTGAAGGATGAGAACGGCAACTGGGTGCTCAACGGCTCCAAGATCTTCATCACCAACGCGGGCTACGCCAACGTGTTCATCGTCATCGCCATCACCGGCATCATCGAGAAGCGGGGCCGCAAAACCAAGGAGCTGTCCGCGTTCATCGTGGAGCGCACCGACAAGGGCTTCTCCGTGGGCAAGCACGAGAAGAAGATGGGCAT
>CAPOAR010000047.1:0-23386 GCA_948670295.1 uncultured Oscillospiraceae bacterium | reverse complement strand
CTGCCGCAGTTTCGCGCCTATCCCTCCGGGGGGCCGCGCACCACGAAGCTGCGCCGAAGCCCCGCACGGTTGAGGAATTCCCGCTTCCCGCCCATGGCTCTCACCTCCTTTCAAGGTCCCTCCACGGACCTTACTTCCTGTATTCACAACCTCAGTTCACCCTCTGGCCGGGTCTTTTCCCGGCAGAGCTCGTTGATGTCCTGAGATAGCTGCTGAAAAACTTTGAGTGCAGGCCAATGGGTTAAATACAGGCTCAATGATAACTCAGCGCAAAAGTTGGCAAGCCTATTTGCCGGGAAAAGCCGGCCGCCAGAACAAACCTTGTGCCCAATATGAAGCAAACCTGATCGTATCTGCCGTTGCGATAAAGCGCATCAGCATGCCTACAGTATAGCCAGTTAACTCCGCACCTGTCAAGACCCACCGCCCAATGCCTGAAAATGGAACTACTTTTTTTGGCATATCCAACAGGTTAATTTCCCACAGCAGGTCAAAACGTATATGTATCGCCCTATTGTACACATTTCCCCCCGGTCTCAGCAACCGCATAGCCGTTCCGAAAAAATACCGCCCGCGCATCGGCGATGCGCGGGCGGTATTTCCCGGGCAAAACGGTCCCCGGGCCTCATCAGTGGTCTCAGCACACAGATTCAGTTCTTGACCATTCCTTACAAATGGGGAAGATTTTCCCGGTACCCCCTCAAATCCTCCTCCCTCCCGGTTTTGATAATTTTATCCAGCGCCGCGGCAAGAGCCCCCTTGTCCTTCGGCAGCTCGCCCTGAAGCTGGAACGCGTTTGACGCCCCCAGCATGGCAAATTGGGCCGGTATCTCCAGGTGCTCCAGCAGCGTGCGAATTTCCTCATACTTCTCAAGCTCGCCCGCCTCCTTCCATCTGCCCCTTCGGATCTCCTGGTAAAGCTCCGAATCCCGGTAGACGGTCAGCATATTCACGCCGATCAGCCGGGGGCTGAGCTGATTGCACACATCCGCCGTCGCCTTTGCGCCAATGTCACCCCGTCCGGCGCCGGAAATGCCCGCCAGATAGAAGAAGCTGTAATGAATGCCCGCCCTGTCCAGCCGGCGGCACTGCTCCACAATATCAGCGGCGGTATAGCCCTTGTCCATAAAAGCCAGCGCCTCGCCGTCGCCGGTTTCCACCCCTATCGTCAGGCCGTCATACCCCGCCCCACGCAGGCAGGCCAGCTCCTCGTCCGACTTGAGCGATATATCCGTAATCCGCGCAAAGCATCCGATGGTTTGGATGGAGGGCATATATTGGCCAATCAGGCCGGCGATGGCCATTAGCCGGTCATACCTGAGCACAAACGGATTCGCTCCGGTCAAAAAGGCCCGCCGGATGCCCTCCGCCCTGGGCCTTCCCTGAAGCCGCGCCGCCAGCATTCCAATTGGGTCCGTGCTCCACAGCTGCGCCTCCCGCAGGTCGCTCTCCACATCCTCCAGCGGCGACATTCTGAATGGGAACGGCAGCTCGTTATAAAGGGTGCAAAATTTGCATCTGTGGTGGGTACATCCCGCCGTCACCTCAAGCAGCAGCGAGGACGCCTCATAGGGCGGCCTCCAGATGGTTCCTGTGTAGTGCATTATAAGCCCTCCTTGTTTTTTTGCCATTATAGCACGGTGCGGCAAAATAAAAAGTACGGTACTTTTTTGCAGTACCTTGCCTTTTAAATGCGGCGGCGCTATAATGCCGGCAGGAGGTCATGCGGGATGAAGAAAACGGAAGCAGCCATCCAGCGCTGCAAAACCATGTCCGCCCTTCAAAAAATTTTGGGCGGCAAGTGGAAGCTTGAGATCCTTTATTACATCTCCTTTTGCGGCGTACACAGATTCGGGGCGCTGCGCCGCCGGCTGGGGGAAATTACGGAGTCGTCCCTGACAAAGCAGCTCCGGGAGCTGGAGGCCGACGGCTTTCTGATCCGCCGCGACTTCAAGGAGATTCCGCCCCATGTGGAATACACCCTGTCCGATTTGGGCAGCAGCTTTATGGATGTCATCTCCTATATGAAGGCCTGGGGGGACCGCAACCTGCCGGGGGAGCCATGACGTTTTTTCTGCTTTGAGCCCCCTTATCTTCCAGATCCAACCCCAGGCGGCGGCGCAGCCCCCGCAAAGGTTTCCCCTTGCGTTTTTCCCTCAGCCCGGTATAATAGGTGCCAGGCCCGAAAAACGGGCGAAGGCCAGCCATAGGGGGGGTGAAGCGGATATGGGCGGCAAGCGCTTGATCGCCGCACTGCTGTGCCTGGTCTGCCTGTCCGGCTGCACCGGCCGCTCCGCCGCTCCGGCCCTGCCCTGCCGCGTGGTGTTGGAGGAGGGGGAGGGCTTCACCTGCGACGGGTATGCCCGCACGGTAGAGCGGGGCGGCAGCGTCGAGTTCCATTTGGTGTGTGAAGACGGCTATGAAATTGTGGATGTGGACTGCGAAGGCGCAGTGCTCCGCCCCGGCCGGGACGGCACGGTCAAGCTCACCGTGCCGGACGTGCGCTACTCCACCGCGCTCTCCCTCACGGTGAAAAAAAGCAGGGTGAGCCTGTATTACAGCCCCAACGACGGCTCGGGAGACGTCCCGGCCCGGCACATAATCGCCCCCTCCCATCTGCGGTGGAACACCGCCGGCCCCATCTTTTCCCGGGAGGGATACACCCTTACCGGGTGGAACACCGCCCCGGACGGCTCGGGCGCCGCGGTGGAGCTGGGCGGCCGCATCCGGGGGGAGGACGGCCTCACCCTCTACGCCCAGTGGAGCCCGTGGTCTGACCCGGAGCTCTTCCAGTGGCGGGAGGGCCCGGACGGCGCGGTGATCACCGCGTATCTGGGATCGGAGCATACCGCCGCCGTCCCCGCCCGGCTGGGCGGGCTGCCCGTTCGGACCATCGCCGCGGGGGCGTTCGCGGCGGCCCCCTGCCAAAGCGCGGTCCTGCCCGATACCCTGTATGCCCTGGAGGCGGGGGCGTTTGCCGGGTGCCCGCTGCAAGAGGTATGGCTGTTTGACAGCATCCGCACGGTGGCCGGGGCCTTCGACGGCTGCGGGAGCCTGCGCACCCTCCACCTGAACGCGGCGGAGCCGCCGGTGTACAGCGGCACCTACTTCGATACCTTTTCGGACAAGCTCGACCGTCTGCTCTCCCTGAAGGATCGGCGGAAAATTGTGCTGTTTTCCGGCTCGTCCACCCGTTTCGGGTTCGACTGCCCCGCCATAGACGCCGCGTTCCCCGGCTACGAGGTGGTAAACATGGGGGTATACGCTTACACCAACGCCATGCCCCAGATGGAGCTGATCCTCTCCTGCATGGGGCCGGGGGACGTGCTGGTGCACTGCCCGGAATTTGACGCGTCCAAGCGCCAATTCTGCACCACGTCCGACCTGGACGCGGCTTTTTTTAATATGGTGGAATCCAGCTATGACGCCCTGGCCCGGCTGGACCTGCGGGGCTATACCAATGTGTTTCCCGCGCTGGAGGACTACCTGCGCGCAAAGGCGGGCATGGCGGCGAAAAGCTACGACCTGTCCCCGGCGGATTTTGACGAGGACGGCGCACCCGTGGACAAGCCCAGCTACAACGAGTACGGGGACTATACCGTCCACCGGCCCAACGCCCGCACCGAGGCTCCCATTTACGGGCTTCCCGTGCAGTACGCTGTGTCCGCCTTCCCGAAGGAGCGGTTTATCGCGCCCTTGAACGCAATGTACCGGCGTTTCATGGATCAAGGCGTCATGGTCTATTTTGCCTACTCCCCCCGGAACGCCCAGGCCGTCTCGCCGGACAGCACCCCGGAAGCGCGCGCGGAGCTGGACGCCTACCTGCGCCGCGAGCTGTGCGTCCCGGTGATTACACCGCTGGAGGATTCCCTGTGGAGCGGCGTCTACCTCTACGGCACGGACAACCATTTGTCTACGGAGGGTGCGCAGATCAATACGCAGCGCTTTATCCCGCGGCTGCGCGGGCAAATGGCGCGGGATGGGTTGGTGGAATCAGATGGCTGAGCTCTTACTCTCCCCCGGCCTTTGGTGGGCGGGCGCGGCGGGGGCGGCGCTCTTCGCCGTCCTGACCGTGCTCCACAAAAAGCTGTCCCCGGTGTGGGCGCCGCTGTCCGTCCTGTGCATGGCGGGGTGCGTGCTGCTGGCCCTGCTCCAGGGGCGAACGCTGGGGGACGCGCTGCCCCTGGAGCTGACGGCGGCGGCCATCGCCTTGGGGGGCCTTTGCCGGAAGGGGGACGGGAAATGAATTTCAACACCCTGGAATTTCTGCTGTTCCTCCCGGCCGTGCTGGCGCTCCACTGGGCCCTGCCCCACCGGCTGCGCTGGGCGCTGCTGCTGGCGTCCAGCTGGCTGTTTTACTTCTGGTGGGAGCCTATGGCGGGGCTGCTGCTGGTGGCCGTAACTGCGGCCACCTGGCTGTGCGGGCTGGGCGCGGCCCGGGAAAGGCCCCCGGCCGTCCGAAGGGCCTGCCTGGCAATGGCGCTGGGCGCCTGCCTGGGCTGCCTGGGCGTGTTCAAATACGCGGGCTTTTTCGCCGGGCTGATCCATGGCGGCCCCGCATGGCGGCTGCTGCTGCCGGTGGGCATCTCCTTTTACACCTTCCAGGCCCTGTCCTACGTGCTGGACGTATACCGGGGCCGGACCGCCCCGGAGGGGCACTTCGGCTATTACGCGCTGTTCATCTCCTTTTTCCCCCAGCTGGTGGCCGGGCCCATCGAGCGCTCCGGCCGCCTGCTGCCCCAGCTGCGCCGGGAGCGGACCCTGTCCCGGGAGCAGCTTTCCGCGGGCGGATGGCTGCTGCTGACGGGCTATTTCAAAAAGGCGGCCATCGCCGACGGCCTCGCCCCCCTGGTGGACGCGGTGTACGCCGCCCCCGGCCAGGCGGCCGGCCCGGAGATCATCGCCGCCACGGCGCTGTTTGGTTTGCAGATCTATTGTGACTTTTCCGGCTACTCCGACATCGCCCGGGGGTCGGCAGGGCTTTTGGGCGTGGAGCTGATGGAAAATTTCCAGGCCCCCTATGCCGCCCGCTCCATCCGGGAGTTCTGGCGGCGGTGGCACATCAGCCTGACGGCCTGGTTTACCGACTACGTGTACATCCCCCTGGGCGGGAGCCGCAGGGGCCTGCCCCGCCGGTGCTTCAATATCATGGCGGTATTTCTGCTCAGCGGGCTGTGGCACGGGGCGGACTGGACCTTTGTGGCCTGGGGCGGCATCCACGGTATTTACCAGGTGTGCGGGGTGCTGGCCGCCCGGCGGACCGGCGGGCGCACCCCCCAGGGTCGGGGAACCGGCCTCCTTCGCTGCGCGGCCACCTTTTCCCTGGTCACCTTCGCGTGGCTGTTCTTCCGCGCGCAGAGCATGGCGGACGCATGGCTGCTGCTGTCCCGCCTGGGAACCGGATGGGGCGCGGCCCAGGGGCCGCTCCTGTCCATGGCGCGGCAGCTGCCCTTTGTATTGCCCGCCCTGGCCTGCCTCCATTTCCTGCACCGCCTGCCGTCCCGTCCCCCCGCCCCCCTGGGGCCGAGGGTTCTGACGGTTTCGGCCCTTCTGCTGTGCATCGCCCTGGGCTGGTGGACCTCCCTGTCCGGCGGCGGGGGAAACGCCTTCATCTATTTTCAGTTTTAGGCGCTGTTTGAACATTGACGGTGCGCCCGGCAGCGGGATCTTTTCGCCAGGCAAGCCAAGCAGGCGGCATGTGGCGGAAAAGCCGCAGGCAATGTTCAAACGGGCCTCAGGTGCGGATATGAAAAAAAACTTTTTGACCTGGCTGGCCGCCGCTCTGGCGCTGCTGGCGCTCCCCGCCGTGCTGCTGGGCTGGGGGTTCCTCCTCCCCGCCCAGTACGGGGACACCTTTATGGGCGAGCTGAAATACAAGGTCCGGTATCTGGACGAGGCCCCCGGCCCCCGCATTGTCCTGGTGGGGGGCAGCGGCGTGGCCTTCGGGGTGGACAGCGCCCTGATGGAGCGGGAGCTGCCCGGCTATACGGTGGTGAATTTCGGGATGTACGCGGCCCTGGGCACCACGGTCATGCTGGACCTGTCCCAGGAGCTGATCCGAAGCGGGGATATCGTGATCCTCATCCCGGAGCAGCAGGCGCAGACCCTGTCCGGCTTTTTTGACCCGGCGGTGATGTGGCAGGGGGCCGACGGGGCGTGGGAACTGCTGCGCAGCATACCCAGGCAGTACCTGGGACAGATGGCCGGGCAGTTCCCCCGCTTTGCCGCGGACAAGTGCGCCGCCGTCCTCCAAGGCCGGCCGCCCCAGGGCTCGGGGGTATACCGCCGGGACGCGTTCAATGCCGCCGGGGACGTGGTATCCCCATTGTGCGCGCGCAACGTGATGGAGGGCGGCTATGACCCCAACACCCCCATCCGGTTTGACGCGGAGCTGCTCTCGGACGAGTTTGTCCGGCGGGTGGGCGCCTATGCCCAGGCCGCGGAGGACAAGGGCGCCCTGTTGTGGTACGCCTTCTGCCCCATGAACGCCCTGGCGGTGGAGGGGACGGCGGGGCCGGACAGCTTTTTCGACGCGGTGCAGTCCCGGCTGGGCCTGCCCGTGAT
This sequence comes from uncultured Oscillospiraceae bacterium, assembly GCA_948670295.1. GTDB lineage: Bacteria > Bacillota > Clostridia > Oscillospirales > Oscillospiraceae > Enterenecus. The sequence continues at coordinate 16,822 of CAPOAR010000047.1, read as the reverse complement.
CGGCGACCCCAACGCCAGCGTGCTGGACGCCGGGTGGTTTTACGATACGAATTTCCACCTCAATTCCAGCGGCAAAACCGTGTATACCCGGCTGCTGGTCCGCAATATTAAGGCGATGCTGGGGGACAGCAGCCCCACGGACATCCCCCTCCCCGCCCAGCCGGAGCTGGGGCAGGCCGCCCTTTGGGCGGGGGACAGCAGCGACGCGTCCTGCTTCATCCTGGAGGACCGGGGCGGCTGGGCGGCGGTGACCGGCCTCACCCCGGAGGGGGCGGGCCGGGAGCGGCTCACGGTGCCCGCCGCCTGGGACGGCCTGCCCGTTGCCGCCATTGACGCGGCCGCCTTTGCCGGCGGGACGCGCCTTCAGGAGGTTGTCATCCAGCCCAGCGTCCACACCATTGCCGACGGCGCGTTCGGGCGCTGCCCCGCCCTGGAGAAGGTTATCATGCGCTCCGGCCAGCCCTCGGGCTGCCGGGTGGGCCAGGGGCTGCTGGACGGCTCCGAAGCAAAAATCTATGTGCCGCCCGAGGCGCTTTCACGCTACCGTGCCGACTATTTCTGGTCGGTCCATGCCCCCGCCATCCTCCCGGACGGCGGCTGAACGCCCCCGGAGGGCGGGCATGCATGAACATGAACAGCGGCAGGAGGGATATCCCTCCTGCCGCTGTTTGGTTTCCGGCCGCCTCGCCGGCGGCTCAAATGTATAGCGGAAAAGGCCCGCCGCCGGGGCATGGCCGCAAGGTTCAAACAGGCCCCAGGGAAAACAGCATGTTCAGGTTGAATATACCGTCCCTTGCCTGAAAGGACACCGTGCCGCCGTACTTGTGCACAATGGCTACGATGCTCTTGGTGCCGAAGCCGTGAAACTGGGGGTCGCCCCGGGTGACGGGCAGGCCGTCGCGCATCTCCATCTCCCCGGCATACCGGTTGCAGGAGTTCACCGACAGCAGCTCCCCGCGCACCTTGACGGTGAGGTTTACCACCCGGCGGTCCTCCTCCAGCCCCTGCACCGCATGGATGGCGTTGTCCAGCAGGTTTCCGAACAGGGAGTAGATATCCACGTCCTGTAGGAAGCTCAGCCCCCGGCCGTCGGCGATGCAGCGGATGACAATGTTGTTTTTCTGGCAGTACAGGCTTTTCTCCGTGAGGATGATATCCAGCGCCCGGCAGCCGGTGCTCACCATGGAATCGTAAATGTCGATGGTCTGCTCCATCTCGGCCAGGGCCTCGGGGGTCACCCGGGCGCTGCGGCCGATGGTGCGGATCTGGTGGCGCATGTCGTGGCATTTCCGGTTGATCTGGTCGATGGTCTCGCTGGCGACTTGGTACTGATCCCGGTCCTTCCGCCGCAGCTGGTTGATGATTTTCAGCTCGTCCTCCAAATTGCGCTGCACCAGCAGGGCGAACTGCGAGACAAGGATGAACACGCTGCATAAAATCAGCAGGCTGGCGTCGTACATCATGTAGGCCCGGTTGTCAAAGGTCATCCACCGCAGGCGCATGTTATAGCACAGCACCACCTCCGCCAGCACCGCCCCCACCACCAGGGGCAGCAGGGAGCGCCGGTCCAGGTCCATATTCTGGCCCCGCTTCAGCTTGCGCCCAAAGCGCAGGTAGACCAGCGGCAGCACCGCCGCGGTGATGGCAAGCTGGAGCAGGAAATACTCCGGCGAGGACAGGCCGTAGACCCGAAAGCCCATCTCGCCGCACAGGGAAATGATAAACTGCACGCTGTAGCCCGCCACGGCGCAGAACAGCGCCTCCTCCCAGCGCACCTCAAAGCAGGCCAGCGCGATGGCCACAACCACCAGCATGGCCCCGCCAAAGACAAGCAGGTTCTTCACATTGCTGTTGGGCAGCGAGTAGTTTGTCACCGTCATGCCCAGCACCCCGAAGGCGAAGACGGCGGCCATGGACGCGCCCCACCAGCGGCGGCGCTTCTGGCACCAGAGAAAAACCAGGGTGGACCCGGCCAGGGTGATATAAAAGCGCAGGGAGTTGAGCATCGTCATGCGGAACGCCACCCCCACGTCAGACACCCCCTCCCAGATAATTGTTCAGCGCCTCCAGCACCGCGGCCCGCTTGGGCCGGCTGATCTGGAGCTCGTCCATATCCAGCACCAGCCGGTGGCCCCGCACCGCCCGCACAAAGGCCAGGTTTACCAGGTAGCACCGGTTGCAGCGGATGAATTGGCTGGCGGGCAGCCTGCCCTCAATGTCCTTCAAGTTGCCGGACGCCTGGATCACCCCTTCGGTGGTGTGGTAGACCAGCGTATGGTTAATCACTTCAATATATTTTACCCGGTCCGTGGAGATGCGGTACAGCCCGTCGGGGATGTTGATGAGCAGGTCCGGGTGGCGGTTATGGCGGCAGCGCATCAGCGCCCGCTGGAGCGTCGCCGCAAAGCTGGGGTAGGGCACCGGCTTGAGCAGGAAATCCATGGCCTCCACCGAGTAGCCCTTGGCGGCGTACCGGGCCAGGTTGGTGACAAAAATCAGCGTGACCGCCCGGTCCACCAGGCGCAGCTTTTCCGCGGTGGCCATGCCGCTGATGCCCGGCAGGTCAATGTCCATCATCACCAGGTCATAGATGGGCTGGTAGCCGTCGAGAAACGCGTCGCCGCTCTGGAACCACCTGATATCAAATTCCTCCCCGGCGTCAGGGGCATACCGGGCAAAATGAGACCTGAGGATATCCGCCTCGGCAGGATCGTCCTCCACAATCGCAACCACTCGCCGCACAAACCACACGCCCTTTTTTACAGTATGTATAGCTTCACATGTTAAAGTATACAGCATATTCCCCAAAAATGGAAGGCAATTCACGCAATGTAATGACAGTTTGCGCAAAATCTCCCTGAAACGGAAAAAGCCGGCGTATAATGGCGCTGCATCTGGGAGGCTCTACAGCCTCCCGGGAGAAAGAATTGAAAGGAGATCACGAGGATGAAGAACATGAAAAAGCTGATGGCCGCGCTGCTGGCGCTGGTCATGGTCCTGGGCCTGGCGGCGTGCCAGCCCGGCGGCTCCACCCCTTCGGACACGCCTGACGCCAGCGGCGGGCCCGAAACCTCCGCCCCGGTTGCCAACACCGGCGACCTGGAGGAGCTGGGCTCCGGCGACGTGAAGTGGAAAGAGGAGACCACTTCCGACGGCTGGGTGAAAATCACCAACGAGGGCGGCGCGACCCTGGGCTACTCCAAGGAGTCCGGCGTGCAGCTGCTCCAGTCCGGCGGCTTCGCCTTCAAGGACCTGAACCGCAACGGCGCGCTGGACCCCTATGAGGACTGGCGGCTGGACGCGGAGACCCGCGCCCGCGACCTGGCCAACCAGATGAGCGGCGAGCAGATCGCCCCCTACCTGACCCACGGCGGCTGGGGCACCTTCACCACCGACAAGGCCAAGTTTGCCAGCGAGGATAACAGCGGCTACGCCTACATCACCGGCGGCGGCCGGGGCGGCGTCACCCGCAACCTGGGCTCTACCACCCAGGAGAACGTGGACCACGCCATCTGGGTCAACCTGATCCAGGAGCTGTGCGAGAGCCTGGACTTCGGCATTCCCGCCCTGGTGTCCATCGACCCCAACGGCCAGTCCGGCATCGTGGAGCAGACCTCCCTGGCCGCCACCTTCGATCCTAACACCGCCCTTGAGGTCGGCAAGGAATTCTCCAAGCAGTACCGCGCCGCCGGTGTCCACGCCCTGCTGGGCCCCCAGATCGACCTGGCGACCTCTCCCGTGATGGACCGTGGCCTGTCCACCTACGGCGAGGACCCCGCCCTGGATCGTGATATTACTGAGGCTTTCGTGTCCGGCATGCAGTCCACCTGGGACGGCTCCACCGACAAAGGCTGGGGCAATGACTCCGTGCTGACCATCATGAAGCACTACTCCGGCGCCGGCGCCGCCGAGGGCGGCCGCGACGACCACAACGACACCGGCCGGTTCTCCGTGTTCCCCAACAACAACTATGAGGCCCACCTGATCGCCTTCCACGATGGAGCCTTCAGCCTGAAGAACAGCTCCACCAAATCCGCGGGCGGCATCATGACCAACTACTCCATTTCCTACTCCAAGGACGGCTCCCTGGGTGAGCTCATCGCCGGTGCCTGGTCCCAGTGGAAGTACGACACCCTGTTTAACTCCGGCTGGACCGGCTTCATCATCTCCGACTGGGGCCCCCTGTCCGGCGGAAACGGCTCCTGGGGCATGGAGGACTACACCGACGCCGAGCGTATCGCCCTGGCCATCCAGCGGGGCATGACCTCCATGGGCGGCTATGGCAACCTGGAGAGCATGCAGGAGGCCTGGGAGCTGCTGGTGGATGAGCTGGGCGAAGACGACGCCCTGAGCATGATGCGGGACCGCGCATACGAGAACAATCTGGTGAGTATGCGCCTGGGCCTGTTCGAGAACCCCTACAACTCCACCGACAACGTGCGCGCCACCAACTGCACCGAGGCCTCCCTGGCCTACGGCCTGGAGACCCAGCTGAGCTCCATCGTCATGGTGAAGAACAGCAATAATCTCATCAAGCAGTCCGAGGGCGGCGAAAAGCAGACCGTGTACATCCCCTATCGTTTCAACGCGGCCGTCACCGGCGGCTGGTTCAGCACCCCCGCATCCTGGACGCCCTCCGTGGATCTTGAGGTGGCCGCCCAGTATTACAACGTGGTGACCGACACCGTGCTGGACCCCTCCGGCGAGGCCGACGACAGCGGCAGCGCCACCTACACCGAGAACGACATCCAGCGCGCCTCCGCCGCCGAGGTCGCCGCCTGCGACCTGGTGCTGGTGGGCATGAGCTCTCCCCACGCAGCCTCCACCGTAGTGGTGGCCGAGGACGAGAGCCAGACCTGGCTGCCTCCCTCCATCCAGTATGGCCCCTATACCGCCACCACTGCCAAGGAGAACTCCGTGGCCGGCAAGGAGATTGAGGAAACCTTCAACGACGGCTACACCCAGCAGACCAAGATCACCACCGAGAACCGCTCCTACAAGGGCAATACCTCCAACGTACCCAGCCAGGCCGGCCATCTGGACATGCTCAAGGCCGCCAAGTCCGCCGCCGGCAGCAAGCCCGTGGTGGTGCTGATGAACATGACCCACCTCTCCATGGTGTTCTCCGAGGTGGAGCCCCTGGCCGACGCCATCCTGGTGGGCTACGACGTGGGCGATGAGGCTTTCCTCAAGACCGTCATCGGTGAGCACGAGCCCAGCGGCCTGCTGGTGGCCCAGATGCCCGCCTCCATGGAGGCCGTGGAGGCCCAGACCGGCGAGGATCTGCCCCGCGACCTGGAGTGCTACGTGGACGCCGACGGGAACGTGTACGACTTCGCCTACGGCCTGAACTGGTCCGGCAAGATCGACGACCAGCGCGTCAAGACCTACTCCGCCGCGCCCCTCACCGAGTGCCAGACCATCGACTTCAAGTACGCCAACCAGTAATTCCTGATTTCATCATTTTCTCCTAAAGCCGGCGGGGGGCGGGGCATTCTCCGCTCCCCGCCGGTGTTTTCCTCGTTATTATACCCTAAAAAGGAGGAACCTTGCTGTATGATCGACTTTATTATCAACCTGTTGACCCCGGTTTTTGTGAAGATGGGCGCCAGCGCCGCGGATGTGGGCAATTACATCCGCTCCGTCAGCGGGTACATCTACGCCATTCTGGCCGCGCTGCTGGTGATGGTCATCGTAATGGTAGCCGCCCAGTTTGTGGTGAAAAAGGGGACGCGCCATGTGGTGCGCTGGACAGCCGGGCTGGCGTGGATTCTGGTGGTGCTGCTGTGCGTCAACCTGATCTGCTATGGCCCGCTGTACGCCACCGTGTCCGGCGTGCTCAACGCCTCCAAGGCGGAGATTTCCGACGACGTGGTGGGCAACAGCCTTGCCGTCATTGAGGAGACCGGCGACGAGGGCATGGTGCTGGTGAAGAACAACGGCCTGCTGCCGCTGGACTCGGGCACCAAGAACCTGAACGTGTTCGGCTGGGCCTCCACCAACCCCGTGTACAGCGGCACCGGCTCCGCCAACAGCGGCGACGGCTCCGCCCCCGCCGTCAGCATACTCCAGTCGCTGGCCAACGCGGGCTACTCCATGAACGACGAGCTTGTGAAAATGTACACCGGCTATTGCAGCGAGCGCGCCGCCATCACCATGCAGACCCAGGATTGGACCCTGCCCGAGCCCACCCGGGACGCCTACACCTCCGCGGTGATGAGCGGGGCCGAATCCTTCTCCGACACCGCCGTGATCGTCATCGGCCGCACCGGCGGCGAGAACGCCGACCTGCCCTCCGACATGAACGCGGTGATCAACGGCACCTATGACGTGGCTAAGACCGACGCGGTGGAGGAGCGGGCCAAAACCAACTACGGCTACACCAACGGCCTGTACACCAACAACGGCGACTATGACGACTTCGAGCCGGGCGAGCACTATCTGGAGCTGTCCCGCACCGAGGAGGACCTGGTGGAGCTGGTTTGCTCCAGCTTCGACAAGGTGATCGTGGTCATCAACGCCAACAACGCCATGGAGCTGGATTGGGTGGACAAGTATGATTCCATCGGCGCGGTGATCCTGGCCCCCGGCACCGGCGCGGCGGGCATGGCCGCCCTGGGCAAGATCATCTCCGGCGCGGTGAACCCCTCCGGCAGGACGGTGGACACCTACCTGAAGGACCTGACGAAGGCCCCCACCTGGAACCATTCCGGCAACTCGGGCAACCACTTCTTCACCGGGGTGGAAGACCTGACCAAGCAGGTTATCCGCAACGACAACACCTTCCAGGGCGTGTTCTCCTTTGTGGACTATGTGGAGGGCATCTACATGGGCTACAAGTTCTATGAGACCGCTGCTGAGGAGGGGCTGATCAACTACGACGACTATGTGCAGTACCCCTTCGGCCACGGCCTGAGCTACACCCAGTTCAAGCAGGAGATCACCGACTTCAAGCAGGACGCCAACGCCGTCACCGTGGAGGTCACCGTCACCAACACGGGCAGCGTGGCGGGCAAGGACGTGGTGGAGCTGTACTTCACCCCGCCCTACACCAACGGCGGCATTGAGAAGGCCAGCGTAAACCTGCTGGACTTCGGCAAAACCGGCCTGCTGGAGCCCGGGGCGTCCGAGAAGGTGACCCTGTCCGTGCCTCTGGAAAACCTGGCCTCCTACGATTCCGGCAAGGTCAAGACGGAGAACGGCGGCTATATCCTGGAGGCGGGAAGCTACAGCGTGTCCATCCGCTCCAACTCCCACACCGTGCTGGATGAGCGCACCTTTGAGCTGGGCTCCGACGTGGACTACAGCAAGGATGGCCGCCCCTCCGACGGCATCCCCGCGGTAAACCGCTTCGACTATGCCGACGCAGGCCGGAGCTACCTCTCCCGCAAGGACGGCTTCGCCAACTATGACGATGTCACCGCGCCCCCCACCGAGTTTGAAATCGACAAGGACACCGAAAAGGCCATCCAGCAGATTTCTGTGGCCAAGTACAATCCCAGCAAGTACGACAGCGACGAGGACGTGATGCCCACCCTGGGGGCGGACAACGGCCTGAAGCTGGCCGACCTCACCGGCAAGGGCTACGACGACCCCAATTGGGAAAAGCTGCTGGACCAGCTGAGCCTGGAGGACATGATCACCCTCATCAACACCGGCGGCTGGAAGACCGCCCCCATCGAGTCCGTGGGCAAGGTGGCCACGTCTGACTGCGACGGCCCCGCCGGCCTGTCCAACTACGTCACCCACACCACCGGCACCCAGTTCCCCTCCGAGGTGCTCATGGCCCAGACCTGGAGCAAGGAGATGGCGGACAAGATCGGCGACGCTATGGGCCAGGAATTCGCCAACGCCAATAACTTCGGCTGGTACGGCCCCGGCCTGAACCTGCACCGCTCCGCGTTTGGCGGGCGCAACTTCGAGTACTACTCGGAGGACGGCGTGCTGTCCGGCATTTTCGCCTCCTACGAGGTGAACAGCGCCGCCAAATACGGCGTGTACCCCTTCCTGAAGCACTTTGCCGGCAACGACCAGGAGACCAACCGCTGCGCCTTCCTGCTCACCTACATGACCGAGCAGACCTTCCGGGAGAACGTGCTCAAGCCCTTTGAGATGACGGTAAAGGGCTTCGACTTCAACAACTACGTCATGGGCATGATGACCTCCTACAACTGGATCGGCACGGTGCCCGTGATCAGCGACGCCAACCTGCTCAAAACCGTCCTCCGGGAGGAGTGGGGCTTTGTGGGCACCGTGATCTCCGATTACAACGGCTCCTATGGCTACCAGATCTCCGACGCGGCGGTCCGGGCGGGCAACGATTTGATGCTGGGCTACGGAATGGCCGAGTCCAACCAGTTCACCGACACCGAGGCGGCCACCTGTGTACTGGCCATGCGGCAGGCCTGCAAGAACATCCTGTACACCGTGGGCAACAGCGGATACTACGCCGGCGAGGGCGGCGCGGCCGAGGGCGGGGACAAGATGACCACCATGTTCGCCGCCGTGGACGCGGCCGTTATCATTGCGGCCCTGGCCATAGAGGCCGTGGTCATCCTGCGCTGGGCAAAGAAGCGCCAGGGCTCCGGGAAAGCAGGGAAATAGCCCGTGTAAAGAGGCGCTGCGCTGCATTGCCGATTCTATCGTCTCCATTCAGCACAGGGCGGGTCCTGAACAGGACCCGCCCTGTGCGTTATTTATGGCAGGCCGTGAAGCCCTTGCGGCGCAGGGTGTGCTTTCTTTGCGCGCATCCTAGAAAAATTTGGGCGGGGCTCAGAAGCTGTACCAGTAGACCCCAGACATATCCTTGCGGCCCAAATTGCCGCCAGGCTGCATACTTGGGCTATTGGTACAGCTTCTCAAAACTGTCCCGCCGGTTTTTGACTGCCTGCGCAGCCTCCCCCATTATCCCGTCAGAAGGGTGAAGGCGTGAAAATTCACGCTGCCCTCCCCGCGGAAGCGGAAGTACAGCGGCCGCACGCCGGGCTCGATGTCCAGCGGCTGCGCCCGGGCCGTCCCGGGGGCGATTTTCAGCTCCGCGCAGAGGCGGGCAAAGTCCGGCGTGTCGGAGACCTCCATGGTCCCCCGGCCCTCCCCGCTGGTTTCCACCCGGATGGAGACCGGCGTTTCCATGCGGAAATACTTGAACCCCGCCGCCGCGCCGTCCCGCATATTGGCGATGTACTGGCCGCACTCCTCCTTCCGGCCGCCGGATTGGGTGAAATAGGGGTGCGCCTTCAGCCTTTTGCGGGGGCTGGGGCCGTCGTACCGCCCCACGCCGTCCTTGCTCCACAAATTGCAGGCGATCCGGGCCTCGTACCGGCCCTCTCCCCGCAGCGCCCCGCCGTTCAGCCCGCAGGAGGTCACCTCCGCCTGCCGGAAGCCGCCGTCGGGGGTGCGCTCCAGCTTCTCCGCGCAGGCCTGCCGGGAGTAGGAATGGCGGTTGGTCTGCCTGTGGTAGAAGATGTACCAGTCTGCCCCCAGGTTCAGCAGCCCCCCGTGGGTGTTGCCCAGGTAGTTGAGGCCGTCTTTTTCCTCGGTGCGCCCGTCCAAAAACAGGTCGCCCAGGCTCACCAGGGTGCCGCCGAAGGTGAAGCCGCCGTCCGGCCTGTCGCTGACGGCGTAGCACAGCTCATGGTTGTGCCGGGAGGAGTAGACAAAGATATAGCTGTCCCCATCCTTTCGGATGGAGCTGGCCTCGAAGAACTCGTGGTTGGGGAAGGAGCCGGGGCCCTGCTTGGGGAAGATGACCCGGGGCCCGCCTTTCATGGTCACCATGTCCGGCTCCAGCTCCACCACCGTGCCGCCGTCGTTGCGCAGCTTTTGGAAGCCGGTGACAAGGGCGGGGGCGGGTGTGTAGAACCCGGAGTACAGCCAGATCCGGCCGTCGTCGTCCGCCAGCACCCCGGGGTCGAAGGGGAACTGGTCGCCCTTCTTCCGCCCCCAGACGGTGCCGTCCGGGTAGCGCACGTGGCCCAGGAACTGGTACGTCCCCGCCGGGGTGTCGCAGACGGCCACCCCCATGATCCCCATGAAGTCGAAGGCGTAGTAGAGGTAGTACCGCCCGTCGGGGCCCCGGCACACGTCGGGGGCGAACAGCAGGCGCAGGCCCAGCTTGTTTTTCGGGTCCTGGTTTTTGCGGTAGATAACCCCCTCGCAGCGCCAGTCCGACAGGTCGTCCACCGGGGCGGACCAGCACACGTAGTCGCTGACGCAGAAGATGGGGGCGTTGAATTTGTCGTGGGAGCCATAGACGTACACCCGGTCCCCGAACACATGGGGCTCCCCATCGGGGATATATTCCCAGCTGGGGAGATAGGGGTTAAATGCCTGCCGCTTCTCCATACTCAGTCACTTCCCGTTTTTTACTTGGAATTCTTGCGGCCTGCCTGAGGGCCCCACAGCCAGAAAAACACATGGAAACTGCTTTCAGACGCCCTTTAAGTCTGCGTTATGCCTTATTTTAAATTTTACTATATATGATTTATATTGTAAATAGCAGCGCGCCCCGCACACATCATTTCAGCAGCTCCTCCCCCTTGTCCTCTGCCGTGCTTTTCAGCTTTTGCAGCAGCGCCGCCAGAAAGGACGGGAGCGGGACGCCAAGCTGGGAAATATTCTCCAGGATGGAAATGCACTCGTTGAGGACAAGCCAGGCCGTCACCAGAAGCCCAAAGAAAAAGAATCCGCCGAAATCCACGCCCAGCTGCCCGGCGGCAGTCTGCACCACCCAGTCGGTCACGATGGCCACCACCACGGCCAGCAGATAAGCGGCCTTTTTCACAATCCCCATAATGCCCACCCTGGAGCAGAGCTCACCCCGGATCCATGCCCGCACCATGCCGGATATGTAGTCCATAACCATAACAAGGAACAGCACCACAACCGGCAGGGCCAGCTCCTGAAAGTAGGCCGCAGCTCCGGCTGCGGCGGCGGCAATGACGCCGCGAAATACGTTACCCTTCATTGTCTTTTGCCCCTCCGTCAAAGCAGTTTGTACCTGGGCCCCTCCCCGCCGGGGAAGGGCCGGAGCCGGCAGCCGCCCTCCCCGGTGACGCACATTGCGCCGGATGTGTCCCGCCCCGGATGCGGCCCGTTGCCCCAGCCGTCTACAATGCGGCCTTGGGCATCCAAGGCAACATAGTGGCGGTTATACGGCGGCTCCATGCCTGCCATATCACCCGGGTCCTGTCTTGCCTGTCCTATGGCGCTGTTGTGCAATCCCTTCATTTCATGTAGCCTCCTCAAAGATTTGCGTCAAGGATTGTGCGGGTTTTTATGTTTGCGACAGCAATTGCGTATTTGGATTTAGCTGTTTCAAGTGTAAAGGTTATTATGACCCCGTTCTGGGCGGCCACAGCTGAAGTTACAGTTACATTGTTGACCAGTTCACCGTTTATAACTGCGTTGAACGCTGCTGCACCGATGGTTGGATTTGCTCTAAGCGCGGCGGGGGTAGGGACGAATATGGAGCCGCGCAGCCCATCTGAGTACAAGCTTGCGATGTACCGGCTTTCGGGCTCCAATGCAATTTGATATCTCTGGCACTTCGCCAGCTCCAGCGCCCTATAAAATTGATGGCGTTCATGCCGGAGGGAGGTTAAACGCGGATGAAGCAATCCAGTTACAAGGGCAAAAGCCCTCTGCCTGATTTTGTGATCGACGCGGCCTGCGCCGGTAACGCCGAAGCCGTGGAGCGTGTCTTGCAGCATTATGACGGCTATATCAATAAGCTGTGTACCCGGACGCTCTATGACGGCAGCGGCCAGCCTCATATCTGCATTGACGAGTATATGAAGCGCCGATTGCAAATCAAGCTGATCCATTCCATCGTTAGTCCCATTGGCGACTGACGGTTAAGGCCCCGGCCATAGACAGGCGGCTTTCCCTTTCCCCGCCTGCCAGTTTTCCCGGCGGCCCCTTTGCTCCTTGACAAATACGCCCGCAGGACAATGGCGGCGCGTCATAGGGCAGACGGATACATTCTGTCTGTGCCGAGCCGGGCGGCAGGTGCGCCAAGAGGCTTTCCCTCATTGGGATAAGCGGAGCGATTTTACCGGGCCGTAAAGCAGGTGTGGCAGCCTGCGGGCGACGACGCGCAGGCAGGACAATGATACGCCCTTGCCGTCGTAGTCCGAGCGTTTGAAGCGTCGCAGGCAACGAGCAGGGCCGCGTGAGAACCACGCGGGGGTGAGATTCCCGTGGAGCTGTGCCAGCAGCCGTCCGTTATTTTCTGCCCACTTTCACAAAAAACAACCTTTGTTTTGAAAAGAAAGGGGGCCATGTTATGAGTAATAACGATGTGCCTATTTGGGAGAAATACACGCTTACCATTGAGGAAGCGTCCAAATATTTTCGGATCGGGGAAAACAAACTGCGTCGGCTTGCCGAGGAAAACCCCACCGCTGGCTGGGTGATCCTGAACGGCAACCGCATCCAGATCAAGCGGAAGCAGTTTGAAAAAATCATTGATTCCCTTGACTCAATATAGTGAAAAAGGGCCTTGCGCGTGTTATAATAGGTTATAAGCGTGTCAAGGCTCTTTCCGTCATGGAAAGGAGCATGACGAAATGCCAAGAAAAGAACGAGATGAAAAAAGACGGGACAACAAAGGCCGCCTTTTGAAGTCTGGAGAGAGCCAGCGATCAGATGGAAGATACGCTTACAAATACATTGACACCTTTGGAGAACCCCAGTTTGTTTACTCATGGAAGTTAGTACCTACCGACAAAGTACCTGCCGGGAAGCGGCCCTGTCTTTCCCTGCGCGAGAAGATCAAGCAGATACAGAAAGACCTTGACGACGGGATCGACACCATCGGCAAGAAAATGACCGTGTGCCAGCTTTACGAAAAGTACATCCGGCAGCGCGGGAATGTGCGGAAAGGAACCCAAAAGAGCCGCCAGCAGTTGATGAAACTTCTGTCCGAAGATAAGCTGGGCGCGGCCAGCATTGACAGCGTGAAGCTGTCCGACGCGAAAGAATGGGCCTTGCGTATGCAGGAAAAAGGCGTTGCCTACAACACCATCTGCAACAGCAAGCGTTCCTTAAAAGCCATCTTTTATATGGCCGTACAGGACGACTGCCTCCGCAAGAATCCCTTTGACTTCCAGATCAATGAGGTTATCAACGACGATACCGTACCAAAGGTGCCGCTTACCCCTACACAGGAAAACGAGCTTTTGGACTTCATGCAGAACGATCCCGTCTATGCCAAGTATTATGACGAGGTGGTGATCCTGCTGGAAACCGGACTTCGTATTTCCGAACTCTGCGGCCTGACGCCCGCTGACCTGAATTTTGAAAAGCGCTTTGTGAATGTAGACCACCAGCTTTTGAGAAGCACCGAGGACGGCTACTATATCGAAGCGCCAAAAACAGAAAGCGGATTCCGTCAAGTGCCTATGAGCGCAGCCGCCTATGAAGCGTTTGAGCGCGTGTTGAAGAAGCGCAGGGACGGCAGGTGCATTGAGGTTGACGGTTATAAGGACTTCCTGTTCCTGAACCGGGACGGCCTACCCAAAACCGCCGTCAACTATGACGCCATGTTCAAGTGCCTTGCCAAGAAGTACAACAAGTGCCACAAGGAGCCGCTGCCCGATGTGATGACGCCGCACACCATGCGGCATACATTCTGTACCAGAATGGCAAACGCGGGCATGAACCCCAAGGCATTGCAGTACATCATGGGACACGCCAACATTGTAATGACGCTGAACTATTACGCCCACGCTACTTTCCATTCCGCACAGGAGGAAATGGAACGGCTGCAAGCCAAGGCAAAAACCACCGCAGAGGCCAAGCCGGAGCCTGCGGCGGAAAGCGCCGAGGAAACCAAGGCGGCATAAGTAGTACGCAGAATTTACTACTGCTTTTACTACTTTTGAGAGCGAAAACATGAGGGGTAATAAAAAGATTTGTGAGGTTCTTCCGATATAAAAAGTGCCGGAAAAGCCCGAAGTAACGGGCTATACCGGCATATAAGAACATCTAAAGAGATAATTAGAAATCTATTAAATGATTATAAAAACAGTACGGGTAGTTACTCATTAAAAAGCCCCCGTACTGTTTAGGGTCAGCTGCATTCTGTTATCTCTCATGTTCTTTTAGGGCCTCTAAGATAGAACGGCCAATGCCTATAAAAGAGTAGGATAAGCGATAGCATAGCGATAGAAGCTACTATTAATATCCGGATATTGATTGGCAGGGCATGGTAAAAATCCGGAGTATTAAATGCACCTCGGAAAACAGCATACTGCGGAATCACGAAATGTAGCATTGTTGCTTCCATGGCACAATACACTATGATGATAATAAGTGCAATTATTTTGTTTTGGAGGATAAACATTAGGAACATGGTTCCAATGATATAAAAATTGACCGCGATCACACAATGAACCAGTGGAAACAGCAGCGGAATGGGTGGGCAGGCGCTCTCTTGCGGAAACAGCAGAAAGTAGTCTTGCAAACTGGCGTTGGCGCAAATAAATATGAACAGCACTGTGGGCACATAGGGGATGAGGATGAACAGAAGCAGTTTGATGTACCGCACCAAGATCACACGTGTCGTACCCAAGGGCAAGGTGCGGATATATTGTCTGGAGGTTGTTCGGAAGGTTTCCTCAAATAGGTTTGCAGTAGTACCTACTACAAAAAAACAGGCAATAAATTGGAGATAGAGATAACATCTGTTATACGCAAACAGTTCGCCACCCTGCCCTCCCACTGTTGTGTAAGAAAAACCTGGGGTGATCGACAGAAACGCCAGATATGCCACAAAACACAGATATGGTTTCCAGCAGGAGAATACATCGGTGCTCAACGGCCATTTATACATCACTTTCACCGCCATTTTGGTAATACAACCAAATATCCTCTACTGTCGCCCCATCCTTCTTTCCTTTCAACGTATCCTTGAACTCCGCATAGCTGCCAGAGTAACGGATGCGTCCACCGGAAAGCATAATGATGTTTGTAGCCAGGAAGTCCACATCGTCCAGAATGTGGGTAGAGATCAGGACGATTTTATCCTGAAAACAGGCCTGAATCGTCTTATAAAACTGGAATCGCTCCTTTGGATCCACCCCCGCCGTGGGTTCATCCAGAATTACTACCTCTGGGTCACCCACCAGGGCTGTGGCGATGCCCACTCGCCGCCGCATTCCTTCGGAGCAGTCCTTCAGCTTCTTTCCGGCAAAGTCGGAAATATGTGTCAACTCTATGATATTCGTGATCTGTTGTTCTGCCGTTTGCTTATCAAGTCCGCTTTTTGCCGAGGTCACAAAGCGTAGGATCTCCCGAACTGTCAGCCTGGGATAAACGTCAAAGGATTGGGGCAGATAAGAGATTTTCTTTTGATATTCCCGGCAAGAAACAGGTACGTCACCCAGGGTAATTTGACCCTTCTGTAGAGGCAGGATGCCGGTCATGTTCTTGATGAGCGTGGTTTTCCCGCTACCGTTTTCCCCGATAAGCAAATTGAATCCCGCGCCAAGGGACAGGTTAATCTCGTGGAGAACAGGTGCTTTTCGATTATATGAATAGGACAAATTTTTGACTTCAAGCATAGTTTTCACCCTCTCAGCTCAAGATGTAAACCCATAGTTTAACAATATATAATCCTCATAGACAACTGGAATTCCTAACACACCATAAAGATCGTAAATGAGAAACGCTTTGTCAGGTTTGCTAAACCCATCGTCTCTTATTTCAAATTTGTATGGGTCCATATAATTTGCACTTGCCAATCCGTTTGAAAGTACAGTATTGTAGTCTGTTGCGTAATTATATTTTGATCTATAAACAGTAATGCCGTCCTGTTCATATTCGGTTAAAAAACCACTGAAAATGCAGATAGATGCTGCTTTCCCACTTAGACGGTATAGAGCATCTTCTTGATCAACATTCAAGTTTGAGATGACGGTATTTGCGCTTGCAACATGGATGTCATAATCTTTTGTACCAAAATCTCCATCTATCAATGGAATGAAAGCAAAATTAGGAGGAAGGGCAGCAGCCAGCCAAGATGCAAATAAATTTACGCATCCTATATCGCTCAGATAATATACTCGTCCATGATATTTGATCTGATAGGTAGTCGGCACCGAAGGTGCTTTCAAAATTATATAATCTCCGTCACGAGTAAAGGTTACTTGATTGCCTGTGCTTGTCAATTCTTCCACTATAAAACAACTATCCAACCGAATAGTAAGGGTTTCTGGTATTTGCGCCCCTGTAGGGCAAATCGTAAAGCTTCCGCTGAAATCGCTAAACTCAGAAAGCTGGAAGATTCCTTCATAGTCTGTGATTTTGTAGGGCTGGCTTTGATAAGATACGGGGTATAGTTTTTCCTTGTATTTATACTCGTGCGGTGACAGTTCCACATAGGATAATACAGTCAGTCCAGCAAGACCAGTTAACACAATTACTGCCACTAATTTTTTTATTGTCAATCGCTTTGAAACAATTAAATTTAAAAATAGGATTAGATGGTGTCGTCAATAAACGAGGAGCCAAATGGCAATACAACGAATTTGGACAGCAGCGACGAAGGAAGCGACATTTTTGGCGTAGCGCGTAGCAATGCCGCGCCAGCGCTTGAGAAGAAGAAAAGCGTTCTCAACGAGATGGCGAAGTTTGTAAAGATATTCGTCGTATCCACGTGATTCTTTGCGGTTTTTCTTTGGAGGGATAACTGGCGTCATTCCCTCGTCAGTAGCTTTGAGAATGATTGCGTCTGTATCATAGCCCCGATCTGCCAGAAGATATTCCGCTTGGAAGCCCTCGATCAACTGCGCTGCAATTGCGCAATCCGCTGTGGTAC
>CAPOAR010000046.1:18997-23866 GCA_948670295.1 uncultured Oscillospiraceae bacterium | reverse complement strand
CCTGCCTGCCTTGCAACTCTCTTTTTGGTAACTTCTGGTTAACTTAATGGCATTGCTCACGGTGAGACGCGATTTTTTCAGTAGTTTATTGCAAAAGAGGCTGGATTGTAAAAGGCATTCATAATGAACACTACAAGGGCGGGGCCGCTTTTGACAGCAGCCCCGCCCTTCATTTTTATCCGTTATGCCGCACAGGTGAACGTTACGGATTCTGGGCATCCACAGCTTCGGTGCGCCATATGAATTTTACTTGACCGTCCATGTCAGCACTAATGCCGGAGAAGGAGTTGTAGCGTTCCGACACATCCCGCACAGCTTCCAGCCTGTCGGCCAGACTGCTCAGATCGCCATCGAATGCATCTACCAGCTTTTGGACGCCCTTCTCATTGAACTCCTTCAGGCCGTCGCTCAATTCCATGGCTCCATCCCGCAGCTGGGTCACGCCGTCGATCAGGGCGGGAGCGCTGCCCTTCATGGTCAGAATGCCGTCATACAACTGGCCCGCGCCGGCAGACAAACTGTCCGCGCCGTTTTTCAGAGCATCCACGCCAGTATTCAGCTCCCCGGCTCCGTCCTTGGCTTGCGCCACCCCAGCGGTGTAGTTCTGAAGCCCCTGGTAAAAGCCGTTGTAGCTGTCCAGAGAGGCTTTCAGCGCCGCCACCTGCTGCGCGGCAGGGGATTCCCCGGCGGCGGCAATCACACCGTCCAGTACCTGGCTGTAGTTCTCCATTGTGAGCTCGGGGGCCTGTACTCCAGCCGCAGCCAGCTGGCTGTTGGCAGAGGCCAGCAGGGACTGGAAAACCTGGACCGCGCCGCCGTTCAGCGCATCGTTCTGTCCGGCCAGCTGATCAAGACCTTGATGCAGGGCAGCAGCCCCAGCTTGAAGCTGGGCGGCACCCGCGCTCAGGCCTTCTGCCCCCTGCTTGAGCTGGGCCGCCCCTGCGGCCAACTGGTCGATGCCCTTAACCAGTTCTTCCGAGCTGGTCAGCAGAGCGCACAGGCCGTCATAGAGCCGGGAGGAGCCGTCGATAAGCTGATCCATGGCATCTGTGAGTTCATCCAGTTTATCATCCAGTTCGCCCAGGCCGTCCAGATCATCGTTGTCCTCCATCGTGGAGGCCGCATCATTGAACAACTCGTTGACAGCTAAGGTGACAGTAGTCTCCAACTCAAAGCGCTCTACGTTAGCAGTGATTTCCACATAATCGGGCAGATCCAGGGTGTCACGATCCAGGCCCAGACTTTCCTGGAGGCCGGGGAAAGCCAGCCCCGCCACAATGGTGCGGTCGCCGTCGTTCATAATCTTGCCGTTGGTGACGGATACGTTGGTGAACACGTCATTGTCCAGCATCAGCCCGGTGAGCATGGCGAAGGGAACATAGACTTTCTCCTGTCTGCCGTTGATAGCCACCATTTCATATTGGTTGTTTGTGTAGTCGAAGCGGATGGTAACCCTGCCGCTTTTGCCCGCCAGCTCTGCCGGGGCAATGGGCTGGCCGTCCAGCATATAGCTCACCATCACGTCCACGGGCAGTTCTTTATCAAGATTTCCTTGGTAGTAGATATCGTTCCCCTTGGCATTCCAGACACAGGAATTCTTCCCGCCCATGGTATAGCTCTCGTTCCCTTTTACGTTCTCAATACCGGTGAGCTGGGTTACGTCGTCGATGGCGTCGCTGCCCAGAGCATTTTGAATCCAATCGCTGACAATGATTTTCTGGACGCTTCCGTCGGCACTGGCCAGTACGTATACAGTCTCGTCCTTCACATTCCGGCCCGCGTCAGGATCGTAAGAGGAACTGGTCTTGGGAGCGGTGGATTCCGCGCTACTGTCAACAGGGGCGGCATCCGGGGAAGCGGCATCGGTGGAGACACCCATAGCGTACACCGTGCCCCCGATGCCTCCCAGCGCCAGCAGGACGCACAGACTGATAGACAGTATTTTTACAACAGGCTTTTTCATTTTGCATATACCTCCACATTGGAATTTTTGGGGTGTTTGGGCTGCCTCATGCCCACCGTGGTGGCGCAGATCAGCTTATCACACAGCAACAGCAGGGCGGGCAGCACAAAGATGACAGATACCATGCTGATAACCGCACCTCTGGCCATGAGCATACACATGGAGCTGATGATGTCGATTTCGGAATAGACGGCTACGCCGAAGGTGGCGGCGAACAGCCCCATACCAGACACCAGGATGGATGGAATGGAGGTGGACAGGGCGGTGTGCACCGCCTGCTTCTTATCCGCACCGTTGATGCGCTCCGCTTTATAACGTGTTGTCATCAAAATGGCGTAGTCCACTGTGGCCCCAAGCTGGATGGTGCTGATGCAGATGGGTGCGATGAAGGGCAGGCTCTGGCCCAGATAATGGGGCAGGCCCAGGTTGACGAAGATAGCCGCCTCAATGACCGCGATGAGGATGAAGGGCAGGGTGAAGCTCTTTTCCACCAGGGCAATGATGAGGAAGATGGCGATGATGGACACGGCGTTGACCATTTTGAAGTCGTGGTCGGTGGTCTGGATCATGTCCTTCATGCAGGGGGCTTCTCCGATGAGCATACCGCCCTGGTCGTACTTTTTCAGGATGTCGTTGAGCTGGCCGATCTGGGCGTTCACCGCGTCGCTGGCCACCTTGTACTCGGAGTTGATGAGCAGCAGACGCCAGTTGTCGCTTTTCAGCATAGAGGTAACGGACTCGGGCAGAAGCTCCTCCGGCACCCGGGAGCCCACAACAGACTCCATGCCCAGCACGTACTTCACGCCGTCCACCTGCTCCATCTCCCGGGTCATGGCCCGCACGTCTTTTGCAGATACGTCCGCGTTTACCAGCAGCATGTGGGTGGAGGCCACATTGAACTCGTCCCGCAGCTTGCCTTCGGCAATGACGTACTCCATATCCCCAGGCAGGCACTGGCCCATGTCGTAGTACACCTCGCTGTTGGCCTGGTTATAGCCGTAAAGGGCGGGAGGAAGGATGAGGGCAAAGATCACAATAAACACAGGGAATACTTTTACGACTCCGCCGGACAGCTTTCCCATATTGGGGATCAGGGAACGGTGGCGAGTCTTTTGCAACGGCTTATCAAATACCAGGATCAGTGCCGGCAATACGGTAACGCAGCCCAGCACCCCCAGCAGCACACCCTTGGCCATGACGATGCCCAAATCCCGGCCCATGGTAAAGGACATGAAGCACAGCGCGATGAAGCCTGCCACTGTGGTGATAGAGCTGCCCACCACAGAGGTCAAGGTGGCCTGGATGGCGGAGGCCATGGCCTCCTTGTTATCCGCGCACAGCCGCCGCTGTTCGTTGTAGCTGTTCCACAGGAAGATGGAGTAGTCCATGGTGACGGCCAGCTGGAGCACCGCTGACAGGGCCTTGGTGATGTAGGAGATCTCGCCCAGGAAGTAGTTGGTGCCCATGTTCATGAGGATCATCATGCCGATGCTGGCCAGGAACACGAAGGGCACCAGCCAGCTGTCCAGCAGAAGCAGCATGGCCGCGCAGGCCAGGGCCACGGCGATACCCACATAGATGGGCTCCTCCACCTCGCATAGATCCTTTAGGTCTGTAACCAGGGCGGACATGCCGGACACAAAGCACTGCTCCCCAGCGATGGATCGAATCTCCCGGATGGCGTCCATGGTCAGATCGGAGGAGGTGGAGGTGTCAAAGAACACAGCCATCATGGTGGCGTGCTCGGAGTTGAACGCCTCGTAAAGCGTGTCGGGCAACAGCTCCATGGGAACGGATACATCCATCAGGGAGTCGTACCACAGCACGGTTTCCACGTGATTCACCTGCTCCACTTGCGCCTTTAAGGCGGCAACATCTTTGGCGGGCATATCCTCCAGGATGAGGAAGGAGAACGCGCCTTTGTTGAAGTCGTCCAGCAGCTCATTCTGCCCGATGACGGTGTCCATATCCTCGGGAAGATAGTTAAGCATATCGTAGTTGACCCTGGTGCCCGCCATGCCCAGCACAGAGGGGATCATGAGCAGCAGGGTGCAAATCAGAATGGGTACGCGGTACTTGACCACCGCTTTGGAAAAACGCATTTCATCATCCAACCTTTCATAACATTAGGGATTTTCCACTTCAAATGAGGTGACCTCGATCACATCGGGCCGCTGGTGGTCTACGATTTTCACTGTGCTGACTGCCACACACAGGTTCAAAATACCTTCCGCCAGCAGCGCCGCCCCCAGTAGCGTGGTCAGCAGCCGGGCACTGTCCCAAGGGCGGAATACCAGGGCCAGCCCTACCACGCCAGTGACCATTGCCAGAATCAGCGTCAGCCACCAGGTAGGGATGCCGAACCGTTTGGAATCCACGGCGATCTGCACCTTGAACAGCCCGTCGGTCAGGATGGCAATGCCCAATGCGATGAAGATGAAGTCCAGCACCCCCGCAGGCTTTGCCAGCACCAGGATACCCAGAGCGATAAGCAGCAGCCCGAAGCCCAGATCATACTGGAAGGCCAGCCGGAACAGGTCCTTGGAGAAGTAGCCCACCAGCTTAATCAGCCCGAACAGGATCATGGCCGCGCCCAGCGCCCGGCTGATGGCCACCGCGGACAGCTCCGGCTTTGCGATGAACAGCACCCCTGCCCCGCAGAACACCAGGGACATGACGATGTATCCGGTCTTGGCTACCCACATGGGGACCGTACAACGGTTTTTCACGTTTTGCACCTCCTGTCATTGTTGTGTTTCCCTTGTGTGATGGTGAGTATAGCAGAGGGGCAGCGCTGTTACCATGGGCAGAAAAAAGCCCCATGCCTAAAAATCAGGCGCAGGGAAAAAACTGTCTGAAATTCAGACACGGGACAGGCCCGTGCCCAAATTTTAGGCATTGGCATG
>CAPOAR010000046.1:16398-18900 GCA_948670295.1 uncultured Oscillospiraceae bacterium | reverse complement strand
TATCCCGTGTTGGAACCCATATTCGATTCATCGGCCCAAATTCTCCAACCAGCCCTTTTGCAGGGTGCACACCCGGCGAAAATAGCCGACAATGTCATCCTTCATGCCGCCGTTGAGCCAGTCGATCACGGAGCCGAAGCAGGCACACTTGTGCAGTCGAATCAGCGCGTCCAGATCCTGGAGGTCAATGGACTTCCCAGCGAACTCCGTCTTTAAGTAGGCGGAGACGATGTACTGACAGGCGTCCATGAGATACCGCTCAAATACGTCCCGGCTCAGGGAGTTGTAAATGTGGTAAATGGCCCGCTTGTTTTCCATCACCAGCTCGATCACTGCGTCAAAGCACTCCTCCACCGATGAGATGTAGGGTGGTTTTGAATGAGGACCTGAACCTGTTCCTCTACAATTTCTTCCACGAGGGCGGGCAGATCCTCAAAATGGTAGTAGAAAGAGTTGCGGTTGATACCGCAGTCCTCTACAATGTTCTTTATGGTAATCTGGCTCAAAGGCCGCTGGTTGAGCAGCTTCCAAAAGGTCTCCTTGATGGCTCTGCGGGTAAAATTGGCCATGGTACACCTCCAACAGATTGTAGAATATGTAATACACATATAGGAATGAAATCTCACGGTGAGACGCAATTATGACTGAAAGGCAGCTTGAATAGAAATAGCCGAAATTGGAAGTCTTTTGGCCACAAGTCAAGAAAGTCATTTTTTATAGTATACTTGAAAAAGTTTCATTTTTCAAGTATACTGCTGGTGGAGTGTCTGGAAACACAGACGGGAAGGCCCTGTATTTATGTATTTGAGCCGATCGCTCAATGCGGTGGAGGTTTTTATGTCACAGATGACAAAACGGGCAATGGAGGCATCACTAAAAAAGCTGCTGCTCCAAAAGCCACTGAATAAGATCACGATCAGCGACATTGCCGAGGACTGTGGGATCAGCCGCATGACCTTTTACTACCACTTCAAGGATATCTATGATCTGGTGGAATGGGCCTGCGTGGAGGACGCCGCCCGGGCCTTGGCAGGTAAAAAGACCTACGATACCTGGCAGGAGGGCTTTTTGAATATCTTCCAGGTTGTGCTGGACAACAAACCCTTCATCATGAATGTCTACCGCACGGTAAGCCGGGAGCGCATTGAGCAATATCTTAACCCGCTCATACACAATTTGCTGCTCGGGGTAATAGAGGAAAAATCGGTGGGGTCGTGCGTAAGTGAAGCAGACAAAAATTTTATTGCCAATTTTTATGAGTATGCCTTGATCGGCGTGATGCTGGACTGGATCAACGGCAATATGAAGGAGGATCCCACCGCCATCGTGGAGCGCGCCAGCAAGGTGCTTCACGGAAATGTGATCCGGGCATTGAACGCTTTCCGCACCGACAGATCCTTACATACAGCCCGAAATGATTAAAAAATCATCAATGGGCTCGCCGTGATAAAAATTTTATCACGGCGAGTTTTCTGTTTATTGTGAAAAAAGGACGAGTATACTATGATAAGCCCATCAAACAAAAGAGCCGAAAACGGCTCGGGAAAGGGTGTTATATATGTATTATTCCAGCGGTAACTACGAGGCTTTTGCCCGCCCCAGGAAACCGGAGGGTGTGGATCACAAGTCCGCCTATATCATCGGCACCGGCCTTGCCGCTCTTACCGCCGCCTGCTATCTGGTTCGGGACGGCCAGATGAAGGGCGAGCACATCCACATCTTTGAGAAGGATCCCATCCCCGGCGGCGCCTGCGACGGCTGGAAGTTTGAGAACGTGGGCTATGTCATGCGGGGCGGCCGTGAGATGGACAACCATTTCGAGGTCATGTGGGATTTGTTCCACTCCATCCCCTCCATTGAGACCGAGGGCGTCAGTGTGCTGGACGAGTATTACTGGCTGAACAAGGAAGATCCCAACTACTCCCTGTGCCGTGCCACCGTCAATCGGGGGCAGGACGCGCACACCGACGGCAAGTTCGCCGTGTCCGACAAGGCTGCCATGGAGATCATGAAGCTGTTCTTTACCCCCGATGAGCAGCTCTATGACAAACGCATCACTGACTTCTTTGGCGACGAGGTGCTGAACTCCAACTTCTGGCTTTACTGGCGCACCATGTTCGCCTTCGAGAACTGGCACTCCGCCCTGGAAATGAAGCGGTATATCAAGCGCTTCATCCATCACATCGGCGGCCTGCCCGACTTCAAGGCGCTGCGCTTTACCCGCTACAACCAGTACGAATCCATGATTCTGCCCATGGTAAAGTACCTGGAGGAGCACGGCGTGCAGTTCCACTACAACACCAAGGTGGTGAATGTGGAGTTTGACATCCAGCCGGACAAAAAGCTGGCCAGCCGGATTGAGCTGACCACCGGGGAAGGCCAGAATTTTGTGGATCTGACGGAGAACGATTTGGTGTTCATCACCAACGGCGGCTGCGTGGAAAATTCCACCATGGGCGATCAGAACACCCCGGCCCCCTACAACACCGAGATCAAGCCCGG
>CAPOAR010000046.1:0-16169 GCA_948670295.1 uncultured Oscillospiraceae bacterium | reverse complement strand
TGGACCATCAACCGCCAGCCTCAGTTCCGGGAGCAGCCTAAGGATCACTGCCTGGTGTGGGTGTACTCCCTGTTCACCGACGTGCCCGGCGACTACGTGAAGAAGCCCATGCGGGAGTGTACCGGCAAGGAAATCTGCATGGAGTGGCTGTACCACCTGGGGGTGCCCGAGGATCAGATCGAGGGATTGGCGGAGCACAGCGCCAACACTGTGCCTGTCATGATGCCCTATATCGACGCCTTCTTCATGCCCCGCAACGACACGGACCGCCCGAAGGTGGTGCCTGATGGCGCTGTTAACTTCGCTTTCCTGGGACAGTTTGCCGAGACGGCCCGGGACACCATCTTCACTACCGAATATTCCATGCGCACCGGTATGGAGGCGGTGTATACCCTGCTGGACGTAGACCGGGGCGTGCCCGAGGTATGGGGCAGCACCTACGACGTGCGCGACCTGCTGGACGCCTCCGTTAAGCTTCGGGACGGCAAGCCCCTGACGGACATGAGCCTGAACCTCATCGAAAAGTTCGCCCTGCACAAGGTTCTGAGCAAGGCGCAGGGCACCGACATCGAAAAGCTGCTGAAGGAGTACCATGTCATTTAGCCGCTTGTGCCTCCGTTCCACATACTCAGCTGCGTTGTAAAATCCCACCTGGAAGGAGGCTCCCTCATGAAAAAAGCCCGTAAGGCCGCCGTTGCTCCGGGGGATGTAGACGACCTCATCTTCTCCCAGGAGAGTAACTGGCTGACCAGTGATCGATAAAAAGATGCTGCAAAAATGCGGCAGCATCTCACATTTGAGGCTGCCGCCGCATTTTTGCTCCGTGCTGCATTATTGGTCGCTGCCAATCTCGGCCTCGGTATACAGTAGTGCGTTCACGATCTGCTCCAAAGCACGAAACTTCACATGAGACATTTTCCGAAATTTGCTTGTCAATTCCGAGACATCATTTTCATCTCGCCTGGCAAACAGGATACTGTCGCTGGATATACACAGTTTTTCGCAAATTGTCCTCAGTGTTTCAATGGAAATGCCGGAAACACCCCGCTCTAAATCAGATACAAACTGCGGTGTTTTGTTGATCAGCTCCGCGAATTGCTCCTGGGTCATCCCACCTTTTTCCCGCGCCCGTTTGATGCGCTCCCCGATTTGTATATTGAGTTCTTTTTTGCTTTCATGACACAATCCCCTAACATCAGTACTGCACTTAGTTTAGGTAAAAATTCCGTTGATATACACAATGTTTTACACTTATAATTATTAAGTGTAATACGCTTAGTCTCGCTGGGAAGATTCAAAAAAGATAGAAAAGGAGAATCGCTATGATCCCAAAAACACTGGGCAAGCTCGGCCTGAAAACCGCCTATGGCTACATCGAGAAGGACCCGGAGCATAACCTCCCCAAGCTGATGGAATGGGTGGACAGGCTGCTGGAGACGGCCCCAACAGTTTCCTTGTACAGCGGGACGCATTCCGCACAGTCATCAATGACCCGGACAACAATATGCATCAGCTGCTCATGAACATCTTCCGAGAAGTGGACAATGATGTGCTGAAAGCCACCTTTGAAAACTTCCTTCTGAACGCCAATATCGTCGGCTGGCCCATCCAAGAAGACATGCGGTCGAAATACAACTGCAATATCCCCTGGGCTAGCGATATATATCAAAGCAGGCAATTGTTCCACTCAATCACTTTTGTAAAGGATGACATTATGAAAAGCAGCAAAAAATATCTGCAAGCGTCTGGTGTTGTAATTGCCGCCACTATGTAACAATTCGAAAGCTGCCCGCGCTCGTGTGGGTATGTCCCAGGAATTGGTCGCAGATCGCTTGAATGTAAGCCGTCAAGCGGTCACAAAATGGGAAGTCGGCCAGTCCAAACCGAGTGCGCAAAACCTGCAAGCATTAGCGGAACTTTATGGAGTATCGTCCAAAGAATTGCTATCAAATGCACAGCAGAAAAACCCCAATCTTATTTTGAGGGCTAATTTGACCAGATGGGCCATTATCTTGCAAACCGCTTTTCTTTGCAGTAGCGCCCATTTCGTCAATATATTCCGCAGAAATCCGAATGATGCAGTTTATCAATGGTCATTTATCTTTTCCCTTGCAGTTTTGGTGCTATGCTCAACATGGGTGACAACAAATCACCGCTACGAACTGGACAAAGAGCAGCGGAGGAAAAACATAAACATTGAGTTAGGCTATTGCTGTATTCAACTTTTGGCGGCCTTGTTTACAATATTCCGCGGATTGGGCCTGGTGGGGGTTACCCTTATTCTTCTTGTTACTTTTGCGTATATTCTATATATCAATCCTAAATCCTAAATTTATGAACCGCAAGTTGACAGGATAAGTGGAGGCATTGAAAAACAATGGGGACAAAGTTATACCGATTTGCGGTGTTGACAAGCGTACTGGGCCTGTTGTCAATCGCGATGGTCATGATTTCTGGAACGGCTTACCCCGATATGCTGTTTCAAATTCTGACCCCTAACGCAAATAAAATATTTGTGGTTATCCCATTAGCTCAGCCTGCAAAAAGGCCGGATTAAAGGACAGCAAAGGTGATATGATAGGGCCATGATACCAGGAAGCGGGGAAAAGGGTCATGGCAAAGAAAAAGGGCCTGCCACTTGGGACGTTTCTGAAGCGGTTCTCCAGCGAGGCAGTATGCCAGGAGTATCTGGCATCGCTGTGTTGGCAGAATGGCTATGTTTGCCCCAAATGCGGTTGCCGTCATGGATACCGGCTTTCCAACGGATGATACCAGTGTGCCCAATGCCGCATCAGACCTCGGTGACGGCAGGAACTGTGCTGCACAAGACCCATATGCCGCTGACTCAGTTGGTTTCTGGCGTTCAATTTTGTGTGCCAGGACAAGCGGGGCATCTCAGCCGTTCAACTGGCGGCAATGCTTGGAACGACCTATAAAACCGCCTGGTATATGCTTAAGCGCGTGCGTGCCGCTATGGGTCAGCGGGATGGAAGCCATCGGCTATGCGGCATCATCGAGTTTGATGATGCGTACTTTGGCGGCCCAACAACAGGAAAAAAGAGGGGGTGTGGCACAGAAAAGGCGAAGGTTTTTGTGGCATTGTCTTTGGATGAGCGGGGCAAGCCCCGCTTTCTGAAAATGCGGGTGACGCTCAATATCAAGCAGGCGTACGTGAAGAAATTTACCATGCCACTTTTGACGATGGCAGCGAGATCCACAGCGATGGCTATC
Organism: uncultured Oscillospiraceae bacterium; assembly: GCA_948670295.1. Classification (GTDB taxonomy): domain Bacteria; phylum Bacillota; class Clostridia; order Oscillospirales; family Oscillospiraceae; genus Enterenecus. The sequence continues at coordinate 12,938 of CAPOAR010000046.1, read as the reverse complement.
GCAGTTACATCCCGGCGCTGGAACGCTATATCCATGAACACAAACCCTACGATCCCCATTCCGGCCTTCTCCATTGGTTGCACATCGTCATCAGCAACGCCAAGGCATTTATTCTGGGCACCTATCATGGCCTGCCCAAGAAGCACTTTCAATCCTACCTGGACGAATATTCCTTCCGTTTCAGCCGCCGCGGCTTCAGCGGTGCCTTAGTGGATCGTTTGGCGCTGGCTGTCTCTCGTTCTCGTCTGGCTGATTAAAAGGGATAACCACATAAAATATTTATTTGCGATGATTTTATAAACTCAAAATTATTCTTCTCCTGGAGGAAGCATGCCCATGTAATCAACAGAATGTACCTATATTTACAAAAATATACAGTGTATTATACTGGATACACATATCAATGCAAACGCAAATTTCGTCACAGTTGCAGGCAGTCCTCGCAGCGTCTATTCGCTTTGCTAATGGACGCATCGTACCGAGCTTGCCGAAATACATGATGCACCCTGCCGTTGGGTTGGATTGGCGGAGCGATTCAGCTGCAAGGCCACGGGTTGGGGCAATGTGCATCTTGCCTCAATTACGGGTGGGGAGATAGAGTGTCCCACACCCCCTGACGCCGTCCAGCGTATAAGGTATTTTTATTTATAATAGACAAGATGTGGCTCGTGGGACTTATCAACCGCCAGTCACAAGAAAGAAAGCAAAAAATACCAAAGACAAGTTAATTATTTATCCCCCAAAAGGGCCGCAATCTGCATGGCAGGTTGCGGCCCTTTTCTATTCGACATTATTCGACAACGTCCGACAATTTGTGCCATGCAGTATTAGATGGCGTCAGCTTATTTCACCCCGTTGCCGGGGCCCTCCGCTTCTGAAATCAAGGGTTTACCCCAATTTCAGAAGAACAGGAGGCATACGCATGGGTTTCAACTATGCGAAAGAAAAGAAAAAATTTGATAAGGAGTGGAAAAAGCTCCAGAAGGAATATGAAGATGCAGGTATGTCACCCGAAGCAATCAATGCTATGCATACATACGATTGGGAAGCGTTCCTTTCTCGCCGGACTTACAGCAACCACACTCAGACTCTCCCGGAATGCCTGAGCGGCAATCAAGAGGATGACCGTAGTACGTTATTTCAGAAGTATCCTTTGCTGTCTGTCTCGTTCGATATTGATGATTTCCCTGGGCGTTATTCCTGGATCGCAACTATCAGCGATGCTCATCTCACGGAAAAGCTGGCATTGCTATCCTCTGAAGATTTGGAACTGTTAACGTTTCTTATTCTTGAGGAACACGATCAAAAGGAACTCGCCAGGAGGTGGGGATGCAGCCAATCTGCAATTTCACAGCGCCTTAATAAGCTGAAGGAGTTTCTAAAAAAGCCGTAAGGCAAAACCTTTCTCAGTTTTACCCACTTGATTACCAGCTAAAAGGTGTTAGCCGGTCCTCCAGACAATGGAGGCCCGGCTAACGCATCTGGCGGTTTACAGACCGAGTTCGCATAATCGCAAAACTCCAAAGAATATCAAGGTTCAAAAAAGCAGGGAAATATCACCAAAATAGCCTGTTGCTTTCCGTCAATTTTAACAAAGATAAGATTTTTTTGAAATTTGCTTATATAAACGGATTTCTCGCTGCCTACACAGTGAGGGGGTAATCTTCTTCCTCACCACTGCACCTTGAAAAACACCGTGCCAATCGGTCACATCCGGCGACTGAAATACATTCCCTGACGAAGCGCTTAACCAGCGAAAGCGACTCTGGAGGATGCGCCAAGACCCGCCTGTGGGGATTTCCCCATCAAAGACGGCCAAATAAGGCGGCGAGCGGTACCCATCCGTCCACAAAACAGCAGACCAAGCTGTTTCGCAATGACCTCGTCAGTACATAATGATACTCCTGCCTGCGGGCAGCTCGGAGCGATCCTCGGAGGGGTGAGATTCCCGTGACACGCGCCTTGCGTGGTTTCAGTTAAGCCGCCCAGCACCTGGGGAAGTAGTGTCGAATACAGGTGAACGAAAGGCAGTAAGACAACGTCTTTCGAGCAAAACCCTTGATAACAGAAGCCACGGGGAGCGTCTGCCCAAAATCGGACGCTCCCCGTTTTTGTGTTATCAAGCAAAATTCTCACGAAAGAGGGGTTCACTATGTCCAAAACCGAACTCACCGACAACCTCACCTTTGCCTCTGCCCTGCAGATGCTGGAGCAGCTCGTTATGCGGGGACTGCTCACCGCCGACGAGGGGGAGCGCACCCGAGCGGAGCTGGAACGGAAACTCCGGCCCACCGTGTTTCTGCCCTGATTTTTGGGCTGTAAACTGCACAAATCCTGCCCCTGCTTCTCGTTGCTATTCCCAAATAGCTTTGTTATAGGTGTTGTGGTATTGTTCGTTGCTGAAAGGAGGAAGTCACACATGGCAAATCAAGTGCAAGCACCAAGGGTCACTGTCATTGAACCCATCGTCCCGGAAAAAGCCAAGCTCCGCGTGGCCGCCTACGCCCGAGTCAGCAGCGACTCCGCAGACCAGCTCAACTCCTATCTGGCCCAAGTGGATTATTACACCCGCCACATTGGGGAAAACCCGGACTGGGATCTGGTCGACATCTATGCGGACGAGGGCATTTCCGGCCTGGACGCCCGGAAGCGGGACGAGTTCAACCGGATGCTGGCGGACTGCCGGGCCGGGAAAATCGACCGCATCCTGGTCAAGTCTGTCTCCCGCTTCGCCCGCAACACCAGGGACACCCTGCGGTTCATGCGGGAACTGCTCCGTCTGGACATTACCATCCAATTCGAGAAGGAGAACATTGACACGGGCAGGCTCTCCACCGAGCAGGTGGCGGCGATCTACGCGGCCTTCGCCCAGATGGAGTCCACCAACCACTCCGGCACCATGCGGACCAGTGTCAGGATGCGCATGGAGCAGGGCATCTTCACCCCCTCATCCATGCCCTACGGCTACCGGCTGAACGGGCTGGAGCCGGAAATCGTTCCCGAGGAGGCCGAGGTGGTGCGCCACATCTTCTCCTCTGCCCTGCGCGGCTATGGCCGAAAAAATATCGCCCAGGAATTGAATGAGCTGGGTATCGAACGGGGCCATGGCCGTAAGGTCTGGAATCACACCACTATCAGCTACATCCTTACCAACAGTTTCTACACTGGAGGTTCTGTTTGGCAAAAGTTCTGCACCACTGACACCATTCCATTTCAGAAAGTAAAAAACAAAGGGCAGCAGCCGAAATACCTCGTGGAGGATGACCACCCCGGCATCATCAGCCGCAAGGATTTCCAACGGGTGCAAGAGTTGATCGTCCAGCGCCGGGAGCAGTATTATGATGGCGCTGCCCCCTCCCAATCCCCCTATATCGGCAAGATCTACTGTGGGCAGTGCGAATCCAAGTTCCGGCGAAAAGTGTGCGAGGACAAGGTCTATTGGGACTGCTACCGCCACAACGCAGGGAAGGAGCGATGCCCTCCCCATCAAATACCGGAAACAGCCCTCACCGCCGCTCTTCTGCGCCTCCACAACAAGCTGGCCCTCCATGAGCAGGAGATCCTCCAGCCTCTGCTGGATCAGCTTCGGGAGCTGCGGGAACGGGAACTGCGTTCCAACTCCAAGCTCTCCGACATCGACAAGGAAATAGCCAACATTTCTGGGCAGAATTTGGTGCTCATCCGGCTGAAAAGCAAGGGGTGCATCGATCCTGCCCTTGCTTTATCCCAGGCGGACGAGATGAACCGCAAGCTCCGTGACCTGCGCCGCCTGCGCCGGAAGGTGATGGCGGCGGCTGACGGCGACGATCAGATCCAGTCCACTGAGGCCATGATGGACTATCTGGAAACCGCCCAGTGGCAAACCGAGGTCACGCCGGAGCTGTTTGAGAACCTGGTGGAGCGGATCACGGTGACATCGGCAGAAGAAGTGAAGTTCCAGCTACTCAACGGGCTGGAGCTGACAGAAAGGCTGGTGTAAACCATGGCATGGCAGAGAAAGATCCCCTTCGGTTACCTGATTCGGGACGGACTTCTCCAGCCCCACCCCCAGGAAGCACACACGGTGCGTTACATCTTCGGGCAGTATCTGGCCGGGGCCTCCCTCCTGTCCATCGCAGAGAGCATGACCCAGCAGGGTATCCGCTACCACCAGCACACGGCTGAGTGGAACAAAAACATGGTCAAGCGCATCCTGGAAAACACCAAATACACCGGCGCTGAGGGCTATCCCCGGCTGGTGTCCGATGAGGACTTCGCCGCCGCCCAGCACCAGCGGACGGCACGCAACACCTATGCCCCGCTGGCCGCTGAGATCCGGCCCATCAGCGGCATGGTGGTCTGCGCCAGGTGCGGAGGCAGGATGGCGCGGGGCACCCGCTCCCGCGGACGGGTGCATTGGAAGTGCCAAGGCCCAGACTGCGGGCAGACGGTGTCCATCAGCGATGAAGCCCTGGCAGGACTGGTGGACGGACGGCTTCGGGAGCTGGCCCAGGCCCCTCACCTGCTTATCATCCCCGAACCCCGGCAGACCGGGGTGGACATGAAGGCCGTCCGGCTCCAAAACGAGCTGACGCTTGCCCTCAACCGGGGCGCTGAGTCGCCTGATTACGTCAAAACACTGGCCCTTAACCTGGCCGCCCAGCGGTACAGCAGGCACCCAGACCCCACTCCCGCCCATGAGCTGGAGCAGCTCCGGGTGCGGCTGGAACAAGGCCCTGCCAACGCCGACACGCTGGCAAGCCTGCTGACCACGGCGGTGTGGGCCGTCCGGCTCACCCCGGAGAAAAACGTGGAATTAGAACTTGTCAACGGCGGGATCATCACAGACGCAAAGGAGGAAAGCGCATGAGCGTCCAGCAGAAAACCCCGCGCAGGGTCACCGTTACCCCGGCGGATCCAAAATACACTGAGAAGGACATCCGCAAACAGCACCTTCGGGTAGCCCCCTACTGCCGGGTGTCCACCGGCAGCGAGGAACAGCAGACCAGCTTCACCGCCCAGATGGAATACTTTACCCGGCGCATCGCGGACAACAAGGACTGGACCATGGTAAAAATGTACGCGGACAGGGGGATAACCGGCACGTCCGCCAAGAAACGCCCGGAATTCCTGAAAATGATCCGGGATGCGGAGAAGGGCAAGATCGACCTAGTCATCACAAAGTCCGTCTCCCGCTTCTGCCGCAACACGCTGGACGGGCTGGAATATGTGCGCAGGCTGAAGCGGTGCGGCGTGGGGGTGTACTTCGAGAAGGAGAACACCAACGCCCTTTACATGGACAACGAGATGATCCTCACCTTCATGATGAGCCAGGCCCAGTCTGAGAGCGAGTCCCTGTCCACCAACGTGAAGTGGGGGTTCCGCAAACGGTTTGCCAACGGCGTGGTGTACTACCACTACGACACCCTGCTGGGATACCGCAAAGGACCGGATGGCGAACCGGAGATTGACCCGGAGGAAGCGCCCGTAGTGCGGCGAATCTTCGCCCGGTTCCTGATGGGCCAGAGCTATCAGCAAATCTGCGATGGGCTGATGGCGGACGGCATCAAGACAGCACCGGGGAGTGACAAATGGTACGGCTCCACCGTTAAGAGCATCCTGCAAAATGAGAAATATGTGGGCGACGCCGTCCTGCAAAAGACCTTCTCGGGGGATCTCTTTGACCGTCAGCGGGTAAAAAATGAGGGCCAGCTCCCTAAATACTATGTCCATGACTGCCATCCGGCCATCATCGACCGGGCCACCTTCCAGCGGGTGCAGGAGGAGCTGGCGCGGCGGACCAGCCTGCGCAAGACCTCCTCCAAAACGAAAACCGAGCAGGGCAAGCACAGCGGCAAATACGTGCTCAGCGGTCTGCTGGTGTGTTCCGAGTGCGGCAGCCCATACCGCAGGGTGCTGTGGATGCCGGGCGGGGAACGGCGGTACGTCTGGCGGTGCATCAACCGCATAGAGCACGGCAAACGGATCTGCAAGCACTCCGCCACCCTGGAGGAACCTGAGCTCCATGCCGCCGTCACCTCCGCCATGAACGAGATGTTCCGGCAGAGGACAGCGCAGGAGGTGCTGGCCCAGTGCGTGGCCGCCGCACTGGCGGGAACCGGGGATGATGCCTCCCTGCCCGCCGTAGAGGCCAAACTGAGGGCGCTTCAAGCGGAGCAGATGGACTTGCTCCAGCTGGCGATGCGGGATCCCAATGGAACCGAGTACGATGAGCGTCTCACCCAGATCAACGATGCCATGTCCGGCCTCCTGACCCGGAAAACCGAGCTGATCCAGGCGGGGCATACCGGCACGGAGTATGACAGCCGGGTGCAGGCCATCACCGACACGCTGGAGGGCACGGGCAGCGCCATCGAGGGCTTCAATGATGGTATGGTGTACCAGACGGTGAGCAGTATCAAGGTGCTGGACAAGGAGCGGCTGGCCGTTCGGTTCAAGGATGGGACGGAGATTGAGCAGGAGGTTATCAATATGAGGAGGGCAAGCGCATGAGCATCTATATCACGGGAGATTGCCACGGTGACTTCCAGCGGTTCACAACCAGGAATTTCCCCCAGCTGAAGGGGCTGGGCCGGGATGATTATGTAATCCTTGCGGGCGATTTCGGCGGCGTGTGGGCCGGGGAGCAGACGGACGGATACAAGCTGGACTGGCTGGAGGCCAAGCCCTTCACTACCCTATTCGTGGATGGAAACCACGAGAATTTCGGTCTGCTGAACGCCTATCCTGAGCAGGAGTGGAATGGTGGGCGCGTTCATGTGGTGCGGCCCCACGTCCTCCATCTGATGCGGGGGCAGGTGTTTGAAATCGGCGGGCTCACCTGGTTCACCATGGGCGGCGCAGCCTCCCACGATATAGAGGATGGCATCCTCGACCCAGCCGTCCCGGACTTCGAGCGGAGGTACTGGGTGATGCGGCGGATGAACGCCATGTTCCGGGTGCTGGGCCACTCCTGGTGGCCCGAGGAGATGCCCAGTGAGGCGGAATACGCCGAAGCGGAAGCCAATCTGGAGCGGGCCGGGTGGTGCGTGGACTGCATCCTCACCCACTGCGCCCCTACCAGCATCGTCCAACGGCTGAACCAACACTACCAGCCGGACAAGCTGACCGATTTTCTGGAAACGGTAAAACAGCGGTGCCGGTTCAGCAAGTGGTTCTGCGGACACTACCATATGAACCAGGTGATCGATGAACGGTTCGTGATCCAGTGGGAGCAGATATCCCGCATAGACTGACTAACATATCACAGGGCCTCTCCACACGGAGGGGCCCTGCTTTACATAGGAGGAGAGCCGGGGCGCTGCCGCCCCGGCTCTGACAATAGAGAGGATAGAATGAAAAAGAATATCTCTTGCAAGTTTCATCATAACGGCACTTCATTACAAAAGTTAGGTCGCAAGTATTACAAAAAAGTTAATCCTAAATAGAAGGGAGCCCAAATGATATGGAAGCGGCAATGAACAAATCCAACGTACTTGGGATATGTTTTCTGAAGCTGGCGGATATCTTCCCCATGCTCCGCCGTCCCAAGCTGGAGCGGGAGCTGAGCGAGGCAAAAACGCGGTTGGACTGGCAGAAAAAGCGCATGGATCGGGTGCAGCATCGGTATGATGCGCTGGACCGGCAGTGCGCGGCATTAAGCAATGATGCCGCCAGCCTCCGCGTCAGGCTCTATGCGGCGCAGCAGCAGGCCGACGCCTGCAAGGGGGCGCTCCAGGCACTCGGCGCAGCCGCCGGAACCGCAGAGGAGCTGAAACGGATTTACGGGGCTGTCTCCCCGTTTCTGGACGCTGCCGGCTTCACCCTGTTCCATGCGGCACAGGAGATCACAGGGATCCGCCTCAGCGCGGCGTTTCCCTATGAGGACGCCTGCGGCTGCTTTGAATTTTTGGACGGCTTCGAACTGCTGCGCTATTTAAAGGCATCCGAGTTCGGGGCGGTAGACTGGGGACCTGCTCCCGGCTCCGACAGCAGGAAAGCGATTCTCAGAGAGGTGGATGAGTCCACCCCGGCGTACCGGGAATTTGAGCGGCAGATGTATATCAGGGCGCTGGAGCGATTGGGGCTGCGGATGCTGGTTCAGCAGGATCAGTCCCTATGACCCGTTGTGCAGCTCGTCCGCGCCTGCTGTACCGCGCATTTCTGTGCGCTGGCCGAGCCGAAATAGCGCACGGGGATACCATAGAACGACAGGATGTGCCAATAGGATTGGGGAGTTGAAGTCCAATTGCCAGAAACACTTTTATAGGAGGGTCACTGTGAATAAACAAATCACCTCAGGCTTCAGTAAGGGAGCCAGCTATACGCGGGGCTGCAAATGCGCGTATCCCACAGATGAGTTTCACGGCTGGGGCTGTAAGATTACAGGGGATCACTGTATGTTCCTGTTCCCAGACAGCAAATTGTGCGCGACGAGGTACGGCGAAGGACCGGATGCCGACGCCAGCTGCGATTCTGCTGAAAGCAGCAGCTAACACGTCATCCAACTGCAAAAGAAGATGCGATGGTAGACTTGCGGCGCAGGCTGTGGTATGATAGATGCATCTTAAAAGGGCGGTGAGCACATGACGATCTGGCAGAGACTGGATGAGCTGAATATGTCCCGATATCAGCTTTCGAAAGCCTGCGGACTCCCGTGGACAGCGGTTTCCGACATCTGCCGAGGGAAGCTCCTCCTGTCGCAGTGTGATGATGAAATGATAGACCAACTGGCAAATTCGCTGCAGCTCTCCACCCAAGCCCTGCTGGACTTGGAAACCGGCCCACAGGAGGATCAGCCCGACTTGGAAGCTGGGCTTCCCGGTTTTTTACGCAAGTCCATCCATGATCTCCGCCAAGGGGAACTGGAGCAGGTCAGCTATCTGGACTGCCTGTATGACGATCTATACGGTTCGATCAACTCTGCGCAGTGGGGCGGGGAGATCACCAAAGAGCAGGCAGACGATCTGCGAAAGAAATATTTATTCGGTGAAAGCCAGGAGGATGAGGCATGATCGATTTTACCCAGTGCGAGGTAAACAAGTTTCGGGCCTACGGCGGAGCGAACGGAAACAAGATCAATATCCGCTATCAAGGGGAAGGGTATATGCTGAAATTCCCCCCTGTTCCCACCCGAAGCAAGACCATCAGCTACACCAACAGCTGTATCAGCGAGTACCTGGCCTGCCACATTTTTGAACTGCTTGGGATCAAGGCCCAGGAAACCCTTTTGGGAACCTATACGGATCAGCGGGGCCGCGAAAAGCTGGTGGTGGCCTGTAAAGATTTCACCGAGGGCGGGAAACGGCTGATGGAATTTGCCCAGCTGAAAAACGCCTGCATCAACAGCGAACAGAGCGGCTATGGCACAGACCTGCGCGATATCCTGCAGGCCATTGAGGAACAGACGCTTATCCCTGCCGGACAGCTCAAGGCGCACTTTTGGGATATGTTCATCGCAGACGCGCTGCTGGGAAACTTTGACCGTCACAATGGCAACTGGGGTATCCTGGTAGACGAGGAAAACCAAGCAGCGGAGATCGCCCCAGTTTATGACTGCGGCTCCTGTCTGTACCCGCAGCTTGGGGCCCACGAAATGCAGGCCGTGCTGGATGATGAAAGGGAGATCAAACGGCGCATCTACGAATATCCCACCTCCGCGATTATGAATGGCGGAGCAAAGATATCATACCCCCGCTTCATCGCGTCGCTGCAGAATGAGGATTGCAACCAGGCTTTGGAACGGATTTCCGCCAGGATTGATATGGAGCAGATCGGAGCGCTCATCCGGCAGACGCCGGGGCTGCTTCCGGTACAACAGGATTTTTACGAAGTCATGATTCGGGAGCGTAAGGAACAAATTATCGACTGCGGCATGGCACAGCTTTTGGAAAGCAGAAAACACCGGTTTGATGGTCCGAGACTTGGAATGTAGTCCGACTCGACCCAAAAGCCGCACCGAATGGCTCTCTCAGCTTTCGGAATTCGTTGTGCCGCAACGCTTTCCGAAAATAGTGATTTTGTAGTGACAAGCCAGATATCGACAGGTTTCAACAAGAAGCCTGTCGATTTATTTTGCGGTTTCCGATCCGACGGCAAGGGGAATGTGCGAAATCCACAAAAAAGTGCGCTTTAAATGGTCAAAATGTAGAACATTACGAAACCGCTTGAATCATATTGGTTTCCTGTGCTACAATGGAAACCGATATAAACAGTCTGGTTTCCGAAGGGAGGAGGGATTCGCTATGGAACTGCGCGAGCGCATGATCGGCGCGGCCACCGCACTGTTTCAGGCGAAGGGCCTGTGGTTTACCTTGCAGGAGGTGGCCGATGCTTTGCACATCAGCAAAAAAACCATTTACACGCTTTACCCATCCAAAGAGGCGCTTCTGCTGGACATGGTAGACGATCTGTTCGACCGCATCCATCAGGAAAAGCGGTCGCTGATCGCCACCTCCGGCCCCATTGATGCGCGGATCAGGTCGGTCATGATCGCTCTGCCGGAGCAGTACCAAGCCTTGGACCTTCGGCTTTTGGGGGAGCTGGACGAAAAATACCCCGCCGTGGCCCGCCGGGTGCGGGAGCACCTGGAAACCAACTGGGAGCCAACCATCGCCCTGCTGGAGGAAGGGGTGGGGAAGGGCTGCATCCGCCAAGTGTCTATCCCGGTACTGCGGCAGATGGTCACCGCGTCCATCGAAGGCTTTCTTGTAAACGGCGAAAACGGAGCCAGCTACGCGGACACCCTGGCCGCTATGATGGACATCATTATGAACGGGATCAGGAGGAGAAACGATGAGGTATAGTTTGTGCGACGGCTGGGAGTTTACGCCCCAGTGGAGCGACAAATTTCCGACCGGGGGCGGCGAAGCCCGAGCTGTCCGCCTGCCCCACACCTGTAAGGAGCTGCCCCTGCACTGCATCGATTCGGAGGACTATCAGATGTTGTGCGGTTACCGCCGGACGCTGGACGTCCCCGCCGGACTGGCGGGCAAGCGGCTGTTCCTTCAACTGGACGGCGCGGCCCACATTGCTACGGTGTACGTCAACGGCGTGGAAGCGGCCACTCACCGCTGTGGCTACACCGCCTTCCGGGTAGAAGTGACAAAGCTGGTGGAGCCGGGCCGGTCCAACCTGCTGGCTGTGAAGCTGGATACCAGCGAAAACCCATCCACTCCGCCTTTTGGTTTTGTGGTGGACTACCTCACCTATGGCGGGCTGTACCGGGAGGCATGGCTGGATGTGCGGGAAAACGGATACATCACTGACATTTATGTTACCACACCCACGTTGACCACGGCAAACGTCAAGGTGGCCACCGACGGCGCGCCCGATGGGGCAAAGCTGGAGGTTTCCATTTTGGACAGCGCGGGGAAAACCGTGTGGGCTGGCGCGGCGGGAAAGGCCAATGTTCCGGACGCCAGGCCCTGGGACACGGCGCGGCCCGATCTTTACCGCTGTGAGGCCCGCCTCCTGGCCCCGGACGGAATGGAGCTGGATCGGCAGGAGGCCGCTTTCGGCTTCCGCACCGCGCAGTTCAAAGCGGACGGCTTCTACCTCAACGGCAAAAAAACCTTCCTCCGCGGCCTGAACCGCCATCAGAGCTACCCCTACATCGGCTATGCCGCCCCGGAAGCCCTTCAGCGGGAGGATGCCCGCATTTTGAAGGAGGAGCTTGGCTGCAATGCCGTGCGCACCAGCCACTATCCCCAGAGCCAGTATTTTATCGACGAATGTGACCGGCTGGGGCTTCTGGTGTTCACCGAGATCCCCGGCTGGCAGCACATCGGAAACGGGGCATGGAAAGGTCAGGCCTGCCAGAACGTCCGGGAAATGGTTTTACAATACAGGAACCACCCGTCCATCATACTGTGGGGTGTGCGTATCAACGAGAGCCTGGACGATGACGAATTCTACGCCCGCACCAACGCCATCACCCATGAGCTGGATCCCAGCCGTCAAACTTCTGGTGTGCGCTACCTGGAAAAAAGCAGTCTGCTGGAAGATGTATACGCCTACAACGATTTCTCGCATAACGGCAGGACCCCCGGGGCCAAGCCCAAAAAAGAGGTTACATCGGATATGGGCAAGGCCCTCCTCATCTCGGAGTGCAACGGCCATATGTTCCCCACCAAGCCCTTCGACACCTGGGCACGGCGGCAGGAGCAGGCCCTGCGCCACCTCCGGGTGCAGGATGCGGCGTGGAAGGAACACGCAGGGTGCTTTGGCTGGTGTATGTTCGACTATCCCACCCACAAGGACTTTGGCTCCGGCGACCGGATCTGCTATCACGGGGTGATGGACGCCTTTCGGAACCCAAAGCTGGCCGCGGCGGCCTATGCCAGCCAGGGAGAGGGGGCCCCTGTGCTGACGGTAGGCTCCTCCATGGACATTGGCGATTACCCGGCGGGGCGGATGGGGCGTGTGTACGTGTTTTCCAACGCGGACGAGGTGGCGCTGTATAAAAACGGGGTCTTTGTCACCCGTCTGTGCCAAAACCGAACATCTTCTCTGCCCCACCCGCCCTTCGTGGTGGATGACACCATCGGTGAGCTGCTGGAGACTCAGGAGGGTTTTCCGCCGGAGAAGGCCAAGCTCCTGCGGGAGTGCCTGCTGGCGGCTGGGAAGTATGGGCTGGCCGGTCTGCCAGTGTCCTATAAAGCGAAAATGGCCTGGTGCATGGCCCGGTACGGCATGAAATTCCAGGACGGCGTGGATCTGTACGGCAAGTATGTAGCCAATTGGGGCGGCGAAGCCACCGTCTGGCGCTTCGACGGGATCAAGGATGGCAAAACCGTGGCCAGCGTCACCTGCCGCCCCTCGGCGAAGCTCCATTTGGAGGTAAAGGTCAGCCATACCTCCCTCACCGAGGGGGCCAGCTACGACATGGCCGCGATCCGGGTCCGTATTCTGGATGGGAACGGGAACCCGGCCCCCTATGCCCAGCTTCCCGTGTCCTT
>CAPOAR010000045.1:0-24500 GCA_948670295.1 uncultured Oscillospiraceae bacterium | reverse complement strand
TCGGATACAATAGCCATAGCCAGTCCCTCTGGACTATTGGAAGACAAAATAGCCAACGCCGCTTTGGGGCCCACCCCAGACACTCCAATCAGCATCCGAAAACAACCTAATTCACTCTCGCTGGAAAAACCATACAGTTCAAAAATCTCCTCCCGGACATAGAGATGGGTGTAAAGTTTTGCTGCTTTCCCCACACTGAGTTTACTGACAGTGTAATTGGTGGTGCGGCAGGCATAGCCGACCCCGCCGCAGTCAATGACAGCCAGATAGGGCTCCACCCGGGCAACAGTTCCATTCAAATAATAAAACACAATGATCTCTCCAAATTCAGTGTATGGTTTTCAACAGAGATGTGGCCGACCGGGCGTGACACAGGGCAATCGCCACTGCATCGGCGGCATCGTCCGGCTTGGGGACGGCGTTCAGGTTCAGCAGCCGCTTGGTCATATCCATTACCTGCCGCTTTTCCGCCTTTCCGTAACCTACCACCGCCTGCTTCACTTGCGAAGGATTGTATTCGCAAATTGGCAAGCCCAGTTTTTCCGCGGTCATAAGGATAACGCCTCGAGCTTGAGCCACTCCAATGCCGGTGGTGACGTTGTGGTTGAAGAATAACTCCTCAATTGCCATCACGTCCGGGTGAAATTGGCCAATAAGATCTTCCAAGTCAGTGGAAATCCGCCACAGCCTTGCAGGCAGGCGCACTCCCGCAGGCGTGTTGATGGCTCCGCAGGCGGCCAGACGGTATTTTCCCTGAATGGACTCCACCAGGCCAAAGCCCACAATGGCGTACCCGGGGTCTATTCCAAGAATCAGCAACGGCACGCCCTCCCGCTTCCATAATGCCTTCATATATGATACCACAATTCGCCAGCAAAGACAAGCAAAAACGGCGGATGACACTATCATCCGCCGCAGAGGTTTGCTGGTCAGGCACGGGGGTGGGCCATAACATAGACATCCCGGAGTTTTTGGTTGATCACCTGGGCATAGATTTGAGTAGCAGAGATATCTGCATGGCCCAGCATTTCCTGAATAGACTTGAGATCCGCTCCGTTTTCCAGCAAATGGGCGGCAAAAGAATGCCTCAGCGTATGCGGGGTGATATCTTTATGGATGCCCGCCTTATCCTGATAGCATTTGACAATCTTCCAAAAACCCTGCCGGCTCATTCGTTCCCCGTTCATGTTAACGAAGAGAGCAGTTTCCCCAGGGTTTTCCAAAAGTTGTGGCCGCACATCGTTGATATATGCAGCCATTGCCCGCACTGCCCCTTTGTAGAGCGGCACCACCCGCTCTTTGCTCCGCCCCCGGCAGCGCAAAAAGCTGGCGGACAGATTCAGATCCTGTACATCCAGCGAAATGAGCTCGGACACCCGAATACCTGTGGCGTACAGCAGCTCAAGCATGGCCTTGTCCCGGCAGCCCTTGGAGTCGGAGGGATCGGGCTGCTCCAAAAACAGATCCACCTCATGGTTTGAGAGGATAGCGGGCAGCTTACGCTCTGCCCGGCTGGGACTGAAGCCCTTGGCAGGATTTATCTGCACCACCCGGATAGAAATAAGGTAGGTGTAAAAAGATTTTAATGCCGCAACAGATCGAACAATTGTGGCGTTGGATTTCCCCTTCCTCTCCAAGTGCTGGGCATAAAACCGTATATCATCCTGGCTCATCTGAGTGATATCCAGATGTTCCTGACCGGCCCAGTCGGCAAACTGGCGCACATCTCTAAGGTAGGAGCTGAGTGTATTGACGGCAACCCGTTTTTCCTGGGCCAGCCACGCCTCATAACCAGTGAGATGATCCAAAACCGCTCAACTCCTCTTCTCACGAAATAAACAGCCGGGTACACACCGCAGCGAGCAGCGCGGGCATCAGCGTCTGCTGTAAGGCCACAGCTAATACCAGCACCCCAGCGCAGGGGGACAATGCTTGAGCTCTCTGAGCCCAAGATGTGGGACGCTCACCAGACAGGCGGCCCAGCGACTGCCGGAACGCATCGGCTGACACCACGAACAGCACTGGTACTGCCACAAGAGCCGTTACCCCAAAAGCCGCAAGTGAAGCCGCCACGCCGGGCAGGCCGAACAGCCGGGCAAAAATAGCAGCGGAATACGCCAGCAAAAAACCACGGAGCGCCAATAGGGCGGGGATCCCCACCACCCCGAACGCAGAAACTCCCAACAGAAATGATGCAAGCGGCCAACGGATCAAATCCCAGGCAGAAGACAACAAGCCAGGCTCTACTCCGCTTCCCTGAGCCGCTATCTCAAAGTAGCGGCTCAGGTAGTCTAACAATTCAGGGCTCTGTTCACCCCAGCCCGAAAACAGGAACCCGCCCAATGTACCTGCCGCAAAACAAATGCCCAGAACCACTAATTGGGTCAGCCTGTCCCAGGCCGGAGCGGATTTAATCCGGCTCCCCATTCTGCGGACTGTCACCGTTCATCACCCCGGATTTCCCAAATATAGCCTTTGCGCTGAAACTATATTATGTTTGAAAACCGAAGCGTATGCCAGGCAAAAACGCAGCAACACTTTGTCAACCGCCGCCTGCGCGTATACAGCATGTAATCGCCGTAAGCATACGCATCCTATATGCTGGGATAGAAATAGACTTTATTCCAATGGCAACAAAGCAGTGTCTTTATTTAATATAGACCTCTTTTCCTGGAAAGGCAAGAGAAATCGTCCAGATTTCTTATAAAATTTTTTATGCGTCTGTTTTATGTAAACAAAATTATGTAAACTGCGTATTTGGGGTAGCGGAGGGCACAGGATATTGTAGCAAAACGGTTTGGAGCCTCAAAATGTTGAGATCCCAAACCGTTTTGCTAATGTTGTCAAATTTTTGGAGCTAGGGCTCACTCTTTGCCATTCCAGCCCGAATTGCCTTTATAGCGATGGCACATTCCAGGCGTTTGCGCTGCATGTCGCAGCCAAAGCGATTGGGCTTTTTTATGTCGCCATTGACAAGCAGATTGGATGCAGAGCATCCCCCGCTGCAGTAGAATCGGGCCCAGCAATCTTTACAGTCTGGCCTTGTGTAGATGTTCAGTCCGGCAAATTTTCTGGACAACTCCATATTAAAGGCATCGTCGTAAACATTGCCAAGCCTGTACTCCTCATTTCCCACAAACTGATGGCAGGGATAGATATCACCGTCCGGGGTAACGGCCACATATTCGCACCCGGCTCCACATCCCCGCATCCGCTTAATGACACACGGCCCCTGAGACAAGTCCACATTAAAATGAAAGAAATTAACATCCTCTCGTTTCAAAAGCTCTAAAGCCAACCGCTCGTATTCCTCCAGAATGCCAGGCAGATCCTCCTCTCGGAAGGAATAATCGCAGTCAAGGCTACCGACCACAGGTTCCACTGACACGTGGCGGAACCCCTGGTCGGCGATATGGAGCACATCGGCGGCAAAATCCGGGTTGTACCGGGTGAAGGTTCCCCGAAGATAATAGTCCTTCTCTCCCCTACCCTGCACCAGCTTCTGGAACTTGGGCAGAATTACATCATAGCTTCCTCCTCCACTCACTGTCCTGCGCATTCGGTCATTGACCTCAGAGCGGCCGTCCAGAGACAGCACTGCGTTGGACATCTCCCGATTGATGTACTCAATATTTTCGTCATCGAGCAGTACGCCGTTGGTGGTGATGGTGAAGCGGAAATTTTTATTGTGTTTTTGCTCCAGAGACCGGGCATATTCCACTGTAGCCTTCACCGTATCTATAGCCATCAGCGGTTCACCGCCAAAGAAGTCTACCTCAATGTTACGTCGGCTGCCGGATCGTTCAATCACGAAATCAATGGCCTTTTTTGCTGTCTCCACATCCATGGTCATCCGCCGGCCGGTGCCAAAGTCACCAGTGGAAGCGAAGCAGTATTGGCAGCGCAGATTGCAGTCGTGAGACACGTGAAGGCATAGCGCCTTAATGGGCGCATCCTGCTGCATTAGGGTAGCGGCGGCAGGGTCGATATAGCTGTCGTTGGTAAACAGCAGCCCATTTTTTTGGAGTTCCAACAGCTCCCCCCAAGCCTCATCTAACATAGCTGGGTCATACTGCGGCAGTTTTTGGTAGAATTCCTTTGGGCAGATGTCCGCCATGGGAGCATCCAAGAGAGACAGCACATCGTAGGCAGCGTTATCCAACACATGAACAGCACCGCTGTTCACGTCCACTGCCATGGGCACACCTAAGCAGATGAATGTATGGACCATTGGGTTCATCCTCCTTTGACACGCAGAAAAAGGGTGGGACAAGCCCACCCTTTCCAGCGCTTTGATAAATTACTTGTTATTCTCGCACTTCTGGTTGGCCACAGTACAGGAGGTCTTGCAGGCGGACTGGCAAGAGGTCTGGCACTCGCCGCAACCGCCATGGGCAGCGCTCTGCTTCAAGGTTGCGCCGTTCAGAGTCTGGATATGAGTCATGGGTATCTTTCCTCCAATTCAAAAGATTGATTTATTATACCACGCCTATTTATAGATTTCAACACAAATTTATCTTTTCGACATTTCCCGTGACACTGAAAGGTACAGGAGCATAAGCTGAATTAGCAGCCTTGCTGCCAGACTTTGAGCAAAGGAGAGATTCTCTTGAATCCTGATACCGAAACTAATCCCCGCCCCTGCGCGGATAGCTGCGGCACCATGCCCGCCTGCGCGCCTCTGGCGGTACCATATGTACCCTTCCAGCAGAGGGGCAGCCAGAAGTACAACCAAGCCGATGCCCTGGCCAACGGAACTGTTTTCCCCGGCCTGAACCTGCCCTTCCATATGAAGGCGGAAGCCGCCGGCCTGCCGGATAACCATTCTACCCAGCTTCAAGCGCTGCTCTTTGTGGTCACCGAGTTGGGGCTGTATCTGGACACACACCGGGACGATGCAGAGGCATTTCAGCTCTTCAAGCAGTATACCACCATGGCCCGGGAGGCAAAGCAGCGCTACGAGGAAATGCATGGCCCTTTGACACAGATGTCCGCCGGGCAGGATGCCGCTTATCGTTGGCTGGATGATCCTTGGCCCTGGGAATTCAAAAAGAACGAGGGGGCTTGAGACATGTTTGTTTATGAGAAAAAGCTGCAATATCCTGTACGCATTAAGAACTGCAATCCCAAACTGGCATCTGTAATCATTTCTCAATATGGAGGACCAGACGGCGAGCTTGGCGCTTCCCTGCGCTACCTGTCCCAGCGCTATGCGATGCCATATTCTGAATTGAAAGGGCTGCTCACCGATATTGGAACTGAGGAATTGGGACATCTGGAGATGGTGGGCACATTAGTGCATCAACTTACACGCAATCTAAGTGAAGACCAGATTAAAACCGCCGGATTCGATACCTATTTCGTGGATCACACCACTGGAGTTTATCCCCAGTTTGCTTCTGGTTATCCTTGGTCCGCCTCCACCATGCAGGTAACTGGCGATGTCATTGCCGACCTTACAGAAGATATGGCAGCAGAACAAAAAGCCCGCCTTACCTATGACAATATCCTCCGCCTATCTGACGACCCGGATGTGAGCAATGTCATCCGATTCCTTCGAGAGCGGGAAATTGTTCATTTCCAACGGTTTGGCGAGGCCATCGAATTGGTCAAGCAAAAACTTGACCAGAAAAATGTATACTTCACTAACCCCGCCTTTGATAAATAATTTGTTCTCTTCTCTAAAGAACGCCCGTCCTGAAATCAGGGCGGGCACAGTTTATTCCTCCCAGCTTTCCCCTGTGGCGTAATCAATTACCACACCAGGTTGGACATTATAAATGTACACATTAAAGCACAGCCCCTCCCCTTCATCCTCCACAGAGAACGCCTCAATCTGCACTCCGCTAGCTACCAGATTTTCACCCTCAAAGACAGGCGTCACCCGGTAGAGCACATGGTTTTCCGTCTCCTCCACATAGCTGTCCACCATGTTTTCAAAGGGTAGCATTCCCTCCACGTTCATATACCGCGTACCCGTGATGAGGTTCTGCTTGTTGGCATTTTCTCCTGCCAGCTGATATCCAATGAGATGGCAGCGGTTATACAGATATTTGCCATCTACACAGTCATATTTCACCGTCTGCCAGCCGGAGGGCTTCACCTGCCCGATATCCCCCCGCGGCTCGGTGGGCATGATATCCAGACACACATTAGCATAAGCTACGCCGCACCGGCCTAAGTAGTCCAGCTCACTATATGTCTCAAAGGGCTCCAGCGTCAGATCCTCCCAATCAAAGTCAGGCTGATTATCCTGAAGAATCACATACGGCTCTCCAGAGTAGGCCGGGATATCCTCTACGGACACCGCCGCTGGAGGCTTAAGCCCCAGCTCCACCAGCAAATTATCTACCGTCAGTGAACCGCTCAGGTGAAGACTTAAAGCGGTGACTGCCACCACTGCCACAAAGACCAGCAGCAGCAAAGCAAACCGTTCCCTGCTGGTTCCGGCCTGCCGCCGCCTGTCTGTACGGGCGCTCATGATCTGCCCTCCAGAATTCCGCTGGATTTGACCGCCCGCACAATCTCCTTCATTACTGGGACAGGCCGCACCAGAGCGAACCGAACATATCCCTCCCCCAGGACACCAAAGGCAGAGCCAGGGGTGCACAGCAATCCCGTGCGGTCCAGCAGCTCAAAGCAGAACTCCACCGAGCTTTTGTATCCTGCCGGGAGTGGAGCCCACACAAACATACTGCCTTGGCTGTCGGGCACCTCCCAGCCAATGGAACGCAGTCCGCCGCACAAAGCGTCCCTCCGGGCCTGGTACTCCATGCGGTTGCGGATTACACTATCCTGAGGGCCGTTAAGGGCCGCTGCCGCAGCGTGCTGAATGGGCAGAAACATCCCGTAGTCGATTTGAGATCGAAGGCGTTTGAATGCTCCAACAATTTCCCGGTTTCCCAACACAAAAGACACCCTGGCCCCGGTAAGATTATAGGTCTTGGACAGGGAGTTGAACTCCACTCCTACCTCCCTGCCTCCCGCAAAGGAGAGAAAAGATCTGCCCACCCGGCCGTCGAAAATAATCTCGGAATAGGCGTTGTCGTGGAGGATCACAATCTTATTTTTTTGAGCAAATCTGATCAGCCGGGGGTAGAATTCATCCGGCGCCGCTGCGCCCAAGGGATTTGCCGGGTATGATACCACCATAAATCGGGCTTTCTCCGCCAGAGAAGGGCCAATATTCTTCAGGTCGGGCAAATAATTGTTTTCCCTCAACAGGGGATAACGAACGCACTTTGCCCCGCACAGATAGGGCCCCAGCTCAAAGATTGGGTAGCCCGGATCGGGCACCAGCACCACGTCGTCAGGGTCGCACAAGGTCCAGCCAATGTGGGTCAGCCCCTCCTGAGAACCATACACAGCCATCAGCTCATCCCCGTCCAGCTCTACGCCATACCGGCGTCTGTACCAGCCTTGTACGGCCTGGGACAGCTCCGCCGTCTCGCTCAGGGAGTAGCGGTAGTTGGCCGGGTCAGAGGCCGCCTGGGCCAGTGCCTCCACTACATGGGGCTCCGGCAGAAAGTCCGGCGTTCCGATGGACAGATTGTACACCGGCCTGCCCTGGATCAGACGTTGATTTTTTCTGTCGTCCAGCACATTAAAAATGCCCGGTTCAAAACCATCCATTCGGCTGGAAAATCTCATCTCCATGGGGCACCCCTCTTTATCTCTCTTTTCTGATCTGCGCCAACAGCATATCTGCGTCTCCGTCCTGTTCCCCCACCAGAACGAGGAACTGCTCCTCATCCAGCACGGGCACGCCTAGTTCCTGGGCCCGGCGCAGCTTAGAACCCGCCGCCGCTCCGGCCACCACACACCCTGTTTTTTTGGACACCGATCCGGCCACCTTTGCGCCCATGGCCTCCAGCTTTTCGCCTGCCTCCTTTCGGGAACAGGCGGACAGCTCCCCGGTGAGTACAAACGTGAGCCCTGCCAGCCTGTCCCCCGCTGGAGCAGCCTGGCTGTCCATGTTCACCCCCGCTTCCTTCAGCGCGGCGATGAGATGCTGGCTTTGGGGCGCAGCAAACCACTCTGTCAAATATTTGGCAGTGATGCCGCCCACATCGTTGATAGCCGTCAATTCTTCCTCTGTTGCCTGGGCCAGCGCGTCCAGCGATCCAAACTGAGCAGCTAAAATTTTACCCGCTTTCTGTCCCACCTGCCGGATGCCGAAAGCGAACAACAGCTTGGACAGGTCGTTCTGTTTGGACTTCTCAATGGCGGCCAGGAGATTGTCCGCCGACTTTTTGCCCATGCGTTCCAAATTGGCAACCTGATCCCGATCCAGACCATAGAGATCAGCGGGCGTTTTGACCATCCCTGCGTTTACCAGCCCCTCCACCACGGCCGGGCCCAGCCCCTCAATATCCATGGCGTCCCGGCTGGCAAAATGGGTTAGATTACGCAGTAACTGGGCGGGACACTCCGCCCCGGTGCAGCGGATATGGGCGCCATCCTCATCCCTTGCCACTGGCGCACCGCACACCGGGCACGCCACGGGCAGCAAATAGGGTTTAGTTCCCTCAGGACGTTTCTCCTTTACCACAGAAACGATCTCCGGGATAATCTCCCCCGCCTTCTGAACCATCACCGTATCTCCGATACGGATATCCCTCTCTGTGATAAAATCCTGGTTGTGGAGGGTTGCGTTGGTGACGGTGGTACCCGCCAGTCGAACCGGCGAAATCACTGCCTTTGGCGTGAGCACCCCCGTGCGGCCCACCTGAACGGTAATGTCCTCCACCACGCTCTCCTTCTGCTCCGGGGGGTATTTATAGGCCGCAGCCCACCGGGGAAATTTGGCTGTCTCGCCCAATATGCTGCGTTGTGATAAGCTATTAACCTTTAGGACCGCGCCATCAATGTCAAACGGATACTTTTCCCGCTGGTCACCCAGCTTAAAAATGGCAGACTGGATCTTATCCATATCCTTGGACAGACGGAAGTCTATAACCTTGAAGTGCAACTCACGCAGCCAGTCCAGCCCGGCGCTGTCCGTCTCAAAAGGAGCGTGGTCTGTGTACTGAATGTTAAACACCACCATATCCAAGCTCCGGCTGGCGGCGATTTTAGGATCCAGCTGCCGCATAGACCCAGCGGCGGCGTTTCGGGGGTTTGCAAACAGCGGCTCCCCCCGCAGCTCCCGCTCCCCGTTGAGCCGCTCAAAGGTCTTACGGGACATAAAAACTTCTCCCCGGACGATAAGAACCCCTGGGGCATTTTCAAGCCGCATAGGAATAGACTTGATGGTACGCAGATTCTCCGTCACATCTTCCCCCACCTGACCATCGCCACGGGTAGCCCCACGGATAAACAGACCGTTCTCGTATTCCAGTGCCACCGACAGTCCATCTACCTTGGGCTCCAGCAGGTATTCAGGCTGTTCCCCGCTCTCCCGCACACGGCGGTCAAAGTCCAGCAGCTCTTCAGGGGAAAACACATCCTGAAGGCTTTGAAGCGGCACCCGGTGGACCACCTGCTGAAAGCTGTCCAACGCCTTGCCCCCTACCCGCTGGGTGGGGGAATCCGGGGTAACCAACTCCGGGTGCGCCGCCTCCAGCTCTTCCAGCTCCCGGAGCATTTTATCATACTCAAAATCGGAAACAGTGGGCGCGTCCAATACATAATAGCGGTAATTGTGCCCGTTCAGCTCATCCCTAAGCCGAGCAGCCTGGGTATTGATGTCCATATCAGCCGTACCTCTTTTCCAGATTCAAATAGGTGTCGGGCGTCTCGCCCACAATGACGGTCTCTGCCACACACACACTGCTGCTCACAGACACGGGAAGCACCTCTCCAGGCAGAAACAGGTAAACCGTAGCCGTAATCTCGAGACATACCTGATGCAGTGTCTGGTTCACCCCAGCGGCAGTAAAGGAATTGGCATAGTCGGCCGCAACATCCCCCACCGAGTCCACCCGTACACGTACAGACGGTCCCGCGCCGGACAGCAAGGGCTGGCCAGTAAGGGTACCCAAGGGAACGCCCAGCGCACTGCTGTCCAAGGCGCTCAGCTGCCGGGCCACGGCCTCCACCACCTGCCGTTTAAAGCGGCTGTTGGCCGTTGTATTACTGGTGATGGAGGTTACCTTCCCCGCCGCATCCTTTTCCAGCGTGACAAAATCGCTGTAGCCCATGCTATTTTCCTGGAGGCAGTTGTCCACAGCCGCAGCAATGGCTTGGGTCATCAGATTGGTGGCTTGGCTGGATGCCGCAGCTTCCAGTACTGGACGCAGCCGTCCGTTTAATGTGTGGAATAAAACACCTGTCACCAAGAACGCCGCCAAGATGGGCAAGACTGCCGCCACAGGCCCCTCCCGCCGCAAATAAAGCAGCAGGCGTTTTAACTTTACAGGCATACAGACACCTCCTATGAGCCACTGTATGCCTTAAGGAGCTCGGCCTATGTCAATCCCGCAGCAGCTCATCCGCCGCCAGCATCACGCCGGTCTTGCCGGATTCATAGGTAAGCCCGCCCTGAAGATAGACCGTATAGGGTTCCCGCATGGGAGCATCGGCAGACAGCTCAATGGAAGCCCCCTGAATAAACGCCCCTGCCGCCATGATGACCTGACTATCATATCCCGGCATATCCCAGGGCTCCGGGGTGACATAGGAGTCCACCGGGGCCCCGGATTGAATGCCTTTACAGAATTGTCTCACGGCCTTCGGATTTCCCAAATGGATCATCTGGATGATATCATGACGGATTGCGTCAGCTCTCGGCTCGGTCTCATACCCCATCAGTTCCATCAGCCGCGCGGCAAACACGGCGGTTTTCACCGCCTGGGCCACGGTATGGGGGGCTAAAAACAGCCCCTGGTACAACAGGCGGTTGTTTCCCAAGGTAGACCCACATTCCCGGCCTATCCCAGGGCAGGTCAAACGCATAGCCGCGCCCTCCACCAGATCCCGCCTACCGGCGATATAAGCCCCGGTAGGGGCCAGCCCTCCGCCTGGATTTTTGATAAGGGAACCTACCACCAGATCGGCTCCCACGTGGGTAGGCTCCTGCTCCTCCACAAATTCCCCATAACAATTGTCCACCAAAATAGCGGCGGCAGAGTTGTTTTTCCGCACAACAGCGCACAGTTCCCTGATCTCATCCACCGACAGGGAAGCCCGGGTGGCATAGCCCTTGGAGCGCTGGATGAGCACAGCTTTCACGCGGGAGTCTCGGACCGCCTGGACCAGCCCTTCCCTGTCCGGCGCATTGTCCACCAGCTCCACCTGACGGTATTCCACCCCGTAGTCTTTCAGGGAACCATGGCCCTTATCCACCGCTCCCACTACCCCCAGCAGGGTGTCATAGGGTGCGCCCACGGCGGAGACCAGCACATCTCCGGCCTTCAGCGCCCCAAATAGGGCGCAGGTGATGGCGTGGGTACCGTTGACAAACTGAAGTCTCACCAGCGCATCCTCAGCTCCGAACAGGTCGGCGTAGATTTCGTCCAGCTTGTCCCGGCCCAAATCATCATACCCATAGCCGGTGGTACCGGCAAAATAGCTTTCCGCAACCCGGTGGCTTTGAAACGCCGCCAAAACCCGCTGGCTGTTGGTCTGAGCAATGGCGTCAATGCGGGAAAACTGCTCCACCAAGCTGTCCTCCGCTTGGGCTGCCAAAGTCCTCACCCGTCCCGAAATTCGTAAAGGAGAATTCATTTACAAGTACCGTCCTATCTCAGCTTTGAAGATTACAATGCGCAAATGCCGCAGCCAAATCTGCACAGGCGCGCACATCGCCCAGATCTACCATTTCCGTGGGGGTGTGGGTGTAGCGGCAAGGGATAGAGATCCCCCCGGTATATACCCCGGCCCTGGTAGCCTGGATTGGGCCGGCATCGGTGCCCCCCATCTGGAGCACATCCCGCTGAACCGGGATACCCTCCGCCTCCGCCAGCGCCAGCAGCCTATCCACCAGTGCAGGGGCGCAGATCACCGAGCGGTCCATTATCTTAACCGCCGCCCCCTTACCGCAAAGGGCACTGGCCTGGTGTTTGCTTCCGGGCTCATCATCCACCCTCGTCACGTCCACCGCAATACCATATTCCGGGTCAATGGCCCAGGCCGCAGTCTTAGCGCCCCGGGTCCCCACCTCTTCCTGGACGGAAAATACAAAATACAAATCGTTGTCCGCTCCTGCCAGCCTCTCCATCACCAACAGCAGCACCAGGCAGGACACCCGGTTGTCCAGATAAGGAGAGATTACCCGGTTCCCCGCCCCTCGAATTGGGGTATCGTATACCGCCGCGTCCCCAACCTGAACCAGCTTTTTTGCCTCCTCAAAGCTGGCCGCGCCCACGTCTATGAGCAGGTCAGCCGCTTTCAGCGTTCCCTTATCCTTGTCCTCCGGGGCACAGATCAAACCGCACACACCGTTTTGAAAGCGCACTGGGGCATAAAGCGCCTCCCCTGCGCTCACTCCCCCCAGAGCCCCCACATGCACGAAACCCTTTTCGTCTATGTGGGTTGCCACCAAACCGATGGAATCCATATGAGCGGAGAACATAATCCGGGGCCCTGTTCCCCTTTTCCGGCAGATTAAATTTCCCATAATATCCCGGGCAATCTCGTCCACGTAGGGCCGGGCCAACTCTTCGATGACTTGGGATATCCCGCCCTCATTGCCGGACGGACCGAAAGCGGTCACCAGCTGCGTTAAGGTTTTCATCAAATCCATGTCAAATTCCTCCTGTCAGCGCTCTGCCATCGCCTGGACAAACAGCCTCGCGAGGTCAAGCATCTGTTCCGCGTCTGAAATACTGCACACGCTGCTGGGCGCGTGCAGATAGCGCACCGCCGCAGAGATACCAGCCACCCGCACCCCTGATTTTGTCCGTTGGACTGCTTTTCCGTCGGTGCCCCCTGACACATAGTGCTTCATCTGCCAGGGCAGATTGTTTTTTTCCGCCAGGCTGCGCAGCAGCTCAAACAGCTCCCGGTCATAAATTGTACCGCCATCCATCCAGGACAGTACCGGGCCTTTTCCTGCCCAGCACACCTGCCGCTCCGGCTCCAACGCGGGCAGATCGGCAGCGGTTGTGCCCTCCAGCACCAGCGCGATCTCCGGCGTCACTGAAAACGCCGCGCCAAAAGCCCCCCGGGTTCCCACCTCCTCCATAGCCGTAAACACAAAGGTACAGTCTATGGGCAGTGATTCCTCCAACAGCTTCACCAGCACTGCGCAGCCTACCCGGTCATCAATGGCCTTCGCCTTGAGCATCCCATTTCCAAACTCCACTGTGTCGCTCACAAAGGTGCATACATCTCCCAGCTCCACCAATTCCTGGGCTTCGTCCTTGCTCTTCGCCCCGATGTCAATATAGAGATCTGTGAGCTTGGGCACCTTTTTTCGCTCCTCCTGCGAGGTCAGGTGGATGGCCTTCAGCCCGATAACGCCGGGCAGCTCTCGTTCCCCCACAGTCACCCGTTTACCCAGCAGCACCCGGCGGTCAATACCGCCCACGCAGCCGAACTTTAGGTAACCCTCTTCGGTGACCGATTTCACTATCAGGCCAACCTCGTCCATGTGGGCGCACAGCATCAACCTGTTCCCTGCGGACTTTGCGCCCCGCTTAAACACGATGAGATTTCCCAGGGAATCTGTTCGAGCACTGTCGGCGCAAGGTTCCACCCTCCGGCGGATGTAATCCCGCACCTGATCCTCTCGGGAGGATACGCCGGACAGGGTGCATAGGGTTTTCAATGTCTCAATCATAGCACGGCCTCCTCCCCTCCAAGATGTTCCGCAAAGGCGGCCAACAGCCGGGCTGTGGCCTCAATATCGCCCGGCTCCACCACCTCCACCGGGGTGTGCATATATTTCAAGGGTACGGACAGCACAGCGGTGGCAATCCCCTCGTTGGCAATCTGCAACTCCCAGCCGTTGGTCCCGGAGCTACCCTCCATAACCTCCTTTTGGACAGCCAAGCCCAGTTTTTCCGCCTCATCCAGCAGCCTGCGCACCATCCACCGGGCCATATTGGGGCCGATGCCCACCACCGGGCCGCTACCCATCACAAAAGCGCCCTCCTTGGGGCTGTCCGGCGTCTTGCCATGGGTCACGTCCACTGCCACACAAAAATCGGGAGATAATCCCTGGGCCAAGACCCGCGCCCCCACGCCGCCGGTCTCCTCACAAGCGCTGCCCACGATATAAAGATCCACGTCCAGCTCCTGATCCCGCAGCAGCTCCGCCGTGCGCAGCAGAGCTGCAAAGCAGGCCCTGTCGTCCATGGCCTTGGCACACAGCTGGCGCTTCCCTAGAGCTGTAAAGTCCGTTCGGTATACCATGGGCGTCCCCACAGGAATTCTCCGCTCTGCCTCCTCCTGGCTTAGACCGATATCCACATATAGGTCCTTGATCTCGGGGGCCTTCTCCCGTTCCTCCGCCGAGAGCACGTGGGGCGGCAGGCAGGCCACCACGCCCAGAATGGGCGGCTGAGTGAGGATGGTCATCTCGCGGTCAGGCAGCATCCGAACATCTACTCCGTTTGCCTTGAAGCGGAGGAACCCGTCCTTTATCCCGGTGACCACCAGCCCCACCTCGTCCAAATGGGCGTCCAGCAACAGTTTTTTTGCCCCCGGCTTTCCACAGCGGCGCACTCCCACCAGGCTGCCAAGCCGATCAATCCAAATCTCATCCACCAACGGTTCCAACAGCTCCCGAGCAGCCAGTACCGCAGGACGCTCAAAGCCGGAGGGCGCGCCCACCCCACACAGGGCTCTTAAAATTTCTTCCATTTTCAACAGTACCACCTCACTTGCTCAGTGCGTTCACATAATCCTTGAACGCCTTGCCCCGCTCCTCAAAATTCTTGAAGCGGTCAAAGGATGCGCTGGCCGGGGATAGAAGTACCACGTCTCCCGGCATGGCTAACTCCCTAGCCCGTTCCACCGCCTGCTTCAAATCGGCGCAGTCGGATATCTCCAGCCTGCCCTCCTCATAACCGGGGGCCGCCAACGCGGCGGCCTTGATCTTTTCAGCGGTATCACCAGTTAAGACAAGTGCCTTTACACTTCTTACAATCTCTGGCCCCAGCGCATCATAGGGAATATGCTTGTCATAGCCCCCTGCGATCAAAATCACCCGCTGGTCAAAACTGCGCAGTCCCGCGATGGTACGGCTTGGGCTGGAGGCAATGGAGTCGTTATAATACCGCACACCGTCCAACTCCCGTACCAGCTCAATGCGGTGCTCCACACCGCCGAAAACACGGGCGAAGTCCCGTATTACCTCATCGGGTACCAACCCATCTACCGCTGCGATGGCCGCCATATAGTTTTCCAGATTGTGCAGGCCGGGCAAAAGGATATCGTCTACGGTCAATACGGGACGGCCACCGCACATCACCGTTTTCTCCCTCAGGTAGACCCCACCCTCCACCGGCTTTTTCCGGCTGAATAGGGTCACCGCCCCCCGTGCCTGCTTGGCAAATCCGGCGGTGAGGTCGTTATCCGCATTAAGCACCAGCCGGTCACAGGCGTCCTGATAGGCAAATATGTTTCGTTTTGCCTCCACATACTCGTCCATGTCCTTGTGTACATCCAGATGGTTGGGGGCCAGATTGGTCACCACCGCGATGCCGGGGCTCTGCCGGACGGTCATCAATTGGAAAGAAGACAGCTCCAGCACCACCATGTCGTCCGGGCGGATGTCGTCCACCTGGCACAAGAGAGGATGCCCTATGTTCCCCCCCACAAAGGTGCGGTAGCCCGCCGCCTTGAGCAGCCCAGCGATGATGGTGGTGGTGGTGGTTTTTCCGTCAGAGCCGGTCACCGCGATGATCCGGCAAGGACACAGCTCTAAAAATGCCTCCATCTCCGAAGTGAGCTTCGCCCCTTCCGCCACCGCCCGGGCAATCTGGGGTACGTCGGGCCGGAGCCCCGGTGTGCGGAAGATGATATCGGCTCCCCCCAGACGCTCCAGGTAGTCCGGGCCGAGAACGGCGCTCATGCCCCGTCGCTCCAGCGTCTCCACAAGGCCGTTAAACTCCTCCCTCCGCCGCTTGTCGCATACCATAACCGCCACGCCCGCGTCCAACAGCCCCTCCACCAACGGCTTGTTGGACACGCCCAGGCCGATCACCGCCACACGTTTCCCTTTTAACGAGTTAAAATATTCCTTCAGTATTGAGTCCATTGACAACCGCACCTCCCATATCACAGTCCTCAGAGCCGGGCCAATTCCACAAATTTATATAGTTGCTATTATACCCCATCCTAATCCATTTGACAATCACCTAAAAATGAAGTAAAATCAGAATCACAAGTAAGCTGGACAGCCGCGCGGCCAGGCCGAAAGGCCGTCCGTGAGGAAAGTCCGGGCTCCGCAGGGCAGGGATAACGGGTAACACCCGCCGGGGGCGACCCCAGGAAAAGTGCAACAGAAATAGACCGCCGGCAGGCTTCGTCCTGCCGGTAAGGATGGAAAGGTGAGGTAAGAGCTCACCCAATGGCGTGTCAAGCGCCCATTGCTGTAAACTCTATTCGGAGCAACGCCGTGGGAACACAAAAGGCCGGCCCGGCCGTGTTCAGGAGGCGGCTTGAGCGTACCGGCAACGGTGCGCCTAGATAGATGGCTGTCTTAAATGACAGAACCCGGCTTACAGGCTTACTTGCACCAAAAGGGGTCCCCAGGTCCACCCGGGGGCCCCTTCCGTTGAGAATGCCGTACCAGGCAGCTGACCTGCAAGCGATGTGCAATGACAGCGGCGCAGACGCGTCGGAGAGAAAGAGAGGGCTCTTCCTATGACCACGATCTATCTGATCCGCCACGGCCAGGCGGAGGGCAATTATTACCGCCGCTGCCACAGCTGGTACAACGGCTTGCTCACCCAGAAGGGCCGGGCGCAGCTCCAGCTGCTGGAGCGCCGGTTTGAGAACACTCAGATTGATGCCGTGTATTCCAGTGACCTCTACCGGGCCATGTCCACCGCCGGCGCAATTTACCGCCCTCGCGGCCTTCCCCTGCGGGTAGACCCGGACCTGCGGGAAATCGGGGCGGGAGTCTGGGAGGATCTTCCCTGGGGCCAGCTGCTCCATGACCACCGGGAAAGCCTTGCCTCCTTTCTGACCTGCGATCCCGACTGGCACATTGAGGGCGGTGAGCGCTTTGCCCTGGTCCAAGATCGTATCCAATGCGCTGTGGCGCGCATCGCCGCCGCCCACCCAAGCCAGACAGTGGCCGTTGTGTCCCACGGATGCGCCATCCGGGCCGGCCTGTCCGCCTGGCTGGGTATGTCGGTTGATGGAATCGGCCAGATTCCCCTCTCAGATAATACCGGCGTGGCCAAGCTGGAGGCGGAACACGGTCAAATCAAAGTGGTCTATTATAACGATAACAGCCACCTGGGCGCTTTAGCCTCCCCCATTCGCGCCCCAGGCCGTGACTATGCCCTGTCCGGCATAGAGGCGAACGCCCTGTATTTCCGACCGCTTTCCCTATCCCAGGACAGCGCTTCCTATCTGTCCGCCTGGGAGGAGAGCTGGCAAACCGAGTTCGGTACTATGAACGGCTTTGATGCTCCCGCCCTGTCGGCGCAGGCGCAAAAAGATGCCGGACAATGCCCGAAACATGTGCTTTATGCCCTGCTGAACCATACGCCAGTGGGCATTCTACATACAAATTTGCAGCGGGACGCCCAGCAGGGAATCGGTTGGATTCGCTTTCTCTACATGGCCCCGGAGTTCCGTGGAAAGGGTCTATCTGTCCAGCTGCTGGGCCAGGCGGTATCTGCCGGACGCGCCGCGGGCCTTCGGTATTTACGGGTCTGCTGTCCACAGGGCAGCCAGGCGGGCAGAGCCTACTGCCTCGCCCACGGATTTCATCCCATATATAGCGGGCAGGGCTTGGATGTTCTGGAAAAATACATTGGGCTTGAGCTATAGCAGCGTATTTATACCGATTTCAACAAATACAGACGCAGGGCGACCGGGGTTTCCCAGCCGCCCTGCGTCATTGTCAGTGCATGGCCCGGCCAATATCGTTGGCCGCATTACCAATGGCGTTTCCCGCATCCCGAACCACATTGCCCGCGCCTCGGGTCAGGTCACCCGCAGCGTCGCCGATGTCGTCCACCACGTTCCCTGCCCGGAACCGGCTTCGGCCTGAGCCGCTGTCGTCCACACCGCCAGCCCCGCCGCCTTCGGCGGCGTCATTATCAATACCGGGGCTGTTGTCTATTCCGCCGCCCACACCCGCGCTGGGGCCGTCGCCGATCAGACCATCGCTGTTATAAGCATTGCTGTCAATATCCGGGCTGACGTAACCGTCCCTGTCGGCGCCCACGCTGTTGGTAGGCGGCACCGGATCGGAGCTAGTTTCTTCCCGGTTGGCGGAACAACCTGTGAACACTAAGGCCAGCACAGCGGCCAAAGCAAAATACTTCACCTTCATTTTTCATGCCTCCTGCTTTTTCTTCTTGTCCCCGCAACTCATTATGTGTCGGTTGCGTCCTTTCCAAGCAGGTATTTTTTGTTTTTAAACAGCGGTATGCTGTGGATAAAATCCCCAGAGCAGAAAAATGCTGTAAGCATGAGAAAAACAGACACTTCTTCCTTGCGTGTTCTCCCTCAATTTCACACACAACGTACTTTATATCAATAGCCCCGTCACTGAGGATTGAGCTCCAAATACTTCTGATCAATATGGCTGTCCACCTGCATGGCCAGTTCCAATGCGTCGTTACACCCCATCTTTTTGTTTCGGTTGTTCATGGCGGCCACCTCGATGACCACGGCCAGGTTCCGCCCCGGCCGTACTGGAATGGTAAGGGAAGGGATACGCACATCCAGCAAGGTGGTAAAGTGCTCATCCGCCCCCAGCCGGTCATACAGCTTACCGTCCTGCCAATTCTCCATCTCGATAACCATATCAATAGAACTGTCGAATTTGACGGCGGACATGCCGAACAGACGCCGCACGTCTACCACCCCAATGCCCCGCAACTCAATATAATAGCGGATCAGCTCAGGCGCGGTACCGATCAGGCCCCCGCTGGGATTACGGCGGATCTCAATGGCGTCGTCGGCAATGAGGCGGTGGCCTCGTTTTACCAGCTCAATGGCGGTCTCGCTCTTGCCGATGCCCGATTCCCCCGCCAGCATAACCCCCTCGCCGTACACCTCCACCAGAACACCGTGGCGGGTAATGGTGGGAGAAAGGGCTGTGCGCAGGTAGGCAATCATGGTGCTCATAATGCTGGATGTATTTTCCTGGGTACTGAGGATGGCCTGGTCGTGCTTTTTTGCCATCTCCATGCACTCCGAATAAGGTTTCAATCCTCTGGCGAAGATTACCGCCGGAGTGTGGTAGGAAAACAAGGTATCGAACACCGCCGCCCGCTTTTCCGGGGAGATGCCCTCCAGGTAAGAGATTTCCACCAGGCCCAGCAGCTGCATCCGCTCCCGGTCAAAGTAGTCAAAGAATCCGCTGAGCTGAAGACCCGGCCGGTTCACGTCGTCAATGGTAATGAGCTTATCCCGATAGCCCTCAGGCCCGTATAGAACATTCAAATGAAAATTGTCAATAATGGTTCCCAGTTTAATGCCGGTTTTACTTGCCACGTTGGTCACTCTCCCTTTTGCAGTATGTTCCCCATTATCTTACCACATTCCATTCCCGAAAAAAATAGCAAATCCATCAAATTCGCACTTGATTTTTTCCCCTCTCTATGGTAGCATAATGTAGTTATCGTTTGAACAAATCCCAACCAGCAAGGAGGTTAGTCAATATGGCCAAATGCGAGTTTTGCGGCAAAGGCGTGAACTTCGGCATTCAGGTGTCCCACTCCCACCGCCGTTCCAACCGTCCCTGGAAGCCCAACGTCAAGCGCGTCAAGGCTGTGGTGGACGGCGCGCCCAAGCACGTCTATGTGTGCACCCGCTGCCTCCGCTCCGGCAAGGTCACCCGCGCTGTTTGATTCCATAGGGAAAGTAAACTGGGGCCCCGCGCGTTGCGCGGGGCCCCAGTTTTTTATTACTTATCCGTTGTCTTACGCTTTATATCTGTCTCAGGATCAGATCCGCTTTCCTCCGCTGCAGGAACAGCCTCACCGGAGCTCTCCCCTGCTGAAGACAGCTTGGACCGGCTTCCCTTGTGTAAAACAAACTTAGACTCCGTCCCCTTTACAATGCGCACCATATTTCCCCGATGCTTCCACAGCAACAGGCCCCCCATCACGACGGCCAGCAAAATGATAAGCGGATCCCGGTACACCAACCCAGACACGATGGGAAATGAAAACCCCGCCCAACATGATCCCAGGGAAACGTACTTCGTGGCCACGGCCAGAACAATGAAGCCAACCCATACCACCAGAGGGACCAACCAGCTCTGATAAGCGCCGTCACCGCCAATACCGATCATGATGGCTATGGCGCCGCCGGAGAGAACCCCCTTCCCTCCTCTGAACTGGAAGGTACAGGGGAACATATGCCCCAGAATACAAAACGCGCCCCCCCAGTATTTAGACAGAGTAATCAATTCCGGCGAAATATGCCCGGCGATAAACATGGCGAACATCACCGCCACCACAGCCTTTACCACATCGCTCAGGATAACCACCGCCGTCAGCGGACCGCCAAACACGCGGTAAAAATTGGTCAGACCCGCATTGCCGCTGCCGTGATCTCGAATATCGTCCCGCAAAATATACCGGGAAACCACTACGGCACCATTAAAGCAGCCCAGAAAATAGGCCACAACGGCCACACCCACAGCCGCCACCGCCAACCAGCCGGGGCTGACGCTTGCCGCTTCCAGCATACGAGAATTCATGGATCAGTCCTCCTTATCGCCCTTTTGTCGGATCGTTATGCGCACTGGGGTCCCCGTCAGGCCAAAGGTGCCCCTAATCTGATTTTCCAGGTAGCGCTGGTAAGAAAAGTGGAACAGCTTAGCGTCATTGCAGAAAATGACAAAGTGAGGGGGCTTGACCCCAATCTGGGTCATATAGTAAATCTTAAGCCTCTTCCCCTTGTCTGTGGGAGGCTGAACCCTAGCCTGGGCATCACTCAGCACCTGGTTAAGCACCCCGGTGGGAATCCGCATGGCAGCCTGGTTGACCACATTGTCAATCAGCGTGAACAGCCGGTCCACCCGCTGGCCGGTAAGGGCGGAAACAAACAGAACCGGGGCGTAGGTCATGTAGCTCAGATCCCGCCGTACATCCTCTTCCATGCGCTGCATGGTTTTGCCGTCCTTCTCAATGACATCCCACTTATTCACCACGATGACACAGGCCTTGCCCGCCTCATGGGCCAACCCGGCCACCTTGGTATCCTGCTCGGTGACACCCTCCTGCGCGTCAATCATAATGACGCATACATCGCTGCGCTCAATAGCCATGGTGGCCCGCAGGACGGAGAACTTCTCCACCCGGTCATCCACCTTGGACTTCTTGCGCATACCCGCCGTGTCAATGATGAGATATTTCTGCCCCTCCTTTTCCAGATAACTATCCACCGCATCCCGGGTGGTGCCCGCCACATCGGACACGATCACCCGCTCCTGGCCTAAAATGCGGTTTACCAAGGAGGACTTGCCCACGTTGGGCTTGCCGATGATGGCCACCTTTACCACATCGTCCGTTTCCTCCTCCAGATCCTCCGGCGGGAAAAATTCGAAACAGGCATCCAGCAAATCGCCGGTGCCATGGCCGTGGACGGCGGAGACCGGGTATGGATCCCCCAATCCCAGGTTGTAAAATTCATACATATCCGGGTCAGTGTGGCCGGTGGAATCCATTTTGTTAACCGCCAGCACCACCGGCTTTTTTGAGCGCTGGAGCATCCCGGCCACATCCTGATCGGCGGCGGTCATGCCGGTTCGGATATCGCAAACAAAAACAATGACAGTGGCGGAGGCGATGGCTATCTCCGCCTGCTCCCGCATAAAGGACAAAATCTGGTCGTCGGTGCCCGGCTCTATGCCGCCGGTATCCACCAAATCAAAGGTGCGTCCCCGCCACTCCGCCTGGGCGTACAGCCGGTCCCGGGTAACGCCGGGGGTATCCTCCACAATAGACAGCCGTTTGCCCGTGAGCTTATTAAACAACATGGATTTGCCCACGTTGGGGCGGCCTACAATAGCCACCAAAGGCTTTGCCATGGAATATCCCTCCTAACAATAAGCAGCCTCTATCAGCGCTGGAAGCCCGGCAGACAGAGCCCCGGGCAATATTTCACACATTATAAGGTAGTATACCAAATCTGCCAAAAAAAAGATAGGGGAAAAAGATAAAAATTTTGAGGAGAATGCGACAAAAAAGCTGCCGGATCAGCGGCAGCTTTTTTCGTTTATTTACTTCTCGGCAGGAGCGACCTCACGGCCATTGTAGCTCATACAGCTTTTGCACACGCGATGGGGCAGGGTGACGGTACCGCACTTGGGACAGGTGTTGATACCGGGAGTCTCCAGCTTCCACACGGAGCTGCGGCGCTTGTTCCTGCGCTGCTTGGATACTTTACTCTTCGGGACGGCCATTTTGACACCTCCTTATTTGGTCAATGTCCGCGGACATTAGGACTACTGCTCTGGCTCCTCTGGCTCCAACAGCTGGGCCAGCACGGCCAGCCTCGGGTCAGTTTCCCGTTTGCAGCGGCACCTCTCCACATTTAAGTCCACGCCGCAGCCGGTACAAAGTCCCTTGCAATCCTGGGAACAGAGGTTTTTTGTGTCCATTTCGAGGAGGAATACCTCCTGCATCAGCTCGTCCAGCTCCAGCTCGCCCTCCCGGTTCAGCTCCACGATGTCATCGCTCTCCCCGTTGGCTAGCTCGAACGCCAGCAGGGTCTCGTACTCCACCGTCTTATCCCGCTGAAAGGGCTTGGCACACCGATCACAGACGAGGGACAGCATCGTGTCCATCCGGGCCTTCAGCTCTAGAGCGCCAGCACGGTTTCGTACTTGCCCCTCCACATGGACGGGGCAGGCAAAGGGCCTGATCCCATTCCAATCCAGGTTGGACAAATCCATATCCAGGGCAAAGGGCAGTACTCCGCCCGGCTGTTGGGCTAAAGGCTTTAAATCCAGTTTCATGGCACACCTCGCATAATGGCACGACTGGTATTATACTAGACCTGGCCGGAAATGTCAAACATTTTCCGCAATATTTTGTGGTTTTTTTAAGAAATAGAGCTAACCTTTCAGAAACTCCTCCAACCGGTCCATCCCCTTCTTGATGCTGTCCAGGCTGGCGGCATAGGACCAGCGCAAAAAGCCAGGCGCACCAAAGCCGCCGCCGGGCACCGCCGCCACCAGTCCCCGCTTTAAAAGGGCCGCAGAAAAATCGTCACTGCTGCGGATAACCTCCCCATAGAGGACGCGGCCCAGCTGCTTTTCAACATTCATCATAATATAAAACGCGCCCTCGGGTTTCAGGCAGCTCACACCCTCCATGCTGTTTACCCGCTTGACAATGTAATTCCGGCGCTCCTCAAAGGCACGGCGCATCTCTTCCACACAGTCCTGTGGGCCGGTGAGGGCGGCAACCGACGCGGCCTGTGATATAGAGCTGGGAGACCCAGTGGAGTTGCTGAGATAATTACCCATCACCTTGGCAATCTTATCTTTGGACAGCAGGTAGCCAATCCGCCAGCCGGTCATGGCATAGGATTTGGACACGCCGTTGATGAGGATGGTGCGCTCCTTCACATCCTCCCCCAGAGAGGCAAAGGAGACCCATTTCACCCTGTCATACAGCAGTCCATAATAAATCTCATCGGAAATAATATAGATATCCTTCTCTACACACACCCGGGCAATAGCCTTCAGCTCCTCCTCAGAATACACCATGCCGGTAGGGTTGCAGGGGTTGTTTAAGATAAGGGCCTTGGTCTTGGGTGTAACGGCAGCGGCCAGCTGCTCGGCGGTCATTTTAAATCCGGCAGACTCCTGGGCCGTGACCACCACCGGCCGTCCCCCCGCCATCTTAATCAGCTCCAGATAGCTTACCCAGAACGGGGCAGGTAGAATGACCTCGTCTCCCGGATCCACCACCGCCCGCAGGGCGATATATACGCAGTGCTTGGCCCCGCTGGTCACCACCACCTGGGAGGGTTCATATTCCAAACCACAGTCCTCCCTCATTCGCAGGCAGACAGCCTCTTTCAGCGCCGCGGTACCTGTTGCCGGCGTGTAGCGGGTCACATTGCCGGAAATGGCCTGGATCGCCGCCGCCTTGATATGGCTGGGGGTATCGAAATCCGGCTCGCCTGCGCCAAAACCGACCACATCCACGCCGTCCGCCTTCATCTGCTTGGCCAGCATGTCCATGGCCATCGTGCTTGACACCTGCACTGCGGACGCAATCTGAGCAAGTTCTTTCAAGGGAATCCCTCCAATGATTGTTTCGTGCACATTATATTCTTCACCTTGCAGAAATGCAAGCCCATTCCAGCAATGCCATTAAGTTAACCAATAAATTCCAAAAGAAAGAAAAAAGCCTTGACAAAGGCAAAAAAATGTGCGGCAAGGCCCTGAAAACAAGATT
>CAPOAR010000044.1:0-25746 GCA_948670295.1 uncultured Oscillospiraceae bacterium | reverse complement strand
CGGAATGCTGAACTGCTCCTATAACCTGGGGATGCGGCATCTCAAGGGCTATATCTACCGTCCGGCAGTACCGGCTCATGCGGTAGTGGTCGAGGGCCAGGGCATCCGCCAAGAGGCTCTCGTGGCTGGCCATGATGTTCGCCAAATTGCGGAGGGTCTGGGCGGTGTGGCCCTTGGCCCCGATGTGGATGTGGACTCCGCACCCTCTGGTGTAGTCGCTCTTGGCTCCGGCCTTGCGCAGCCGCCGCACCAGCTCCTGGAGGGTGTCCATGTCGGCGTAGGTGAGGATCGGCGTGACCATCTCGCACTTTTCGCTGTCTGGCCCCTCGATGCTCACGTCCCGCTGAAACTTCCACTCGCGGCCCTGGGCATCCCAGGCCGACCAGGTGTAGTAGCCGTTGCGGTAGGCGGTATCCTCGAACCGCCCGGTGCCGAAGAACTCGGCGGCGAGCTTGGCGGCGGCGTGGCGGGTGATGCTGTTCATCTCCACCTCGACTCCGATGGTCTGCTTTTTCATTTCGGCGACCTGGTTTTTCATTTTCTCGTTCATGGTGCTGACCTCCGTTTTTTGTGTATCCGGTGGGGTGTTTTCCCTTTCGGTAGTGACATATTCGCTCTAAAACGGAGATATAGCAAGTCAATTCGCACCTATAAAGTACACGATAATTCGGGGCCGGAATTGTGTAGTTTATAGCTCGGTCTGCACCAGCGGGGCCAGATTTTCACTCTCGCCGGTCAGGATGTCCAGCATGAACTTGGCCCCGGTGCGGAACCCGTCCATGTAGCGTTCCTGCACCGTGATCGTGTTGGAGGTTGATTGGGCGGACACCAGCCGCTCCAGCGCGGCGAGGCATTCGCTGTCCAGGTGTTCCCGGAGGAAGGACTCGGCATCGGACATCTCCTGCACCGCCTTTTTCAGCTCGGAGGTCTGCTTGATGACGGTCACGTCCGGGGTGATGTTGCCGAGGTAGAACTCACCAATGATGCTCCGCATTTCACTCGACCACCTGCACTCGTCCACACCGAACAGCACATTGAGGGAACCGCCGGTGTCCCAGGCCACCATGATGGAGCCGGTGTCATCCACACCCCTCACGGTCCCCTTGGTGCCGATGGGAGGGGCTTGGGGGTCGTCCATGCGGAGCAGCTCCACCCGCGCCCCCAGCGGGAACTGCTCCCGCAGGCTGGCGAGGATTTCCGGGGTTATGCCTCTCATGACGCCGCCCCCTCTCCGAAGGAGGCGTTGACCTGCTGGATCAGCAGCTCATCCACCATGGCCTCGGCCAGTTCCGGGTCGCCCTGGACCTCC
Organism: uncultured Oscillospiraceae bacterium; assembly: GCA_948670295.1. Taxonomy (GTDB): domain Bacteria; phylum Bacillota; class Clostridia; order Oscillospirales; family Oscillospiraceae; genus Enterenecus. The sequence goes on along the minus strand of CAPOAR010000044.1, from coordinate 24,437 downwards.
ACCGCATCGGCGGAGGCGGGAGGCTCCGGTTCGAGGGCCTCGGCTCGGCGCTGGCCAGAATTGAACGCGCTGTTGCCGGAGAGGTTGCGGAGGAGGATTTTCCGCTCCTCCTTGAACTCGGCCCCGATGAAGCCCAGCCGGAGCAGGAAGCACCGGAAAGCGTACTTGTCGTTGTCGGTCACCTTTTCCCTGGCGGTGATGCGTTTCTGACTCCGGGCCATGTCGCAGAGGGCGGTGATCAGGTGGGTGTAGGCTTTGGCCTCATCGGCGTCGAGGTCCCGGCCCTCGAACCATGGGAAGGAGACCGTGTCGGTGCCAGCCTCCACCGGGAGAGCCTCCACCCCCAGGGCCTTGCGGATGAGCCGCCCCTTGGCGGCGAGGAGGCTGGTGAGGTTGGTCAGCGCCTCGGAGGGCAGGCGGGTGGCGGGGAGGGAAACCGTCAGGCCGAAGCCGTGGGGCTGGGTGATGCCATCCTCGGCGGGAGCAGCCTCCTCGCCGCTGTTGGCCCCCGCCTCGGCGGTGTTGGCCTTGGCGATGGGGTCCTCGGTGTGGAACCCCTGGCCCTCCAGCTCTGCCATCAGAGCGTCGATGTCGCTGTTGTAGCCCCGGTCCTCGAAGCTGACCGCGCCGTCCTTGCTGACGGTGAGGTAGCCGATCTGGTAGGCGAAGGTCGGCGCGCCCAGGTACTTTTTGTCCGTACCCATGAAGCCGGAAATGTAGTCGGTGAGGCGCTTGCGCTCGGTGCCGGTCACGTTGTAGTTGATCGTCATGGTGGAAACCCCCTTGTTTTTTGGTAGTCACATATTCGCTCTACTCCGCAGATATAGCAAGTTGTTTCTCGCCCTGACCTCGACAAATTACTGGCCGGATAATTGTGTAGACCACACAATGCCCGCCAGCACGAAAAACACATTCGGCAGCGCGACTCCGTTCCCCCACATTTTATATTCGGCGGCATCGGAGTGGGGATGTTGCAGCCATTTGACGATCTGGTTCCGGCTCTTGGCCTTGGTCGATCCGCCCACCACCCGGCGATGGGTTTCCCACACCTTAGACCAGAAAGTGATATCCGCCTCGGTAGGCTCCGGCGTGCCCAAATCGGCACACCAAAAATCCGGGAACCCTTGTAATCTGGCGCATTCGGTGGGGGTAAGCCTTCTCACACTGTAGCCGCTGTTGACAAAGGTGGGGTCCTTGAAATCCCTCGCATTCAGCGTGGGGGCCTTTTCCCGTTCGATCTGCGTATAGGTACAGGGAGTCATGGCGTAAGTCGGCCCCTCCACCACGGCAATGCCGCCCTGATTGCAGGAGGGGTTGCCGCCGCTCTGGTCAATCGTCCGGGAGGAGTCCGCCTCGTAGATGCCGCTGTGGGGGTTGTCCGAGAGCATCCCCTCACTGAAAGCCGCGCCGATGCTGTAGCACTTCGGCACGAACAGCGTCTGGTCGTTGTTGCAGGAGAGGGTAGCGGATACATCCTCTTGGATGAGCGCACCCTTGCCGCCGCCCTCACAGCCGGAGCGTATCTTCAGCGTCTTGGGCGTGTCGGCCTGCACCACGAAGGGCTGGTTGTTGCCCCCGGTGCCGTAGGTGGAGCTGACCGTGGGGGCAGTATCCAGCGGCCCGGTGTATCTGGTGTCCTGACTATGGTTCTCATAGACGGCGGCAGTTGGTTCCACGATGCAGGGAGGATGACCGTCCATTTGGGCGCGGAGCGTTCCAGACACACCAAAGGATATATCCATGCAGCTCCCGCCCTGGTCGTTCAGGCAGATGCCGCCTGCCGCTCCAAGGCCAGCCGCAGTATCTCTGGCAGCTCTTTGCCACGCGCGGAAGCCCTCCGCAGAATACCCAGACAAGCCTTCGGACTCAAATAATACTTGTCCGGCACATTGGCCTGCAAGATCGCCGACAAGGTAGACGCGGCGTCTTCGCTGGGGGACTCCCCAATGTTGCGCATCGAAAGTGCGGTACGCAACGCTCCATTGCTCTCCCATGTAAATGTCGGCGTAGGGCCAGCGGTCTTTCTCAGGCATAGGCACCTCGGCCCCCGGCTCGATGATGCCGATGACCGCTTCGAGGACCGCTTTGAAATCGAAGCCTTTGTTTGAACTGAAAGCCCCGACAACGTTCTCCCAGCATATCCATCGTGGGTATCTTCCATTGGTCGCGCACCTCATTTCTTTGATAATTCGGATGGCCTGATAGAAAAGGGAGGACTGAGCGCCATCCAGCCCAGCCCTTTTCCCGGCGATGCTCATATCGGTGCAGGGGGAGCCGAAGGTGATGATGTCCACCGGCTCGATCTTCCCGCCATCCATCCGGGAGATGTCACCGTAGTGTTTCATGTTGGGGAACCGCCTGGTGGTCACCCGGATGGGAAACGGCTCGATCTCCGAGGCCCAGACCGGGGTAACGCCAGCCAGCAGCCCGCCCAAGGGAAATCCCCCGGAGCCGTCAAACAGGCTGCCGAGGGTCAGTGTGTTTTTCTGTTCCATCGCAGACCTCCGAATACTGATAGGTCAGCCCATCCCGCTGGACGGAAATGCCATCGGCGGAGCCGACCTGCTCGATGTACCGCTTGACGATCACATCGCAGAACTTCTCGTCCAGCTCGATGGTGCAGCAGGAGCGGTCGGTCTGCTCACAGGCAATCAGCGTGGAGCCGGAGCCGCCGAAGGGGTCCAGCACCAGGGTGTTGCTCATGCTGGAGTTCATAATGGGGTAGGCCAGCAGCGGGATCGGCTTCATGGTGGGGTGATCGCCGTTCTTCTTGGGCTTGTCGAACTCCCAGATGGTGGACTCTTTCCGCCCGGTGTACCACTGGTGTCTGCCCTTTATCTTCCAGCCGAACAGGATCGGCTCATGTTGCCACTGGTAAGGGGAGCGGCCCAGCACCAGGGACTGCTTTTTCCAGATACACGTCCCGGAGAGCCGGAACCCGGCGTCCGCAAAGGCGCGGCGGAAGTTCAGCCCCTCGGTGTCGGCATGGAACACATAGATGCTGGCGTCCTCCGCCATCGCCGCCTCGGTGTTCTGGAACGCCGCCAGGAGGAACTGGTAAAAGGCATCGTCCGCCATGTTGTCGTTCTTGATCTTCCCGGCGCTGCCCTCGTAGTTGACGTTGTAAGGCGGGTCCGTGATGACCAGATTGGCCTTGTGGTCGCCCATGAGCAGGGCGAAAGTTTCAGCCTTGGTGCTGTCGCCGCAGACCAGCCGATGCCGCCCCAGCGTCCACACATCACCGGCCCTGGTGATGACCGGGGTCTTCAGTTCGGCCTCCACATCGAAATCATCATCCTTGACTTTGTCCTGCTGGGCATCCTTGAACAGCGAATCGATCTCCGCAGGCTCGAAGCCGGTGAGGGACACATCGAAATCCGAACCTTGGAGGTCGGCGATGAGCAGAGCCAGCTTGTCTTTGTCCCACTCGCCGGAGATTTTGTTGAGGGCGATGTTGAGCGCCTTCTCCTTCTCGGCGTCCATCTCAACTACCACGCACTCCACCTCGGTTAGTCCTAAGTCCAGCAGCACCTTCAGCCGCTGGTGTCCGCCCACGACAAAGCCGGTGGTCTTGTTCCAGATCACCGGCTCTACATAGCCGAACTGCTCGATGGAGCGTTTCAGCTTTTCGTATTCAGTGTCCCCCGGCTTGAGGTCTTTCCGGGGATTATAGTCGGCAGGAATCAAATCCGCCGTGTGTTTTCTCTCGATTACCATGCTGGACTCCCTTCTCAAATCTTGCCCTTCCGGGCCTGGAGCAGCCGCTCCATGACATCATCCTGGGGCGTGGCCCCGCCGTACTCCCCGGCGCAGTTTTCCTTGACGATCTGATAAATCTCCATCCACAGCCGGTTGGTCTGGGACATGAAATTCTGGCTCATGGCCACATAGGGGCTTTGGATGGCGTTGCCGGTGGTGGGGTGCTTGGCGAGGAAGCCGTACTCGGTGATGGCCTCCTCGCACTGAATCCACCGGGCCACGCTCATGGCGTACCGCTCCAGGAGCTGCGGGGACACCAGCGAGGCACACTTGCGCTGGGCCAGCCAGTTCCAGGTGGCCTCGTAGATTTCGGCAGCTATGAGCGGCTTGCCGTCCTTCTGGGTGGCGGAGAGCATGGCGGAGGGCTTGGGCATGGGCTGGCCCTCCAGATCGGCAGTGGTGTCAAAGTCGGTGACGGTCAGCCGCCGCCTGCCGGGGTTGCCCTCGGCAATTTTGTCCGCCAGGGGCTTTTTCTTCGCACCCGCGCCCAAACGAGCGCCGCCCCGGTTGGTGCCGTCTTTAGCCACGGCTCACCACCTCCTTTCGATGCCGGGGTATATACCCCCTTTGAAACCGCGATTTTGCGCAAATGACCCCGCGCCGTTCCCCACGGGGCAGGGCTGTAGAGATTTGACCCGCCCCTGGGGTCAGTAGGTGTACTCTTTATTCTGCGGCCAGCGATCACCCATCTCCGCTGTGATGCGGGAGTGGCATGGTTTGCACAGCGCCATGAGATTGTCCTCCGAATGGGTGCCGCCATGGGACAGCGGAACGATGTGGTGGATTTCCTCGGTAGGGGTGAGGATGCCGCGTTTGTAGCACTCCTCGCAGAAGGGATGGGCGGCGGCGTATCGGTCGCGGATGCGCTGCCACGCTCTGCCGTAGCGCCGCTTGGTGGCGGGGTCCCGCTGGTAGCGTTCGTAGCGGCGGTTCTCCTGCTTGGCGTGTTCCTCGCAGAACCGCCCATCGGTCAGGTTGGGACAGCCGGGGAAACCGCAGGGGTGCTTGGGCATCTTCGGCATGGTGTTCACCTCCATTGGGGCAAAAGAAAAGCCACCGCAGGATGTTGGTCCCACGGTGGCGGTCCTCTATGCTGTTTTGCTGATTCTAATCTTACCAGATGACGGGAGTGGCTTTCAATGGTCTTTAGTGGTCAATTTTTCATTTGGCCTTGATTGCGAGAGAAACATCCCCATCATCGTCAATGACAAGCTGGATGGTCTTGAGGTATCTGCTGTAGAACTGCTGCCGCTCCGCAGCGGTCATGTCAATGCGTGTGGCCCGGAGAGCCTCGTCAAACATGGCGTTCAGATTGAGACGGACGGCCCGTTCCATGTAAAGACGCATTTCACGGAAAAGGGCCTGTGTTTTCAGCTCCTCCGAATTGCCGGAATAAAAGTCATCCAGGTAGCAATAGAAAATCCCATGCTCTGCCAGAGCCGCTTTGAGGTCAGGGCCGCACTTGTCATGTTCCACCATCACCAGGAACCGGGCTTTCGGAAGGGAGGAGATCAAAGCCCAATAGTCGGAATCGCTGGAAACAAGGACGAAGGAATCTACTGTGTTCTCATAGAACTCCTGTCCGACCCGCATAGCCAGCCGCATATCCACCAGGGACTTGTCCTGCTTGACCCGCTCAATTTCGATATGCTCCACTGGGATCGTTGTAAAACGTTCCAGCAAGTCCCAGCCGGAGGAGGTGTGGATATCATCGAAAAGAATGATGGATGCAATTTTGTCCGTATAGTTGTGGCTCAGGCCCCGAAGGGTGGCGCTCAGTTTGTAGGGGTCCACATTCTCACAATCCACAACAATGACAACTTTCTCCCCCTCGTCAATGAAGTCATAAATGTTGCCCTTGATAAGACTCCCGGCATCGGATACTTTGCCGAGGTCGGTAAACTCGTCCAAGTGCCATTGATAGAGCAAAGTCACAAATTTTTTGTCGCTGTAGAGGATATTTCCCTCGTCCTGGGGAATCCAGCTGATGTACATTTGGTAAGGATAAAACGAAAGTCCATTGTAGTAAACCGCCGCAGCGTCCTTTGTGGATTCTTCACGGAGGCCGTCAGGCATAATAAACAATTCCCGAACATACTGCCAATTCAGCCAAAGAGGAAAAAGATTTTTACAATTATTGATTCGGTCGGAAATAATTCTGTTGATTTCAACAATGTGGCCCGAAAGCTGTGTGCTGGATTTCTTTACAAAATTGATGCCGTCTGCGGATAGCTGGCTGATAGATTCCGCTGGCACGAATTGCGGCAGGCTCAGAATGGATTTGAACTCTGTCCGCATTTTATCATTGATGTATTTGAAATTTCGTTCTATGGACGTTCGTACAATGCATAAATGGCGGATAATTCTGGCGTTTTTATCTAAATCAAGTTGTCGGTACACATCGATCTGCGGCGGTTCATGTTCATTTTCAAATATGCGTTTTGGGACGCCTATCAAGTAGGCCACTTTTGATACAATTTCATAGGTGCTGTCTTTGTAGGTGATTCGCTCTGTACGATTCTGTTCATGGGCCATTTCAGTCATTTTGGACGCTCCTTTTTTACAGATTTGGCTTTTTACCGCCGGGTAGCAGAAAGCCCACCAAGCACTCTGCCTTTTGGTGGGCCTTCTGGGGTGCGGTTGCCGAAGTTTAGTATACCATACCGCCCCCGGCGTTATCAAGTTCTATTGAACGGCAAAGGACGCTTTATTCAATGCCAAGGATGGCCTTGACCTCCTCCAGCGCCTTGCCGTGGATTCGATACAGCCAGCGCAGGTCGTAGCCCATTTCCACCGCAATCTGCTCCCAGCTTTGGAAACACAGATACCGCTTTTCCAGGACGGTTTGGTATTCGGGACTGTCCACCGCTTTGATGGTCTTGGAGAGGCTGCGCTTCAAATCGACCAGTGTGTCGATGTCATTGTTGATTTCCGCTTGGAGGTCGATGATCTTGGCAATGACATCCTCCATGGACGAGGTGGCATGGTTGGGATTCCGGGGCATCCCGGTCAACGTAGAGGTGGCCTTGGTCGCCAGATCGTTGAGCGCTGCCACCTGTTGGATCTTGCTGTTGATGCGCTGGTCCAGGAACTTGGCCTGAGAGAGATATTCTTTTACTGTCATTTCTTTCGTTTCCATTGCTACACCTCCAGATTCGCTTTCACCGCATCGATCAATGCGGACTGTGTTTTCTCCTTCCTGCTTAGAGCGGACATGATCCGCACGTCAATCGTGTCGGCGGCGATGATGTGGTGGATGATGACCGTGTCTGTCTGGCCCTGCCGCCACAGGCGGGCGTTGGCCTGCTGGTAAAGTTCCAGCGACCAGGTCAGCCCGAACCAGACCAAGGTGGAGCCTCCGGTTTGGAGATTCAATCCATGTCCGGCAGAGGCGGGGTGGATGAGTGCCACAGGCAGTTCCCCACGGTTCCACCGGGCGATGCTCTCCGATGTGTCCAACGGAGAAAACGGGATGTGGAGTTTGTGAAGCCGCTTTTCGATTCGCTCCCGGTCATGCTGGAACCAGTAGGCCACCAGCACCGGCTTTCCGTTGGCGGCTTCGATAAGGTCCTCCAGCGCGTCCAGCTTGCGGTCGTGGATGGGGAACACGCGCTTGTCCTCGCCGTAGACGGCCCCGTTCGCCATCTGGGACAGTTTGTTGCCGAGAGCCGCAGCGTTCCCGGCATCCACTTCCTCGCCGCCCAAGGAAACCACCAGCTCAGAGCGCATGGTGTCGTAGGTCTGCCGCTCCCGCTCGGAGAGGGTAACTCGTACCTCGTTGAACACACACTCCGGCATCTGGAGGTGGTCGGTGGCCCGCATGGAGATGGTGATGTCGGAAATTTTCTCGTAGATGGCCTCCTCCGCGCCGGGGAGGGGCTTGTAGGAGAACACCACCTGGCCGTTCCGCTTGTCCGGCTGGAAGTACCGGGCGCGGTAGTGGGTGATGTACCGACCCAGCCGTTGGCCCATGTCCAAGAGGTGGAATTCCGCCCAGAGGTCCATCAGCCCATTGCTGGAGGGTGTGCCAGTCAACCCCACGATCCGCTTGACGCCGGGGCGGACTTTGAGAAGGCTGCGGAACCGTTTTGCCTGATAGGATTTGAAGGAGGACAGTTCATCGACCACCACCATGTCGTAGTCGAAGGGAAGGCCGCTGTCCTCAATGAGCCATTGGACGTTCTCCCGGTTGATGATGTACACGAAGGCCCGCTGGTGCAGCGCCGCCTTCCGCTCGATCTCGCTCCCCACCACCAGCGACCAGGACAGGCCCCGGAGGTGGTCCCACTTTTTGATCTCAGAGGGCCAGGTGTCCCTCGCCACCCGGAGCGGGGCGATGACCAGCACCTTCCGAATGAGAAAGCTGTCCAGGCATAGGTCAAAGAGGGCGGTGAGGGTGATGACACTCTTCCCAAGACCACAGTCAAGGAAGATGGCGGAGGCGGGGTGCATCAGGAGGAAATTGGTCGCATAGGTCTGGTATTCATGAGGACTGTATTTCATTGAGGACGCCTCCGATCTGCTCCGGCCTGTCGACGCAGTACACCGAAAAGCCCAGAGCCTCGATTTGATTTTTCCGCCTTACCTGCAGCGGACGCATTTTCTTTCCAGGGGCTTTCAATTCCACAAAAGCCGCCTTTTTTCCGGGGAGCAGCACAACTCGGTCGGGTACCCCGTCGAACCCCGGACTTACGAACTTCAAAGCCAGCCCGCCCATCAGGTGAACTGCCTGCACGAGCTTGCGCTCGATTGTTTTTTCTGCTGCCATAGTTCCTCCCAAAAATCGGAACAGTGTAGGTCGTGACAGTTAACTCTATAAACTGTCTTATAGGCCATATTTTTTAACCTATAAGGATTTTAGTAAAATGACTATCACGACCTACACGCCCCTTAGTTCAAGAAGTCATCAAAAGCCGCAAAATCGCGGTTTTTCAGCTTGAGGCCATGCACGATGACTCCCTTGTTGGTTCGACTGCGTGTATATCCCGCCGCATCCAGCGCGGCATAGAACTCTGCCGTACTGCGAAAAAACTCCCCGGTATCGGCGCAGTAGGTACGGTACGCCTGATAAAGTTCGCCGGATTTGGCAGTCATGTCGGGGCCAGCTTCGCAGTTGTCCGTAACGAAATGAGCCAGCCAGTCGTTCTCCTCTCGGTACTTGGCGATAGCCGTTTCCACCACCGGGGGCAGGGCGATATGGAACCCCAGGTCAATGACCCGCTTGGCCCCCTCGATCATCCAGGCGAGGATAGCGGGACCGGCGTTCTCGTAGAGGTACTCGGCGTAGTTCTTGATGTCGCCGCTCCCGGTGATCCGGGCGTTGAACGGCACCACGATGAGCCGCCGCCAGGTACCGGCATCAATAGCGCCCACCTTGGGCAGATGGTTGGTATACAGCACCAGGGTATGGCTGGGGACAAAGCTGAAGGGGTCCTTGTACTTCTTTTCCGCATAGACTTCATCGGTGGAACACATTTGTTTCACCGTGGCAGTGTTCAACCGGGTGCCTTCCTCCAGCTCGGCGGCGATGACCAGCCGCTTGCCCTTCAGCTCCGCCATCTCCGGCTTGATGTTGCGGCGGTTGCCCACGGTCAAAGCGTCCGAAGACACGTTGCCGCTGTAGGTTCCCAGCACACGGGCCAGGGTGTTCCAGAAGGTGGATTTGCCGTTGGCCCCGCAGCCGTAGGCGATGATCATCTGCTCGATGAACACTTTCCCGATGCAAGCGGTCCCGGCCACGAGCTGCACATAGTCCATCAGCTCCCGGTCGCCGCAGAACAGGAGGTCGAGTTGTTTCTGCCACAGGTCGGCCCCCTTGTCGCCGGGGGATACCGAGGTCACCTTGGTCATGAAATCGCTGGGGCGATGCTCCATCCGACCCGCCATCCCCAGGCGCAGGTCATAGGTGACCTCCGGGGTGCAAAGGAGATAGCAGTCCGCATCCAGCTCCTGTGGCGTGATAGCCAGCATGGGGCGGGCCTCCTTCAGTGTGTTGGTGATGTTCCGGGAGCCGCGCCGGTCCAGAGCAAAGGCTTTGTATTCCGCCGCCTTCTTGTATTTGACGTAGGCGGCGGTCTGCTCCCTGGTGAGCATGGACTCCGCCTTCTTCTTGCTCATGGCGGCGAGGATTTCCGCCGCGCCGTTTTTGGTCAGCACAGCCCAGGCGTCCTCGGCGGCGGAGGTGGCCTCCTCCAGTTGATTGGCGGTGAGCCGCTGGGCCACGGCCTGCGCCCCATGTTTGGACTCCTCCCAATAAGCGCCGTTGTAGCAGATGTAGTCGGTGGCGGGAGAGTACCGCAGTTCCCCGCCAGACACACGGGTGAGGACTTCGGCCTGCCCCACATCGGTGTAGTCCTCCGGGCAGCAGCGGAAGTCCACGTTGTACTCCTCCGGGGGAATGTAGCCCTCCTGCTGCTGGACGCGGCGGTTGAACCGAAGGGCGCTACGCCAGATGGAGGTCAGCTCCGAATCATCCAGAGGCGGGTCGCACTTGGCGGCTTCCGAGAGGAAGGCATCGTGGGCCTCCTGGGTATCGCCCAGCCGCTTGAGGACCCGACCGGCGAAGTGGGACAGATGGGAGTTGCGATGGCCCTCTGGGATAGTAGTCCCCACCGGCATCTCCAAATCCGCGAAGGAGCGGTCACCCAGGAAGCCGGCGATGGTAAGGTCGCCATCAAAGAACTCTACCTCCGGGGGATTGGTGCCAAAGAAGAACCGGGCAGCATCCAGGGCATTGGAGTCGAAGAAGGGAAACTCGCTCTGGAGCCGCTTTTTCATATCACTGTAGGCGGCGGGGTCCGTCTGCTCCGGAATGGGGAAGAACACATGGAACTTGGGCCGCGCCGCTTTGCCGTTCTTCACCTTGCCGTTGCTCCGGCTGTAGTGAACGGCGAAGGCGACATCCAGAAGGGAGTCGGCCAGCACTTGGGGTGTGATCCAGGCGGCGGGGTCCTCGGAGTGGTCGTTGTCGCAGTCCAGCATCAGGCAGTTGGTCTTGATGAAGTTGGCATTGTTGCGGTAGCCGTTTTTGTATTCCACCGCCACATAGTCAAAGCTGACGGCGGCGGCGAGAGAGGCGGAATCCGTTACCTCCACGGCATGGGGGTACATACAGTTGGACGCGCGGCCCAGGCTGTCCGAGCGGTAAAGGGTGAACGGCTGGCTCATTGGAATACCTCCTTACAGTTGGAATCGAACCAGCGGATGGGCTGGCCCTTTCGCTTGGCCTTCTCGATCTCCATGCTCATGCCCTTGGAGATCCGCTCCCCGAACACCCACAGCTCGGCGCACTTGGTGAGCAGGACGATGTCCATGAACAGGCACAGATCCCGCTCCGTCTCATCGCCGTCATCCATGAACTGCGGGAAATACAGGTGTGGGGCCAGGGGAATGCCGCCCCGCTCCACCACGGAGCGGCAGTAGCGGCGGGCGTTCTTCTGGTTGGCGGCGATGTCGCCGGAGAGCGGGGAGCAGACATAGACCAGCGGGCGGTAGGTGCGGGTCCGCTTCGCCTCCCGCTCGATTTTGACGAGAGCCTCATATGCGGTGGGATCGAAGTAGCCCTCGGAATTGCGCTTACTGGCCATTCCGGGCCTCCTTGCTGCACTTGGCGCAGCGGACCGCCGTACCGAACAGGTCGCTCACACCATCGGACAGGATATCCGCCAGATCGACCGGCACCTCGCAGCCGCATTTGGGGCAGCGGCAGAACACATTCTCATCGTGGATTTCGATATTGATCTCAGCAGAATCGCTGAGTTTTTCTTTCACATAGAACATTCCAAAGTCCTCCTAATCCTTTTTGTAGAAGTCACACTCGTAGCCGTCCGCCCGGAGCAGCAGGCCCTCCGCCCAAGGCGGCGTCCGGCCCATCTGCTCACACACGGCGGCAAGGGAAACCCTGCGGTCGCACTCGATGATAAGCTCGTCATGGACGTGGGCCACTATGGAGCAGCACCGCAGCGTCTGCATGGCGTACATGAGGATGTCTCTGGCGGTTCCTTGCACAAGGTTCTCTACCAGCTTTCCGCCAAATGTTTCCAGCCGCTCCCACTTCTTCGTCCCGCCCACACCCTCGTAGGTGACGGACTCGCCACCAAAGCGGTTCTCACCAATCTTTGGCTTCACATAGGCCAGCCGTCTGCCGGAGGGGAGGGTGATGAACAGAAATCCGCTCTGGTAGGTAAAGCGGAGGCCGTGTGTCTCTGTGGCGCACCGCTCCTTCACGCACCGCTTGACCTCCCGGTCCACATCCCACCAAAACTGGACGATGCGGGGATTGGAGGCGCGCCAAGCGTCCACCAGCGGTTTCAGCTCATCTTCCGGCACACCCATCTCCAGCGCACCCATTGATTTCAGAGCGCCCACCGAGCCGCCATAGCCCAAGGCCAGCTCCGCGATTTTGCCCTTTTGCCGCAGATGGGCGTTCCGGCCATGCTTTTCCACAGGGACATGGAACATCTGAGAGGCGGAGGCACAGTAAATGTCGCCGCCCTGGGCGAACACCTCCTGCCGCCATTGCTCCCCGGCGAACCACGCGATGACGCGGGCTTCGATTGCGGAGAAGTCGGACACGATGAACTTCCTGCCGTCCTGTGGCACAAAGGCGGTGCGGATGAGCTGGGACAGGGTGTCCGGCACGTCCTCGTAAAGCATCTCCACAGCCTCGAAATCGCCGGAGCGCACCACCGAGCGGGCCTCCGCCAGATCAGGAAGGTGGTTCTGGGGCAGATTTTGAAGCTGAATGATGCGCCCCGCCCACCGTCCGGTACGATTGGCCCCATAAAACTGGAACATCCCTCTGGCCCGTCCGTCTGGGCAGACCGCCGTTGCCATCGCCGTGTATTTCTTCACGCTGGATTTGGCTAACTGCTGCCGCAGGAGCAGCACCTCCGAGAGCGGAGCGGGAGCGGTTTTCAGCAGCGCGGCGACCTCCCTTTTGCCGAGACTGTCCATCTCCAGCCCGTGGTCTGCCAGCCACTGTTTCATCTGCTGGACGGAGTTGGGATTTTCCAGATCGGTCAGCCGCCGCATCTGGGCGGTCAGCTTTTCCTTGGAGCGGGCGTCCATGCCGATGGCCTGACGCACCAGCTCCATATCCACGGCGATGCCCCGGTCGTTGATCTCCTGGTCGAGATGGTACTCGTCCCAGATGGCCTCCGGCACCGGGAACCGAGACAGCTTCTGCTGGATGGACATTTCCGTTTCCACATCCCGGAGGTTGTAGGCTTTGAACCGTTCCCACTTCTCCGGGGCGTCCTCCGGGTAATGACGATAGGAGTTGCCGTCCCGGTCCTTGGCTGGTGTGCAGAAATAGCGGATGAGGTCCTTGCCCTCCTTCAGCTTTTGTTTTTCCAGCCCCAGCACAGCGCCCACACCCTCCAGCGAGAGGGGAAGGCCCAGGGTCGCCGACCACACCATCGTGCAGCGCCAGGAGTCCGGCTCCAGATACTCGCCCACGGGCATCCCCAGCCAGCGGGACAGGCACACACGCTCGAATTGGGCGTTGAAAGCCCACTTGGTCACGGCGGGGTCGGTGAGGGCGGAGCGCACCTCGGCGGGGAGCTGCTCCCCAGCGGTGAAGTCCACCACCCGGACAGGCCCGCCATCCGCTGAGTAGCCGAATAGCAGGATTTCAAAATCCGGGGATGCGGCGTATTTATACACACCGCATTTGTTGAGCGGCGCGGAAGAAAACGACTCAATGTCGATAGACAGATTTTTCATGATGCCTCCTTCCCGCGCCAAAGGGCAGCGGAGCCGAAGCCCCGCCACCCGGCGCGAGTGGTTTTAGGACAGGAAGTCATCGTCCAGATCGGTGGCAAAATCATCAGCGGCGGAGGTGCGGCCACTGAGCGGCTCACCGTCCCGGACCTTCTGGATGTTGCCCAGGCCGCAGGCGATGCCCTTGTTGCCGTTGGTGTTGAAGGCGTAGAAGTTGATGGACACACGGGCGTAGCAGCCGGAGTAGACCTCGGCCCGGTCCAGGATGGGCTGGACGGCCTTGTCCACGATCTGGGGAGCGGTGGTGCTGTTGGCGTTGACGAAGTAGGCCCCCTTGTACGCCTCGTCATCCCGCTCGGCGTCGCCGTCACGCAACGGGAGCTTCAGAGCGCCCTTGGGCGGCACCTTGCCGCCGAATTTCGCCACACCCTCCTTGATGGCGGCGTCCACGGCGGCGTTGATGGCGGCGATGGTCTTGGTGTCAGTCTTGGGGATGATGAGGGACACGCTGTACTTGGGGTTGCTGCCGTTGATGGAGGCAGGCTCCCAGACGTGTTCATAGGACAGCCGGACGATGCCGGTGACCACTTTGGTGTTGGATTTTTGAGTAGGCATAGAATTAGTCCTCCTTAAATTCAGTGAAGTCATCGCCCGCGCCGGTGTTGGTCAGGGCGGGGCGTTTGTCAGTAACAGGAACGAGGGTGGGACGGCCCTGGGGCTTCTCCACCAGGGAGCCGAGGATGCGGTTGAACTCCTTCTTGGACATCAACTTCTCCATCTCTGTGATGGGAATAAGGCTCTTTCGGAAAATGTCAGTGTATCCGGCATCCTTCGCCGCCTGGATCACCGCCCCCTCGTCTGTGTAGCGGCGGTTGGTGCGGGTAGCCACCAGCTTGAAGCCCTGCCACACCTTTCCGTGGTTGACGGCGGCATCCTGGGCATAGGCTTGAATCTCGCTGGCCCACTTGGTCAGGTCATCCAGCTTGGCGAGGATGTCCTCGATCTCCTCGTCCGAGAGGAGCGGAGGCGGGGCGAACTCGAAACGGGCAAGCTGGAGCTTCTCCTCGGCGCGGGCGCGGCACTTCACCGCCGCCTTGCAGAACTGGCACCAGGAGCCGGGGAGGTATTCGCCCTCGCCCTTGTGGGCCAGCTCCGCCTTTGGCTTGAGGGTGTTCTCCGCCCAGGCATTCAGTTCGTCCACCGAAATCGTCCAGGTGGACACATTCTCCCGGCGGGGCTGGTAGATGCTCATGCTCACCTCGGTGATGTCGTAAAGGGAGTCGAACAGCCGGAGCGCGCCCAAGGCGTAGAGCATCATCTGGGGGTTCTCCTCGGCCTCCACCAGAACGCCCTGACCATACTTGAAGTCGATGATGTGGAGCAGCTTGTCCGCCACGATGAGGCAGTCCCCGGTGCCGAAGCCCTCCGGGACCCAGCAGGAGAAGTCCAACCGCTGTTCGATGAGGACCAGCGGGTCGGCGCACTCCAGCTTGGCCTGGGTGAGCTGTTCCAGCACGAACTCCACGTAGCCGTCCGTGTATGCGTCCATCTCGTCGCAGTCGTATTTGGACACCGGCTTGCGGGAGCGCATCTTCAGAGCGCGGCGGAGCTTGTGTTCGCAGAGGGCGTGGGCGGCGGTGCCGACCGCAGCGGCCTCCGTCTCCCGGTCAGCGAACTCCCGCTCCAGACGGGCGGAGGGAGTGCAGTTCATCCAACGGTGGGAGCTGGAGGCGGAGAGAATGGCGTGGCTGTTAGGTGGCATGGCCCAGCACCTCCGCATCCTTCAGCAGAGCGGCGTAGTGCTTGGGGTCCACGCCGCTGAGTTTCTCGGCTCCGTATTTCTGGAGCAATCCCCGCACCTGGTCGGTGTACCCATCGTGGCTGCGCTCCGCCAGCACCGCCCGGACTTCCTCCAGCGTGATGGCCTTGGGCGGCGGAGCGGCGGGAGCCGGGGCAGGGGGCGCTTCCGTGGCCGAGGCAGGAGCGGGGGGCTCCTCCGGGTCGCTCTGGCCCAGGGCATTGGCTACGGCCTGGAGGCTGTCCGCCAAGGAGCGCATATCCTCGATCACATCGAGGAGGAGCTTCATTCTACTCACAGGCCGCACCTCCCGACCGCACCTCGGTGATACACACCGACTCCACGCTGTTTCCGGGGACCAGGATCATCACCTTCTCCCTGCGGCCCAGCAGCCGAGTGAGCAGCTTTTCCCGCAGGGACACATTCCGGCACTGCACGATGCCGCCGCTCTGGGGTCCCTTGGACACGCTGATCTTCAAATTGTGTCGCATGACCTTTTCCTTTCCGAAAGGCAAGTATCGTTTGCGCCTTTCACAGGTAGGCCACGGGAGCGGGAAAGTATAAGCAGTTAAGAGAGAAATTCTTTTAACTTTTTAAGAACGGCTTTTTTGCGCTGGCTGGCGGCAGGCTGGGTGATGCCACAGCATTTGGCATATTCGCTGACGCTCATCTTCCTAAAGAAGATGGCCCTCACCAACTCCTGCTGCTCGGCATCCAGGTGGGCAATGGCCTCGAACAGCCGCTGGTTGTCTTCGGCGGCGAGGATATCCCGTACTATATCCTCGTCAGAGGGAAGAAGGGCATCGTCCTGGTTGTAGGCATCCAGAGAGCAGTGGCGGCGGGTCTCCTTGTGGTTGATGTTGTACACCTGCCGGTCCAGATCGACCAGGATCGTCCCCCAATCATCGGTGACCTCTACCTCGACAGCGCCGGTGACGAACTCATACTTGATTTTCATTTTTGTGTCCTTTCCGCCTGGGGACGGCAGGGCGGGGACACAAAAATGGCCGGGGCGTATCAGCCCCGGACCATGCACAGCCAAAATGGGCGCACAGGATCAAGGGTGCTGATAACGCCTCTCCCGAACGGGAGGGTCGGCGGTTATAGCATCCTCGCCCATGTGCGCACACAGGCTGCGATATTTTTTATCTCAACGGGAAGGCCCGTAAGAGAGCAGAGAAAACAAAAAAAGTCCGGCTAACCTATTACCTCCCTTTGCACAGGGGGTAACAGTTAGCCGGACTCTTCACGATACGGTGCCGTGTTCAATCCTTGCGAACTTTCGCAACCAGTACGATGCCCTTCGAGGTACGGAGCCGGGTTCGACATTCTTGGCTGATTGCTCTCATTCAGTTGTGGTTATGCAGGGCGCTTCTGTTTCTGTGACTTCTTGACCACCTCAACACTGACCGTGGCCCCGTTCACAGAGCAGTTCAGCTCGGAGCAGCACTTGGGGCAGGACAATTCTGCGTGAGTGCCACTGTTAGATTTCAAGAGCTGCCTTCCACAGACCGGGCAGGCAACAATCATTTTTTCATTCAATCTTCTGTACCTCCATATTTCAAAATGGCAGCTCACCATCATCATCTGAACCGACCGCATCATTGATCTGGTCGCCCATATAGCGGTTAATAATATTTCGTACCAATGGGCTGAGCTTTACGTTTTTACAAGCCTCCACGACAGTGTCATATAAATGACTAAGGATAGTATCGAACTGCGTTTCTTTTGTAGGGCAAGTTCCACAGACCGGCTCCAGAGAGTACCCCGCATAATGGCTATTTACATAAAAATACAGTTCAAAATCATCACCTTGGGTATCCGTGTGTTTTACCTTTGTGAGAACTACCTGGACATCTTCATCCATGTCGTATGTGTAGTAGTCTCCCGAAAGATCAGATTGGTGGTCGGGGAAAAAATACGAAGTGTAAAAAGGAACATTGTTTCGGTGATTGATAAATTGAAGGTTGGTAGTTCCATCAGGTCTACATTCAATATCATCAAGGGACGGCGGAGACTGCTTGTCCCAGACAACATCACCCTTGACTGTGTCTAACTCCAACTTTTCAATAAAATCCACAATTCGCCGTTCATTTGAGGAAAGCCCAGTAAGATCGTAGCTGACCAGCTTGTCAATGGACACCCCCAGGGCTTGTGCTATAGCAACAATCAAATCGATGGTCAATTTAGATGTGTTCTCCTCCTTGTTAGCGCGGGAAAGGTACCCAGTGCTAACGCCTGCAAGTTCTTCAAGTTCACCAATCTTTTTCCCTTTTTGCTTGGCCAGGAAATAAATGTTGTCCAGGCACCGCTTTTTGTCGAATGCTTCCACGAGGCAACGCCTCCTTTCGGTTATTGACATCATCATAGCACAAATTGACCATATTGTCAATATCGGATTTAGGATTGAAAGTTCGGAAAATTTTCTAAATAATATTGAATAATAAAGAACATCAGGACGGCTCATGTCACCAAATTGACGAATACAACAACTAACAGGGCGATACGGCGAAACATTCAATGTGGTGTTACGCTGTTACAATGTACTGTACGATACAGTAAAGTGCAAGAGGGTACCTACTGA
This sequence comes from uncultured Oscillospiraceae bacterium, assembly GCA_948670295.1. Classification (GTDB taxonomy): domain Bacteria; phylum Bacillota; class Clostridia; order Oscillospirales; family Oscillospiraceae; genus Enterenecus. Next base: position 6,573 of record CAPOAR010000044.1, on the reverse strand, counting down.
TACATCAGACCCGGCATCTTCACTTGGTGCCGCCCGTCATCTGGCATCTTCAAATCGCCCAGAAAGACTGCATAGATCACGACCCATTAATCAATCCAGCTTTACACCCCATATCTCTTCGACCGTCCCTCCGGCCTTAGACTCGACAAAACGCCGAATTTCGGGGTTGGCCTTCAAGTATTCAATCACAGCCGCGTCACGTCTTTTGTACTCATCAGCAATGTCATCATCTCCGTAGTTAGGGACTGCTTCATCAATAAATCCGGCCTCTTTAGCATCTCTAATCACAGCCCCCAATTCTCCGGTATTCATAATGGCCTCAACCACACTTATGGCGTATTGCCTCTTCAAAGTATCCTCAAAGCTTTTTACAAAGGCCATCTGATGAGTGTAAGGATAAGGCATTAGATTAAGTGCAATACCATCAACCATTCGGTGGCAATAATCGATGGTAGCCATAAACGAGAATTGGAATAGCCGGTCAAGCGTGGTTGCAAAGTGGATAACTTGTTTTTCATCCATGCCATCCTTTTCCATCCGAGTAATTATTTCCTGGATAAAATCATGTGTGTCACCTAAATCGGGCGTTCGACTATGATCCTTCATAAAAGCATATGCGAACCCACGCTGTTGAGCAAGTTGGGTCAATACTGTGTGAATAACTGGGATGTCATCATCATCAAAGTTAATAAACCCTTTCTCATCTTTAAGTTTATCTACAGTACCGCCTCCCGCTTCAACGAATTTAACAAAGTTACGACGCAGTTTTTTTGCCGCAGAATCGATATCCTCATGGGCAAGAACTTCTTGTGCGACTACCCTTGCAACATGGTTTAAAGACTTCATAAATAATACCTCCTCGTTGGTGTTAATGTTATTGTAGCACAACCGTTGGCATATGTCAGGGACACTATTTTAGACCTTAAATGTCCATCCCGATTTGAGTAAAACCTTCTTAGTACACATTTGCGTAATATCTTTTGAACCGTATGCATGGACGCTAAATTGCGAACGATTCGGGTGAAATTATAAGCGGGGGAGTTATCCCCGCTTATAACAGGGTCAAAGCCCAAAGGCTGATGCATCGTTGACTCTCTCCAGTTCGTCCGCATAGACCTCGATAAAGTCCATTCCAGCATAGGGGACGGAGAAATCTTTGCTTACGATGCCCAACTCCTTCAGCCGGTAAGTCGCCGCCTCCATGGAAACGTCAAAGGTCTCGACCACGTCATGTACGATGGCGATGCTACGGATAAGGCTCCGTTCCTTCCTGTGCCGCTGCGCCACCAACTCTACGGCAGACTTTGGCATGAGAATGGCCGATGAGAACCGATTGGCCTGGAACTCCATGCGGTCGTGGTCGTTCCAGTTCCTGGGATTCGTCTTGCTCATCTTCGTGTTGTCCCGGCGGCACTGGATCATGGGAGCCATCGTTGAGCCAAAGAACGACATCTGGTTTGGATCATATCGGAAAAAGGCCGAGTGGAAGATGTCGTGTCCTCCTTCATGCCCAAGGGTAAACCGATACCGATGTTTCTGGCTCTCTTCCAAGAGGCTGTTGTCCACAATGACGGTTCGGGCCTTTGCGCTGATATACTCAGCCCGGTTAGTCTCAGGCGACCACACGATCACCCTGTCCGTATCATTGAACACCGTCATGCCGAGGTAGATGCCGTTGTGGGAAAGGTACTGGTAGTCCGTAGTCATTCCAAGGTAGCACTCGATAAAGCCCTCTATGTCTACGGGCGCTGGGTTTCTCAGAACTTCCGGCTGGAAATCCCGTACATACTCTTCTCCGATTGTGTCGATTTCTTCCTTCTTTAGAACGGGGACTCCGTTCTTCTGGGTTCTGTACGAGGGCGTGTACATAAATTGCTTTTACCCCTTCCGCTTCTTCAGCTCGGCAACAAACTTCATCCATTCCTCCTCTCCCGCATCCAAGTCACGGGCGGTGCGGAGGGCGGCGGACACATACTCCCGCTCCATGATGTAGCCAGGGAGGTCCGGTGCCACGGAATTACGCTTTCTGCCTGCCAAGTCAAGCATAGTAGATTTTTCGTCTTCCGACAGGAGGAGAACCTGGGAGATGAGTTCCAGCTTGTCCATTTCGGGCGGGTTGCGTCGATCCTTCTCAATGTCGCTCAAATAGGGCGCAGAGATGCCAATACGCTCCGCCATCTTGCGGAGGGGGATTTGCTTTTCCACACGTTTCCGCTGGATAAACTCTCCGAAATTCTGATACTGTGCGTTCATAATGGTTTCACCTTTTCTTTTCAATTAGGCCATTCTTCGTCATATCTTGTCATTTTTCAGACTGCACCCTCGCCTTATAGCGGCTTGCGTCTCTCACTTGACTGCTCTCGACTGTACTCGGCCCTTCATTTTCATCACTCGGTGAATGCAGCAAGAAAGCGTGTATGCTAACTTGCGAATAAAAGTATAGCACAGCATATGCAACTTTGTCAAGGGTGGGAATGTGTCTTTTTTTCGATGTTTCGGGGAGGATGTAAAAGCTGGGAAGTCCCACAGGCTTCCCAGCTTGATTATTTTGCATTCATCGCCCGGATCATATGCAGCGCCGCCTGTTTCTGCTCCGGGGTGAGCGATACCCAATTGTCAAACAGTTCCTTCAGTTCCGGGGTCAATTCCACCATCTCGCTCTCGGCGAAGAACTGGGCCAGGGAGATGCCAAAGGCGGAACAGATGGACTCCAGAGTCGAAATAGAGGGAACTGTGTTCCTCTTAAAGATGTTCGCAAGCGTGGACTCAGAAAGGCCGCTCTCTTTTGCCAGCCGATAAGCCGTCCAGTTCCGCTCAGCCATCAGTTGCCGCAGCTTGGAATGTGTATCCATGATGCCACCTCCCTCTCATCACTATTGTACCGTTCACTTAAACGGTTTTATACGGTTGACTTGTACTGACAATGCCGTTATATTAAACTGTATTAACCTGTGGAGGAGGACGGTAAAATGTCGGAGCAGGAGTTACGGCAGCATCGGTGCTGCTTCACCGGACACAGGCCGGAAAAGCTGGAACAGCCGGAGGCAGTGGTCGTGGAGGCACTAAAAAAAGAAATCCGCACAGCGATTGCTGACGGATTTCAAACATTTATATCCGGAATGGCGAGGGGAGTGGACCTTTGGGCTGCAGAGATTGTGCTGACACTTCGGGATGAGGGTGCGGCTATCCGGCTCATTTGCGCCAGCCCCTACCATGGATTCGAGAATCGCTGGAGCCAGGAGTGGCAGGAACGGTATCGGCAGGTCATGGAGCGGGCCGACTTGGTGCGGTTCATTTGCCCTGCATACAGCCGGGATTGCTTTCAGAGAAGGAACGAGTGGATGGTGGATCATTCGTCGAGGGTCATTGCCGTCTACAGCGGAGGGCCTGGGGGGACGAGGAACACTGTCGAGTACGCAGCGAAAGTAGGCATTAAGGTAGTAAAGATTCAAATATAGGGATGTACACCACGGCTCATGTGTGTTACAATATTCTCTAAGAAAGACTTTGAAAATGAGAATATGCGGAGGACACCCACATGGCTGATACAAAAAGAAAGAGCCGCGCCAGAATCCAGCAGTCTTCGCTGCTGCCACCTAATCCAAACCCAAGCGCTTTGGTTGATAGAGATGAGTGGATTGAACAAGCGGCTGGAGGATTTGTCACCAATAGCGCGGCAAACCGAGGAATCTACAGAGTGATTTTAGAAACCTTATGGCCAAAAGGACACGGCATTCCCGGCCCCGTTATTGACCGCGAGGATATTCGTAAAGCTGTCGATGCCGCAAAGGGGAAACCTTATATTGACACATTTCGGCGTGTCCGAGAATTGCAGGGGGACGAGGGCTTTTTAGGAATTGTTAAGCAAGGGAACCAGTATCAGCTCATTGATCTAAATATCTACGCAAAGAAGATGCCTCGAACACACCTGTCTGACGATAAGTGGGCGCTGGTACTCGCTCAATACAAAAATGTTTGCGCTGCTTGTGGTTGCCCTCCAGGAGAAGCAGGATTCCAGCAGGATCATAAAGTACCTCGCGCACGAGGGGGTACAGATGCGATTTCAAATTGGCAGCCATTGTGTGATTCATGCAATAATATTAAAAGCACAGCGTGTCGTTCCTGCCAAGAGGATTGCTCGAAATGTAGTTGGGCATACCCTGAGTTTTATAGGCCAGTAAAAATTCCAGGGCCTATCCTGCGCCTACTCCACCAATATGCCGATGAGCATAAGGTGGACGCTTCTCAGCTCGTAGCTGAGTTGATTCTCAAAAAAATTGAGTCCGACCAGTAGTATGTAGGGCTGTCAGTGATTCTTCACAGACAGCCCTACACATTTTATTCTATTTCAGAAAGCTCATATTTTCTCAGAGCGGGATCATCTTCAAGAACCATTTTCATAATCCTTTGAAGCGCAATACCCAGCGCACGACCCACCAACGGCGGAATGGCATTACCAATTTGTGCATTTCGTGGGACATCGACACCTCGTGCGGGACCATTTAATGTATAACGACCGCAGAATGAAAAATCGTCCGGGAATGATTGTAATCGCGCCATCTCCCTCAAGGTTACGACTCTGGGGTGTTTGTAGTGAATTAGCTCCTCTGGCGCGGTTGTAAGGGTGGAACAAGGCAATGTTGTGTCCAAGACGAATCGTTTGTTCGAATGGCACCCGTTCTCATACAAAAACTCTTTACTCAACCGGCCCACGAGTTTTTCTCTGTGTACTTTCGAATAGAGAGCCACTACCTTAGCGCTATGGTTATTGAATCGATGGCAGGTAGGAACCTCCAATTCAAGGCAGTTTTTCCGCATCAGCTCTTGATAGGCGCTCGTTGCTGGCAGGTATTTGCAGGTCTTGTAATTGGGGAATTCTGGGTCAACCACCGTCTCGTCTCCGGCAAGGTCGCTCACAGCTTCTTCCACGTTAACATACCTATCGGTTGAAAGATGGAAACGCTTTCTTTGCTCTTTTCCAACTTTCAAAAGAACGTCCTGCAATAGTCGCGAAGCATCTATGGTACCGGCGAACTCCTTGGATACGGCGAAAAGAATCACACGTTTCCGCACCTGTGGCACGCCATAGTCGGCAGCGTTAATCATAACTTTCCCGACATTATAGCCGAGCGATTCTATTTCCCTCGTAGCTCGGTCAGCAACGCTTTCTGTCACATCCACTCCATCGATGGGACGGGAGACAAATTTTCGCTCAAAACCCGTGACATTTTCCACAATGGCAAATATGGGTTTCAATATCTTGATGGCTTCAATCTGCTTGAACACCAGTAAATTCCGTGGGTCGTTGCCATTTCTGGCCCCAGCTACGGAGAACCCCTGGCATGGTGGCCCACCGGCAACAAGAGTAATATTTCCAGACAGAGCTTTAAGGTGTTCTATTATTGCTTCATTTTCGAGAACATCTTCTATAGCGTGAGGTTCCTGGGTAAGCCATGAGGGCCAGTTTTTGAAGTGGCGGTGCGAGGCTCCATTTTCTACAAGGTTTTTATGGAAAGAAGCAAAGGCCATGGGGTCCTTTTCAATAGCAAATACTCCATTCCAACCAGCCTGACCCAATCCAAGCGATAGCCCCCCGCAACCGGCAAAAAAATCTATATAAGTGTTCGCTTTTGTATCGCTGTTAAGCATCATGTGTGAACTCCTATCGTTATGCTACCCCTTATTTTACCGCAAACGCCGCTCAATAGCAAGATAAATCATTGGCCCCAAGGTGACGAAGGGGGCGGAGCAGAATAGCCGAAAAACTGGGCAAATAGTCGTTTGGTGCCAATATTGTGATATTTTAACGATTGCCGCAATAATTCAACGGTTACTCAGGAACTCTCGTCCTTGGCCCTACAAAATCAACGATTGTCTTAAAGTTTCAACAGGTGCAAGGACGGATTGCCGCCAGAAAAGCAGAAAAGCACCACCGCCAGCCGGGGTATCCCTCAGCCAGCGGCGGTACTTATTCTAAGAATGTACGGAAATCAACGGTTTTCAGCTGATATAAGCAAAAAGTAGGGACAGAAATCTTGATACCCATTGTATCAAAATCTCCGTCCCTACATGGTCCGAGTGGCGGGATTTGAACCCACGGCCTCATGGTCCCGAATTGAGGATTTTACTTTTCATAGCCTTTTAGACCCTCCCGCAAGCCCTTGCAATTACAGGGTTTGCGGGTTCTTCCTTTTCATGGCCTCCTAAAAACTGAGGCTTCGGTAGAAAGAGTGGGCGGGTCAGCGGTTAGGGAGAGTGGGATGAAGATTGGAGCAGGAGAGCATAACCATAGCGAGAAGATTATCCACGTTGCGAAAGCCAAAAGCGGTACGGATGATGAGTTTGATTATGTTGTTGATGGCCTCGGAGCGGGCATTAGAAAGCCTGAATCTGGCGGCAGCAACAATGGCGTCAAAGTGGCGTTTGATTTTCTTGCGCAGCTCGCGGAACACGGGGATCCTGCACCGCTGGGCCCAGGCCATCCACTTGGTGAGCGCACCGGCGATCTCATCAGGCCCGGCCTTGAGAGCCAGACGAAGATTCTCTTTGAGCAGGTAGGCACGGTAGAGCTTA